>NZ_JAATWC010000002.1 GCF_012979235.1 Dissulfurirhabdus thermomarina
GTACGACCCGGACATCGCCAGCGACTGCTACCGGTGCCACCCGGGCAACAACGTGAACTGCTTCCGCGGCCACCACACCGGGAAGACCATCGACGGCCATCCCGTCTGGTGCACCGACTGCCACGGGGACCTCAACCAGCGGGTGGCCGAGGGCCAGCTCCTGGATCCATGGTCCGACCGGACCCTGCCCACCTGTTCCAAGTGCCACAGCTCCACGGGCGAGGGCGACGCCAAGGGTTACCTCAACATGGGGATCTTCGGGCAGTACCTCAACAGCCGCGGCCACCGGAACGACAAGATCCTCTGCTCCACCTGCCACGGCGAGCCGCATGCCCTCTATCCTTCCACCCTGCCGGCGGACAACGCGCAGATCGAGGCGCTCCAGAACGACCCGCGCCCCATCGGCGTCTGCGACACCTGCCACACCGGCAAGAGCAGCACCTGGGGCAAGCCGCCGCACTAGGGCTTGACGCCGGTCGCTCGACCGCGTAAGCAAGGGGGGAGGGTTCGCCCTCCCCCCTTTTTGGGTGCGTCCCGAACGGGTGCCGTCCTTCGGGTGTGCCTGCCCACCGCTTCGAACCGGTACGAGGCATGCCCGGCACCGGCACGCCGGTCATCCAGGAGTGAGCCGCCATGATCCGTTTCGTCCTCTTCGTTTTGTACTTGGCCTTCGCCTCGGCCGCCCCGTGTCCCGCCGCCGGGGGAGCGGCTCCGGCCCCTGACCTCGAAAAGACCGCCGCCCTGCTCGACCGGTGGGCCGCCCGCGACCGGTTCCCCGACTCCGTGAGCTTCGCCTACTACCACGTCTACTCGCGCACGGCCCTCGGCCGGCCCGTGCCGAAGGAGATGGCCGACCGGCTGGCGGCCTTCGTGGCCAAGTGCCAGGGGCCGGACGGGGGGTTCCGCTCCGAGCCGAAGTACGATCCCAGGTCCGGGGTGCTGGAGACCGACTTCGCCCTGCGCGCGCTGGACCTCCTGGGCCGCCGGGACGCCGTGGACGCCAAGAAGGCCGCCGCCTTCCTCGCCGCCATGGCGGACGACTCCGGGGGGCTTCGGCCCGAGCCCGGGGCGGCCCCGTCCCTCGCGGCCACCTGCCGCGGGGTGAGCGCCCTGGCCCGGCTCGGCGCCCTGGACCGCCTGGACCGGAAGCGGACCGCCGCCTTCATCCGGCGGCACGAGGCGGCCGGGGGCGGCTTCGCCATGCTGCCCGGAAAGCCCGCCTCCGTCCGGGCCACGGACCTGGCGGTATCGGCGCTCGCCGAGCTCGGCGCCCTCACGCCGGAGGTCCGCGCCCGTGCCGTGAAGTTCCTGAAGGGGACCCGCTATTCCGGGCTCGTCAAGGGGAAGAAGTTCCGGGGGCTGCCCTTCCTGGAGGCCATGGCGCAGGAGCTTTCGGCCCTGGCCCGGCTCGGGGCCCTGGCGGAGGTGGACACCGCGTCCATCCGCCGGTTCGTCCACTCGCTCTACGTGCCCTACAACGGCGGCTTCGGGCCGCGCCCGGGATACGGGACCACGCCGCCGGCCACCTTCCACGGCCTCTACTGCCTGGTGCGGCTCGGGGATCTTCCCGATCCCGAGGCCGCCGCCCGGCGGCGTTGAGCCGACCGCCGGCGCAAAAAAGATGGTCTCGTAAAAGGTCTTCTGAGTGGAGGCTCGGGAAGAATCGCCAAATGCAAGGCTCAAGAAAGCAGCGCGAGGCTGTAGAGAGGCTTATCAGAGTGGAGGCTCGGGAAGAATCGCCAAATGCAAGGCGCGAGGGAATGAGGCGTACTTGAGCTGCGCCGCAACGACGAGGGCATCCGAAGCAACACGGCAGCCCGCGACTCTTTGCGACGCCATCAGAAAAGGGCCGGGCGTTTCGCCCGGCCCCGTCGTTTCCTGGTGGGCCGTCAGGGTCTCGAACCCCGAACCTACTGATTAAGAGTCAGTTGCTCTACCAATTGAGCTAACGGCCCGATCGTCGGGCTTTACTTACCCACCATCGCGCCGGATGTCAAGGACGACGGCGGCCCGGGCATGCTCCCCGCTCGCGCCGCCTCGCCGCCCGGTTGCCCCGGCGGGCTCTCGGCCTACTTCTCCATGAAGCTCTTGAGGAGCCGGCTGCGGCTCGGGTGGCGGAGCTTTCGGAGCGCCTTGGCCTCGATCTGGCGGATCCGCTCCCGGGTGACCATGAAGTCGCGGCCCACCTCCTCGAGGGTGTGGTCGCACTGTTCCCCGATGCCGAAGCGGAGGCGGAGGACCTTCTCCTCCCGGGGCGTCAGGGTGGCGAGCAGCGACCGGGTCTTCTCCACGAGGTTCTGGGCGGCGGCGGCCTCCTCCGGCGGCGGGACGTTGGGATCCTCGATGAAGTCCGCCAGCATGCTGTCTTCCTCGTCGCCGATGGGCGTTTCGAGGGAGACGGGGTCGCGGGCGATCTTGAGGATCTGGGCCACCTTCTTCTCGGGCAGGTTGAGGCAGGCGGCGACCTCGTCCGGCCCGGGCGTGCGCCCGGTCTCCTGGGTGAGGATCCGGGTGGCCCGGATGACCTTGTTCATGGTCTCCACCATGTGGACCGGGATGCGGATGGTGCGCGACTGGTCGGCGATGGCCCGGGTGATGGCCTGCCGGATCCACCAGGTGGCGTAGGTGCTGAACTTGTAGCCGCGGCGGTACTCGAACTTCTCCACCGCCTTCATGAGGCCGATGTTGCCCTCCTGGACCAGGTCCAGGAGGTGGAGGCCGCGGTTTCCGTACTTCTTGGCGATGCTCACCACCAGGCGCAGGTTGGCCTTGATCAGCTGGTCCTTGGCCCTCTTGACCCGGCGTTCCCCCTCCTGGAGCTGCCGGTGGAAGAGGCGGAGCTGGCCGGTGGTGAGGCCGAAGGCGGCCCAGGTCTCCTCGTCGGGGGCCTCCCGGAATTCCTCGTAGACCACGCGGAAGGTCTCGCAGGCGCTCAGCAGCAGGGGGCGCTCGATCCGCCGTTCCTGGAAGGGGGCGATCATGTGGCGGCGGTTTCGGGCCATCTTCTTCTGGAGGCGGCGGAGCGTCCGCCGGTCGGGGGGGGTGTCGATCCCTTCCTTCCAGAGGGCGAGGTTGGCCGCGTGGCGCCGGGCCACGATCTCGAGGCAGCGGGCAAGGGCCCCGGCGGCGGCCGGGATCTCCCGCGCCTTCGTCCCGTCGTCTTCGGCGGCCTTCTTCCTGGAGGCGGCGGGCGGGCGGATGAGGTCCAGGCCCGTCATGAGGAAGTTCTCCACGGCCCGCGGGCAGCCGAAGGCGGCGGCCAGCATGCGCCGTTCCCCGGATTCCATGGCCTCGGCGATCCGGACTTCGTCGTCGCGGGTCAGCAGCTCCGTGGCCCCCATCTCCCGCAGGTAGATCCGGACGGGGTCCACCGATGGGCCCGCGGCGTGGACCACCTCCTCCGGATCGGGCGGGAGGTCGGCCTCGGGTGCCGCGTCGGCTTCCAGGGGGAAGGCGGGATCCCGGTCTTCCGCGGCATCGTCGTCGAGATGCAGGTCGGGTTCCACGTCGGTTTCGGCGGCCGCCGGGATGTGCTCCGGGGCTTCGCCGGGCAGGATGGGCGGCCGCCGTCTCGGCCGGGAGCGCCCGGCGGAGGCCGCCGGTGGGGTCTTCTCGTGCACCCCCGTGGAATCCTTGGTCGGGTCTCCCATGCTCCCCTCCTTTGGGCAGGGCCCCCCGGGCGCGGCGGGGCGTGTCATCGAAGCGCCTGGATCTGTTCCAGTATCCGGGCCGGATCGCCGGCGGGGTCACTCCGGATTCGGTCCAGGAGTTCCCGCCGAAGCGCCTTCTTCCTTTGTTCTCGGCAATACGTCAAGAGGCGGTGAACCGTCGCCTCGATGTCGTCGCAGGCAGGGGTCTCCTTGGCCAGGCGGGCGGCCAGGGCCTTGAGCTCGGGGAGGCCTTCCAGGCGGAGGAGGAAGGTGGCCAGGTCCAGGGGGCCACCGGCCTCCATGAGGTGGACGAGGCCGTTCCAGAGTTCCCGGTGGTCCGGGTCGTCCAGCCAGTTCTCGAGGCCTTCGCCCGCGAAGGCGGGCACGTGCTCCGGGTGGCAGAGGAGGAAGCCCACCAGGGATTTCTGCGCCGTGGCCTGGACGGCGCCGCCTCCGTGCGCCGCCGCCCGGCGCTCGCGCGGGGCGCCGCGGCGCTCCATCCGCAGGCGCTGGACGAGGCTGTCTTCCCGGAGGCCGGTCCGCCGGCAGACGTGGGCCACGTGGAGGGACTGGCGGACCGGGTCGCGGACGGCCTCGAGGAGCGGGACGAGGTCGTCCACGGCCCGGGCCGTGCCCTCAGGGGTGTCCCCGTGGAGTCGGCGTCCCTGGTCCAGGGCGAAGTCGATCCATGCCGGAGCCGCCTCCGCCAGGGCCCACCAGGCCTTCGGCCCCTCGCGCCGGACGAAGGAATCCGGGTCGTCTCCTTCCGGGAGACACAGGACCCGGACGTTGAGATCCTCCCGGAGCAGGAGGGGGATGGACCGGAGGGCCGCCTTGAGGCCCGCCGGATCGGCGTCGAAGACCAGGATCCATTCCCGGGCATAGCGGTGGAGGAGCCCCGCGTGCTCCGCGGTGAGGGCGGTGCCCAGGGTGGCGGCCACGGCCTCGATGCCGGCCTGGACCAGGGCCAGGAGATCCATGTACCCCTCCACCACGAAGCCCCGGCCGGCCCGCCGCACGGCCTCCCGGTTCTGGTGCAGGCCGTAGAGCACCTCGCCCTTCCGGTAGAGGGGGGTCTCGGGGGAGTTGAGGTACTTGGGCTGGCCGTCCCGGATGAGCCGGCCGCCCAGGGCCACCACGCGGCCGGAGAGGTCGAGGATGGGGAAGACGATCCGCCCGCGGAAGCGGTCGTAGCAGCCGGAACCGCTCCGACGCTCGGCCAGGAGGCCGGCGGCCATGCCGGTGGCCGCCGGGACCCCGGCGGCCTCCAGGCGCCGGGCCAGGAAGTCCCATCGGTCGGGGGCCCATCCCAGGCGGAAACGCCGCCGGATCTCGGGCGCAAGGCCCCGGCGGTCGAGGTAGGCGCGAGCCTCGGCGGCCTCGGGGGCCTTCTCGAGGGCCTCCCGGTAGACCTCGGCGGCCAGCTCGTTGGCTGCCGCCAGCTGCTCCCGCTGGTCCTTTACGGCCTGCTGACGGGGCGAGAGGGGGCGTTCCGGAACGGGGATGCCGTAGCGGGCCGCCAGGGCCTTGACCGCCTCCACGAAGGTGAGGCCCTCCACCTTCATGAGGAACTTGAAGACGTCACCGCCTTCCCCGCACCCGAAGCAGTGGAAGGTCTGGCGGTCTTCGTTGACGCTGAAGGAGGGATCCGTGTCGGCGTGGAAGGGGCAGACGCCCATCCAGCTGCGCCCGGCGCGCCTCAGGGGGAGGTATTCACCCACGATCTCGCGAATCCGGGCGGCCTCGCGGACGCTTCGGATGACCTCTTCCGGGATCATGCTCTCCTTGGCGGGCGGGTGTGGCCCGTTCGCGTCGGCATCCGTGGGTGTCTGAACGACCGGGGAGGAATCACCGGCCTCATATTAACAGCCGCCGTTGGCCTGTCAACGGGAGGGAGGGGCCTCCTTGCCGCCAGGACGGCCGGTTGCCGGTGTCCCGACCTCGAGGCACCGGCGCAGGGCCTCCGGCAAGGAGGTCAGACGGCCGTTTCGGTCCACGGCGGCATGGGTGGTGAAGGCCGCCGCCAGGAGCCGCCCGTCCGCCTCCCGGGTGATCTCGTAGTGGAACCGGAGGGTCACCCGGGTGTGGCGGGCCAGCGAGGTGGCGATCACCAGGTCGTCGTCGTAGCGGGCCGAGGCCTTGTACCGGCAGTAGACCTCGGTCGCCGGGAGGAGGATTCCTTCTTCCCCGAGCTGCCGGTAGGAGAGGCCGAACCGGTGCCGGAAGTATTCCGTCCGCCCCATCTCGAGGAGGCGGAGGTAGTTGCCGTAGTACACCACCCCGGCGGCGTCGGTGTCGCCGTAGATGACCCGGTACGAATGCCGGTGCACGGGCTCGCGGAGGGCGAGGTCCGGGGTGGGGCCTCCCCGGTTCCGGGCGGCGGCCGTCATCGCTTCTTGGGAGAGGGGTCGGCGTCCGCCGGAGGCCGGCCCAGGAGGCGGGGCAGGAGATGGTGCCCGGCCTCCAGGCGGATGCCGGTCTTGGCGGCCTCGGCCTCCGTGAAGGCCGCGCCCTGGTGCTCGGCGGGGTTCAGGCTGTCGTAGAGCACGAAGGGAACCGGTCCGGGGGCGTGGGTCCGGAGCCGGACGGGGGTGAAGTGGTCCGTCACCACCAGCAGCCGGAAGGGGGCCCCGAGGTCCTTGAGGCCCTCGAGGACGGGGAGCACCAGTTCCTTGTCGAAGCGCTCGATGGCGCGGACCTTGGCCTTGGCGTCCCCCATGTGGCCGGCCTCGTCCGGGGCCTCGAGGTGCACCACCACGAGGTCCTTTTCGCGGGCGGCCTCGAGGGCGGCCTGGGCCTTGCCGCGGACGTTGGTGTCGATCCAGCCGGTGGCCCCGGGGACGGAGATCCCCTGGAGGCCGGCCCAGGCGCCGAGGCCCTTGATGAGGTCCACGGCGGCCACCACCGCCCCCTCCACCCCGTAGAGATCCCGCAGGGGGGCGATCCGGGGCCGCCGCCCCTGGCCCCAGGGCCACAGGGCGTTGGCCGGGGGTTTGCCCTCGCGGCGCCGCCGCTCGTTGACCTCGTGGCGATGGAAGTAGGTGACCGCCTTGGTGAGGAGCTCGTAGAGGAGGGGCTCCTCCTCGTAGGCGTACCAGGCCTCCGTGACGTCCTGGCCGGTCACGTCGTGGGGGGGGACGGTGTCGAGGCCCTCCGGCCCGCCCCGCCAGACGAGGAGGTGGCGGTAGCTCACCCCCGGCCGGAGCTCGAAGGACCGGCCCGAGACCAGGGGGGCCAGGCCCGTGACGAGTTCCCGGGCCTCGTCGTCGGTGATGTGGCCGGCGCTGTAGTCCTGCATGACCACCCGGCCCTCGCGAAAGCCCAGGGTGACCAGGTTGCACCGGAAGGCCACGTCCTCGGGGTTCAGGGCCACCCCCATGGCCGCGGCCTCGAGGGGGCCGCGGCCCGTGTAGTGCCTTTCGGGGTCGTAGCCCAGGAGCGACATGTTGGCCACGTCGCTCCCGGGCGGCATGCCCTCGGGGATGGTGGTCACCAGGCCCATCTCGCCGAGCCGGGCCAGGGTGTCCAGGGTGGGGGTCCGGGCGGCCTCGAGGGCGGTCTTGCCGCCGAGCACCGCCTCCGGGTAGTCGGCCATGCCGTCCCCGATGAGGACGACGTACCTGGGCGACTTTTCGGCCGGTTCTCCGGCCCCTTCGGCCGGGGCGGCCGCCGTCTTCGGCTCGTTCATGCGGGTGTCACCTCCGCGTTGGCGGACGCCGCGAGGGTGGCGGGATCCTCGATGCGGATCACCGTGGTCGGGTCCGTCACGACGTCGAGTTCGTCGATGCGGGCGAGGGCCCGGCGCACCCGGGCCTCCTCCGCCTCGTGGGTCAGCATGACGATGGGGACCGCGGCCCGGCTCCGCCGGCCCTTCTGGATCACCGCGGCGATGCTGATGCCGTTGTCGCCCAGGATGCCGGCGATCCGGGCGAGCACGCCGGGGCGGTCCTTGGCGGAGAACCGGAAGTAGTACCGGCACACCAGGGCCTCCATTGGCCGAAGCGGCACGGGGGCCAGGGCCTCGAAGGGGCCGCCGCAGGGCGGAACGCCGGCGGCGATGCCCCGGGCGATGTCCACGATGTCCGCCACCACCGCGCTCCCGGTGGGCATCTGCCCGGCCCCGGGTCCGTGGAGGAGGACCTGCCCCACGGCGTCGCCCACCAGGTAGAAGGCGTTGGCCGCCCCCTCCACCCGGGCCAGGAGGTGGTCGGCCGGGATCATGGTGGGATGGACCCGGAGCTCCAGGCCCTCGGGCCGGTGCCGGGCGATGGCCAGCAGCTTGATCCGGTACCCGAATTCCGCGGCGAAGGTGATGTCCAGCGGGGTGAGGCGCGAGATGCCCTCGGTGGCGATGTCGGCCGGGCCCACCGGGGTGGCGAAGGCCAGCGCGGCCAGGATGGCCAGCTTGTGGGCGGTGTCGATGCCGTCCACGTCGAAGGTGGGGTCCGCCTCGGCGTACCCGAGGCGCTGGGCCTCGGCCAGGGCCTCGTCGAAGGCGAGGCCGTCGTCGGTCATCCGGGTCAGGACGTAGTTGGCCGTCCCGTTCATGATGCCGGCCACCGTCTCGATGCGGTTGGCCACGAGGCCCTCCTTGAGGGTCTTGATGACCGGGATACCGCCGCCCACGCTGGCCTCGAAGCCC
The DNA here is from genome assembly GCF_012979235.1 of Dissulfurirhabdus thermomarina. Lineage (NCBI taxonomy): Bacteria > Pseudomonadati > Thermodesulfobacteriota > Dissulfuribacteria > Dissulfuribacterales > Dissulfuribacteraceae > Dissulfurirhabdus > Dissulfurirhabdus thermomarina. Next base: position 8,293 of record NZ_JAATWC010000002.1, read on the forward strand.
ACGGCGACCCCCGCCTCGGCGGCGGCCGCGAAGATCTCCGATCCGTGTTCGGCGAGCAGGGCCTTGTTGGCGGTGACCACGTGCTTGCCGGCCGCGATGGCCTGGAGCACCACGGAGCGGGCCGGTTCGATGCCGCCGATGAGCTCCACGAAGACCCGGATGGCGGGGTCGTCCAGGAGGTCCCGCACGTCGGCCGTCACCCGGCCCGGGTCCAGGGGGAGCCCCCGGAGGTCGTCCGGGTGCCGGTCGCAGACACGGGCGAGCTCGAGCCGGGAGCCGGCCCGCCGGGCGAGGAGCTCCGCCTGGTCAAGGAGGATGCGGGCCGTGCCGGTTCCCACGGTGCCGAGGCCGAAGAGCCCGATCTGGCAGACTTTGGTCATGGGGTCGCTCCGGGGGCCGGGGGGCGACGGCCTCGGGTCTCGAGGCGCCGGCCGGTCCCGGCTAATCTAAACACTTCGCCCGGCCTGGGCAAGCTCGGCGGCGATGCTTCCCATCGCCTCGTCGCTGCGGCGTACCATGAGTCCGCCTCGTTCCTCGCGATGGTCGGGCCTCGTCCTTGGTGATTCTCGCTGAGCCATCCTCGCGCCATTGGCTCGGGTGGTTCCCCGGGCCGGGACTTCCGGCGAGGCCGTCGTCAAGCCGACCGCTTCCCGGGAAACTGCGCCGAGGCACCCCGCCGCCTCAAGGGCGTTCCGGGATCGCCCGATAAGAGCGGTGGAATCGGGGCATCCCGCGGGCCGGCCGCCGGGACGCCCACAGGTCGTGCGCAACGAGAGGGGCACCAGGTCCGCCATGAGCCTCGTGGGAGAGGAGAAGATCTTCGTCACGCCGGACGAGGGGGCGGGGCTCGGCCGGCCGCGCCGGTTCGCGGCGGCCCTCCTGAGCTTCGGGGTCTTCGCGGCGGTCTGGCAACTCGGGGTGGCCGCCTTCCACGTCTCGCCCCTGACTCTGCCGGGGCCCGCGGACGTCGCGGCGGGGCTCTGGGAGCTCCTCTGGTCCGGCCGCCTCCTCGATCACGTGGTGGCGAGCCTCTTCCGGGTGACCTGGGGGTATCTCCTCGCCGTGGTCCTGGCCGTGCCCCTCGGGCTCGTGCTCGGGGTCTGGTCCCTGGGCTGGCGGCTCTTCAACCCCGTGATCCAGTTCTTCCGGCCCATCTCGCCCTTGGCCTGGATCCCGCTGGCCCTCACCTGGTTCGGCATCGGCGACCGGCCCGCCATCTTCCTGATCTTCCTCTCGTCCTTCTTCCCGCTCCTGGTCTTCACCATGAGCGGCGTGGCCTGCGTCAAGACCACCTACATCCGGGTGGCCCTCAACTTCGGCATCCGGGGGGTGGAGCTTCTCCGGCGGGTCATCCTTCCCGGTGCCCGGCCGAGCATCGTGGTGGGGCTCCGGATCACCCTGGGGACGGCCTGGCTGGTGATCGTGGCGGCCGAGATGATCGCCGTGAAGTCCGGGCTCGGCTACCTCATCGTGGACGCCCGCAACGCCTTCCGCATGGACCAGGTGGTGGGGGGAATGGTGGTGATCGGCGCCATCGGCCTCGGCCTCGACCTCGTCATCCGCCGCCTCGAGCTGCTGCCGAGCATCCGGTGGCACCAGATGGAGCGATGAGGGAGCTGCGCGCCGAGGGGCTGGTCAAGGCCTACCGGGAACGGCGCCGCATCCCCGGACGCCCGCGCCTGGGGGGCACCGGGGCGGACTACCTCGTCCTCAAGGACATCAACCTCCACCTCAAGGGCGGGGAATTCACTTGCATCCTCGGTCCCTCCGGGTGCGGCAAATCCACGTTGCTCCGCATCCTGGCCGGCTTCGACCGGCCCACCTCGGGCCGGGTCCTCATCGACGGGGAACCCGTCCGGGGCCCGAGCCCCCGCCACATCTTCGTCTTCCAGGAGGACGGGCTCTTCCCCTGGATGACCGCCCGGGAGAACGTGGCCGTCGGGGCCCGGTTCATCCCGGACCCGGCGGAACGGGAGCGCCGGATCCGCGAATACCTCGACCTCGTGGGCCTCGAGGGCTTCGAGGAGCACTACCCGCACCAGCTCTCCGGCGGGATGCGGCGGCGGGCGGAGGTGGCCCGGGCCCTCATCACCAACCCGGAGATCCTTTTCATGGACGAGCCCTTCGGGGCCCTGGACTTCGTCACCCGGCTCCAGATGCGGGAGGAGATGGTGAACGTCCACCTCATGTTCGAGACCACCCTCCTCTTCATCACCCACGACATCGACGAGGCCCTCCACCTCGGCGACCGGATCGTGGTCCTGAGCGACCGGCCGGCCGAGGTGAAGGCCAACATCTCGCTCCCCTTTCCCCACCCGCGGGACCTCGGCTCGGGGGAACTGGCCGATCTCCGCCGCGAGATCTACTTCCTCATGGGCCTCCACGCGGCCCTCTAGGCTCGATCCCGCGGCTTGCCCCCGTTGGGGCGACCGGGTAGTCTCCCTGGATCCGCGGCGGCTTGGAGAGGGCGTCGGGCCGAGTCGCGTGGAACTGCAGGTCATGGGGGTGTGCCCTCCCGCGGCGAGTGCCCCCGCCCTTCGGGACGCCCGATAACGGGCCGTCTGCGGCGTTGGCGACTCGTCGATAATTATGATGGCCTCGTAACAAGCCCCTGGGTGGAGGCCCGGCAAAGATCGCCGAATGCAAGGTGCGGGGATGTCGTGGAATGAGGCGTACTTGAGTTCCGCCGCAATGACGAGGCCCCCGGATCCGTGGCGGCTTTCAGCTCCATTGGGCCGGGGTGCCTGGAATCTCACATGGGCAGACATGATCCTCCGTAACGGACCCACCCCGCCGCCCTTCGGGGCGCCCGATAACGGGTCATCTGCGGTGCTGGCGACTCGTCAGGTATTATCGACATCGTCGCCGCCTTGTCTGGCCCGTTCTTGAACGCCACGGATCCAGGACACCTCCCCATGATCCTCGACGAGTTGCTCCCATCGGTCCGGGCCCCGGCCCGCTACCTCGGAGCGGAGACCAACGCCCGGCGAAAGCCCTGGGACGGCGCCCGGTGCCGCTGGGCCCTGGTCTTTCCGGATCTCTACGAGATCGGGATGTCGCATCTCGGCCTCCACGTTCTCTACCACGTCCTGAACGACCAGCCGGACCTCCTCGCCGACCGGGCCTACTGCCCCGACCTCGACATGGAGCGGCTGTGCCGCGAGCGGGGGGTCCCCCTCTGGGCCCTCGAGAGCCGCCGGCCCTTGGCCGAGTTCGACGTGGTGGCGGTGACGCTCCCCTACGAGCTCTGCTACGCCAACATCCTCACGGTGCTGGATCTCGCCGGCATCCCCCTGCGCGCCGCGGACCGCGGCCCCGGCGACCCCCTGGTGCTGGGCGGCGGCAGCGGCGCCGCCAACCCCGAGCCCGTGGCCCCGTTCTTCGACGCCGTCCTCTTCGGCGACGGCGAGGAGGCCGTGGTGGAGATCGCTCGGGCGGTGGCCGACTGGAAGGCCGCCGGCGGGCGGGACCGGCGGCGCCTCCTGGAGGCGCTCGCCGGCGTCGCCGGGCTCTACGTCCCCGCCTTTCATCCCGTCCGGTCCGACCCGGAGGGTCGTTTCCTGGTGCCGGTGGGGCCCCCGGAGGGGCCGGCCGGGGTGCCCCGCCGCGTCGCGGCCGACCTCGACGCCTTTCCCCCGCCGGCGGCCCCGCTGGTGCCCCTCGTCCGCATCGTCCACGACCGGCTCGGCCTCGAGGTGGCCCGCGGCTGCACCCGGGGGTGCCGCTTCTGCCAGGCCGGGGTGATCTACCGGCCCGTCCGGGAGCGGGACCCGGCCCTCCTCCTCGACCGGGCTGCGGCGGCCCTGGCGGCCACGGGGTGGGAGGAGGTCTCGCTCCTGTCGCTGAGCACCGGGGACTACTCCTGCCTGGAGCCGCTGCTCGCCGCGCTCATGCGCCGCCTCGGCCCCCGCCGGGTCGGGGTCTCGCTCCCCTCCCTCCGGGTCGGGACGCTGACCCCGGCGGTCATGGAGGAGATCCGAAGGGTCCGGAAGACGGGCTTCACCCTGGCCCCCGAGGCCGGGAGCGAGCGGCTCCGCCGGGTCATCAACAAGGGCATCACCGAGGCGGACCTCCTGGACACCGCGGCCCGGGTGTGGGAGATGGGCTGGCCCGCGGTGAAGCTCTACTTCATGATAGGGTTGCCCACGGAGACCCGGGAGGACGTGCTCGCCATCGCGGATCTGGCGCGGCGCGTGCGCGACGCCGGCGGGGCGGGGCGGCGCGGGCGCCAGGTCACGGTGAGCGTGGGGACCTTCGTTCCGAAGCCCCACACGCCGTTCCAGTGGGAAGCCCAGGTGGGGGAGGCGGTGTCCCGGGAGCGGATCGAAGAACTCCGGGCCGCCCTCCGGGGCCGCGGCCTCCGGCTCAAGTGGCACGACCCCCGGCAGAGCTTCCTGGAGGGGGTCTTCAGCCGGGGCGACCGGCGCCTCGCCGACCTGGTGGAGCGGGCCTGGCGCCTCGGGGCCCGGCTCGACGCCTGGTCCGATCACCTTCGGCCCGACCTCTACCGCCGGGCGGCGGCGGATCTCGGGATCGACCTCGAGGCCTATCTCGGCCCCCGGGCCCTCCACGGGCCCCTCCCGTGGGACCACCTCCTTTCGGGTGTCTCCAGGGAGTACCTCCACCGGGAGCGGGACCGGGCCTTCCGGCTCGAGCCCACCCCGGACTGCCGGCGGGGCGGCTGCACCAAGTGCGGCGTCTGCGACTTCCGCCGGGTGCGGCCCGTGGTGCGCCCGGGGGCGCCGGATCTCCCCCAGGAGCCGGCCCCGGCTTCGCCTCCGCCTGCCGGGATCGCCCTCCGCCTCCGGTGGGAGAAGCGGGGGGGCGCCCGGTTCCTCGGTCACCTCGACGCGGCCCGGGCCTTTCACAGGGCGGCCCGCCGCGCGGCCCTCCCGGTGCGGTACTCGGAGGGGTTCCACCCGATGCCGAGGCTGTCCTTCGGGCCGCCGGTCCCGCTCGGGACGGAGAGCCAGGCCGAATGGGCGGTGCTGGTCCTCGAGCGGCCCGTGCCGCCCGGGGAGGTGGCCGAGCGGCTCAACGCCCACCTCCCGGAGGGGCTCCGGGTTGTGTCGGCCGAGCCCGCCGGCGCCGATCGGTCCGTGGCGCCCCCGGCGGAGGTCACCTACCGCCTGGATCTCCCCCGCCCGGTCCCGGACCTCGCCGAGCGGATCGAGGCCTTCCGGGAGGCGGCGGCCTGGCCCGTGACCCGCCGCCGGGGGGATCGGGAGCGGTCGGTGGACGCGCGCCCCCTGGTGGCGGCCCTCGAGCCCTGGCCGGGGGCCGGGGGGGAGGGGACGGCGCTCCGCCTCGTCCTCCGCTCCGTGTCCGGGGCCTCGCTCAAGCCCGCGGAGGTGGCGGCCTCGGTGCTCGGGCTCGACGCGGCGGTCCTCGCGGGCGTGCGGGTCCTCAAGGTGGGGGCGTGAGGGGCGGGGTGTCCCGGGAGGCCGGGTAGTAGGGACATGCCCCGCGCCGGCAGCCGTGGGGGTGGCGCTCGGCGTGCCCGCAGGCCGGGGTGCGGGGGATCGGCAAGGCGACCCCGAAGTAGGCGTGGAGGAACCGGCAGGCCACCTCGATGCACTTGAGGGCGTAGGCCTTGCAGCAGCTCGGCCCGGTGAGGCCGGCCACGGCGGCCGCTGCCGCGGCCGTCACCGCCATGGTCCGGCGCTGCCGCTCGCGGGTGCCGCACTTCGAGCCCAGCAGGGTGGCGAAACACGCCCCCACGGCGGGGATCACCCCGCAGACCCCGGTGAGGCCGCAGTAGCCGCCGATGGCCTGGCGCCGTACCCGTTCCAGGATCTCCGCCTCGGCCGCCGGCGGGATCACCACGGTGCCCTCGGTGTTGAGGGCGGTGACGAGGGCCAGGGCGGCAATGGCGGCGTGGTGGCATCCCAGCATGGGCACGGCGGGGTCGTCGGTGACGACCTGGAAGAGCCGGACCGGGTCGGGCGAGGGATCGGCCCTGTACCGCGCGGTCGCCAGCTCGATCGCCGCCCGGTCGTGGCAATCGTCGCAGACGAAGTGTCCGCCGGGGCACCGGATGGCCCCCATGAAGGACCGGCCGCAGGAGGTACAGGTCATCGGGATCGCCCGGTCGAGGTACTCGAGGGGCGCCCCGCATGTCAGGCAGTTTTCGACAAAGCTCCCGGCTTCGCCGGACCCGGCGGCCCGAACGGGTCGCTGGTCGCCAGCGGTTCAGCAGCGGTCCGGGTGGGTGTCGGCCATGCCGTGCCTCGCGTCCGTGTCTCCGGCGGCGGAAGCCGCCTTTGTTCCATGATACCGCTCCCGGGCCCGGCGGGCCAGCCGGGGGCGGTCAGGCGGGGGGAGCCCCGCGTTTTTCGCCCGGTTCCAGCAGCCCCAGGAGCCCGCCGGCCGCGGCGACCCGATCGGCGAAGGGGGAGGGCGGGGCGAAGCGGAGCGCCGGGCCGCCGGTGGCGAAGAGGCGCCGGCCCTCCAGGTCGAGCACGGCCTCGAGCTCGGTCCCCGGGGGCCAGGGGACCGCTCCCTCCACGCTCCGGTGGGGGATCCCCAGGTTGACGAGGTTCCGGTGGAAGATCCGGGCGAAGCTCCGAGCCAGGACGAGCCGGACGCCCCGCTCCCGGAAGACCTGGGCCGTCACCTCCCGGGAGGAGCCGCAGCCGAGGTTCCGCCCGGCCACGATCACGGCCCCCGGCGGGACGCGCCGGGACCACTCCTCGGAGACGCCCCGGAGGAAGCCCTCGCGGATGCGGGCGGGGTCCAGGCTGAAGTAGTCCGGCGGGTGGAGGAGGTCGGTGGAGACGTCGTCGCCCAGGACGAAGACGGGAACGGTGACGGGGCCGCTCATGTGCCGGGCCTCCTTCCGGGTGCCCCGCGCCGCGGCCCGTCCGGCGCCACCTCCTCGGGCGCGGCGATGCGGCCGGCCACGGCGCTGGCCGCCACCACCGGGGCGGAGGCGAGGTAGGTCTCGCCCCGGCCGGTCCGGCCGGGAAAGTTCCGGTTGGAAGTGGCCACCATGACCTGGCCCCGGCCGAGGATGCCCTTGTCGATGCCGCCGCAGGGCCCGCAGCTCGGGATGCCCACCATGCCCCCGGCCGCCACGATGTCGGAGAGGTAGCCCGCCTCCAGGGCCTCCTGGTAGACCGCCCGGGAGGCCGGGATCACCACGAGCCGCACCCCGGGCGCCACCCGGCGTCCCCGGAGGAGGCGGGCCGCGTCGGCCAGGTCCTCGATGCGCCCCCCGGTGCACGAGCCGATGAAGGCCTGGTGGATGCGTACACCGGCGAGGGCGTCCACCGGCTCGACGTGCCAGGGGGCGGGCGGGACGGCCACCAGGGGCCGGCCGGGAAGGGGGACGGTGAGTTCCCCGTGGTAGGCGGCGTCGGCCTCCGGCGCCAGGGGCGATTCCGGCCACCGCCCCCCCTTGGCCTCGACGTAGGCCCGGGTCACCGCGTCGGGCACCATCAGGAAGAAGGCCGCGCCCATCTCGGCCCCCATGCAGGCCAGGGAGAACCGGGAGTCCATGGAAAGCGGCGGCTCGCACCGGTCCACGCACTCGTAGGCGAGGTCGGCCCCGGCGGGGGCCGGCCCGGTCCGCCGCAGCACGGCCAGGGCGGCGTCCTTGCCGCGGATCCACGGCCCCCGGCGGCCCTCCAGGACGAGGCGCCGGACCTCGGGGGGCGCCATCCATGTCCACCCCGCGGCCATGGCGAAGAGGATGTCCGTGGAGCCCAGGCCCGTGGCCAGGGCCCCCAGGGCGCCGGCGGTCACCGTGTGGGAGTCCGCCCCGATGATGAACTGGCCCGGGCCGGTGGCCGGGTCTTCCACCAGGAGCTGGTGGCAGATGCCGTCGAAGGGGCGGTTTCGGATGCCCGGGAGCCCGGCGGTGAAGTCGAGGTACTTCTGGAGGATCTCGGCCCGTTCCGCGCTGGCCGGGGGCACGAAGTGGTCGGCCGCGGCGAGGATCCGCCCCGGGTGGGCCGGCGGGCGGCCCAGGGCCCGGAACCGGTCCACCAGGAGGGCGCCCGTGGCGTCGTGGAGGAGCAGGTGATCGTAGCGGACGTGGAGGAGGTCTCCCTCCCGGCCGGCGATGTGGGCCTCCAGGATCCGCTCGGTCAGGGTCGCCGGCATCCGGTGACCTCGGCGAGCAGGGCGTCCAGCACCGACTCGGAAAGCCCCAGCCGCGAGCGGTAGAAGCGGCGGCATTCCCGGACGAAGGCCCGGAGTTCCCCGTCCTTGTGCACCTCCTGGAAGGACTTGATCCGCTCGAGGAGACGGCGCTTTTCGGTCTCGGCCAGGCGCACCCCCCGCCGCTCGAGGAGCCACTCGAGGTGTTCGATCCCCGTGTGCTTGCCCAGCACGAAGCCCCGCTCCTGCCCCACCAGGGCGGGGTCGTAGGGTTCGTAGCTCCCCTCCCGGCGCAGCAGCGCCCGCGAGTGGAGCCCGGACTCGCAGCGGAAGGTGTTGAAGCCCGCCACGGGCTTGTGGGGGGCGATGGGGATGCCGGAGACCTCCTCCACCAGTTCGCAGAGGCCCCTGAGGGCCTCGGGGCGGACGTCGGTGGCGAGGCCGAGCAGCTCCCGCGCGGCCACCACGAACTCCTCCAGGGGGGCGTTTCCGGCCCGCTCGCCGATGCCGTTCACGGTGCCCGAGAAGTAGGCGGCCCCCGCGGCCACGGCGGCCAGGCTGTTGGCCGTGGCGAGGCCGAAGTCGTTGTGGCTGTGGACGCCCACCCGGATATCCGGGAAGGCGGCCCGGAGGCGGGCGACCTTCTCCCGCATCCGCCAGGGGGTGAGGGCGCCGACGCTCTCCGCCACGATGAAGTCGCGCACGCCGAGGCCGCGGAGCGCCAGGACGGCCTCGTGCTCCGCGGCTTCGCCCGACCGCCCGGCGTCCTCCAGGACCACCATGCAGGCGAGGTCCAGCCGCAGGGCCTCCTCCACGGCCGCAGAGATGCGGGCCTGGAAGGCCTCGAGGTCCACGGAGCGGATGAGCCCCCGGAGGATCCCGGAGATGGGGAAGAAGAGGAAGACACCCTGGGCCCCGAGGTCCCGGCAGCGCCGCACCTCGTCCGGGTCCGGCCGCACCGTGGCGAAGACCCGGGCGCGGAGCCCCTCGGCGGCGATGCGCCGGAGGGCTTCGGCCTCCTCCCGGGAGACCACGGGGAAGCCGGCGTCGAGGTAGGTGACGCCGGCGGCGTCCAGGGCCCGGGCGATCTCGACCTTCTCCCGGACGGTGAAATAGACCCCGGCGGCCTGTTCCCCGTCGCGGAGGGTGCTGTCGATGGTGAGCACCGGGGGGCGGGCGGCGGGGTCGGCGGCGGTCGGAGCGGTCATGGCTCTGGGTGCAGGGCCTCGAGGGGGAGGACCCGCTTCGGCCGGTAGGCCGAAAGGTCGAATGCACCCGCCATGTTACCGTCAATCTCCACTTCGCTCAAGCGGCACTCGATCCGCCGCCGGGTGTCCGTCGCCTGGATCCGGGTGGGGATCTCCACGCCGGGGGCGGGGGCCCGGTAATCCCCGTAGGTGACCACGGCCCCGGCCCGGCGCCAGGCGAGGAGGCGTCCCGTGGCCGCCTCCAGCCGGAGCTCTCCGTTCTCGAGGGGGAGCCGGACCTCCCCGCCGGTCACCTCCAGCCGGGTGCCCGCCCGGGGCCGCGCCCGGGCGGGGTCCGCCAGCAGGGCCGGAAAGAGGTCGGCCAGGGGGCCGCCGCCCGGCGGGGCCGCCCCGGTCCGCCCCCGGTACAGCGTGCGCCGGGCGGGGACGTAGACGCGGGTTGCCGCGCCGTCCCGGACCATGTCGAAGACCACGCCGCCGAAGGGCCCGTGCACCTGGAGGCGCACCCGGGGCGTCTCTCCCCTCAGATCCGCGACGAGGAGCCCCCGGAGGGTGGAGGGGCGGCCCCGGGGCGGAGGCGAGACGGTGAGGGAGAAGGCGGCCGAGAAGGCGCGGAGCCGCCGCCGCCGTTTCTCCAGATCCCGGAGGACGTCCGCGGGGGTGCGGCCCTCCCAGACCGGGGCCGGTCCCGGGGGCGCGTGCGGCCGGTCCGGGCCGGGGGCGCAGGCCGCAAGGCCCGCCGCCAGGGCCGCGCCGAGGAGGAACCGGGCCGCGGTCTTCATCGGCCGAGCGCCTGCACGCAGTCCCATGCCGTGGTGAACTCCAGGCGGTCGAGGAGGTAGTCCCACGCGCGCCGGGTGGAGCGGAGCCCGAAGCGGAGGACGAAACGCTTGACGAGGGGAAGGCGCGCCCGGGGGCGCTCCCGGACGAACTCCACCGGGTGGAAGTGGAAGACCGCGGGCGAACCCGCGCGGTTCATGGCCCGGGCCCGGGCCACCACGGCGGCGAGCGGCCAGGTCCGAAGCCCCCAGCCCCCGCCGGCGGGGAGCGGCAGGCCCGGGAGGTCGAGGACCAGGGGGGGCAGTTCCACCAACCGGCCGCGGCCCTCCTCCACCTCGAGGACGTGGGCGGAGCGGGGGAAGGCCGGGTTCCCCACGATGGGCAGCGGGGCCCGGCTCGAGTCGTAACGGAAGCCCGCCCGGATGATCTCGTCCACGGCCCAGGGGGCCCGCTGGTTGAGGGACCACTGGGGGGCCCGGAATCCCCGGATCTCCTGGCCGGTGAGTTCCCCGAGCAGGGCCCGCCCCATGGCGAGGTCCCCGGCGAAGGCCGCGGGGGCCGTCTCGTAGACCAGGGTGTGGTCGTAGCCGTGGTAGGCCACCTCGTGCCCCTCGCGGGCGATGCGCCGGACGAGTTCCGGTTGGCGCTCGGCCGAGTAGCCCACCACGAAGAATGTGGCCCGGGTGCGGCGGCGCTGGAGGAGGTCGAGGAGGACGTCCGTGGCCTCGTCCAGGATGGAGGGGAACGCGTCCCACCGCTGCCGGGGCAGGTGGCGGTCCACCTCGCAGACGTGGAACCAGTCCTCCCAGTCGATGCTGAGGACGTTCTTCATGGCCGAAGCTTACCACGGGGCGCCTCCCGGCGCTTGAGCACCGCCTTGAGCTGCGGGTCGTAGGGGAGGGCGGCCAGGGAGAGGAGGCGGGCGAAGAAGGGGGCCGGGTCCTCGGGGTCCAGGAGGTCGCACCGGGTGTCCGGATCCCGCAGCCGCCAAAAGTCCCGGGAGACACGCCCGCGGGCGGCCACCAGGTGAAGGAGGTCCCCCGGGACGAGGCAGCGGGCCTTGAGGCCCGGGCGCGGTGTGGGAGGCTTCGGGAGCGGGAGCCCCACCGCCCACCGGTAGAGGAGCACGGGGAAGTTCACGCCGGCCGCCACGGCCAGGGGGAGGGAGCCCCAGAAGCGGGGGTTCACCTCCAGGATCACCGGGCGCCCGTCCCGGGGATCCACCTTGAACTCCACCATGGCCACCCCGGTGAAGTCCAGCTCGGCCAGGAGCCGCTCGGCCGCGGCCTCGGCCGCCGGGTGCCGGAAGACCTCGCGGAGGGTGCTCGGCCCGCCGCCCGGGGGATACTCCCGGAGCCGGCGGTGGGTGAACCGGGCGTGCGTTCGCCCCCCGGGGCCCATGAGCAGGGAGACCCCGAGGGGGTCCCCGCCGGGGGGGATCCACTCCTGGGCCACGTAGGTCCGCCCCGTCGGCTCGATCCGCTCGAAGGCGCGGCCGAGGTCTTCCTCGGAGCGGCAGTAGTAGAGACCCCGGCCGCCTTCGCCGTACTCGGGCTTGAGGACCAGGGGGAGGCCGGGGTCGTCGAGGAGGCTCCAGTCCCTCGTCCCCCGGGGGAGGAGCCGGGTCCGCGGGACGGGAAGCCCCGCCCGCCGGGCGGCCTCCGCCGCGTGCCACTTGCTGGCCGCCCGGCGAAGCACGGGGTCCGGGGCGAAGGGGAAGCGGACGTGGGGGAGGAACCGGTCGCGGTTTACGCTCACCAGGAGCAGGGTCTGGAGCTCCATGGGGATGAGGACGTCGAAGTCGCCCCGGCGGACCGCGCGCTCCAGGGCGGCGAGGAAGCGGCGCGGCCGGGTGCGCGGCGAGGGGTAGACCACCCGGCGGTGGGCATGGCGCGAGAAGAAGGCGGCGGCGAGCCGGCTGGTCTCGCCCACGGTCACGTGGAGACCGGCGCGGCCGAGGGCCCGGACCGCGGCCACGGTCTTGGTCCAGTGGCCGTCGGTGACCAGGACCCGCCCCGTGAGGAGGAGGGGCCGGCGGGCCTTCGGGGTGTTCGGGGTCGGCTCGGGCATCCCGCCACTATACCCGGGCGCGGGCCTCAGGCCGACAGGCGCCGGGCGGCGGCCTCGAGGGCGTCGCTTCCGGCCGTTCCCAGGACCTCCACCCGGCGGTCGATCCACCGGACCATGCGGGCGAGGGTGTCGGTGGGGTCCAGGCAGACCAGGAGTCGCGCCCCCGCCGAGATGACGGCCCGGACCGTCCGGTCCCAGCGGACGGGCTGCCAGAGCTGGTCGGCCAGGGCGCGGCGGACGGCGCGCGTCCCGGTGAGGGGGGTCGGGTCGTGGCCAGCGAAGAGGGGGACGTCGGGCGGGCGGGCCGGGACGCCCTCCAGGTGCGCCAGGAAGGCGGCTCCCGCCGGTTCGAGATCGGGGGTGTGGTAGGCCCGCTGGAAGGGGAGCCGCTGCACCCGGAGGGCCCCGGCGGCGAGGACGGCGGCCTCGAAGGCCCCGGCGGCCCGGGCCGGGAGGCTCACGATCACCTGGCGGGCGTTGTTCACCAGGGAGATCCAGCCGCCGCCGGCCGCGGCCAGGGCGGCCTCGGCCTCGGCCTCGGTGAGCCCCACCACGGCCACCATGGCGAAGGGCTCCGGGGTGGGGCGGCGGGCCATGAGATCGTGGGCGGTGCGGACGAGGGCCAGGCCCTCCGGGGGGGGGAAGGCCCCGGCGGCCACCGCCGCGGCGTAGAGGCCGGAGCTGTAGCCCGCGGTGACGGACGGCCGGGCCCCCAGTCGGCGGAGGTGGTCTCCCAGGACGTGGCTCAGGGTGTAGACCCCGCACTGGGCCGCGAGGTCGTCCATGGGGGCGGCCTGGTGGAAGGCCGCGTACGGGGGCGCCGAGCGGCCCGCGAGGGCCGTGTAGGCCTCGGCGATCTCCGGGTGGGCGGGATAGAGGCGCTCCGGCGGCGTCTCCGGGACGGCGCCCTGTCCGGGGTAGAGGAAGGCGACGGGTTCCATGTGGCGTATTTATTCAGATGATGGACTCGTAACAAGCCCTCCGAGTGGAGGCTCGGCAAAGATCGCCACGTGCGAGGCGCGGGATGGCGAGGAATGAGGCCTGCTTGGGTACGCCGCCATGACGAGCGCATCCGAAGAGCGCCGCAGCCCGCGACTTTTTGCGGCGCCATCAAAATGTAGCCGGCGGCCCTGCGACAGGATGCAAGAGGACGGGGCGGAATGCAAGGGGGCGGGCGGGGCGCCTCACCCGCCCCGGCGGTCGAGGAGTTCGCGGACCCGGCGGACGGCCTCGAGGAAGGCCGCCTCCCGGCGGCGGGCCTCGACCCGGAGGAGCCGGACGTCGGGGCGTCGCTTCACCGCCGCGATGAGGCCGCCGCCCTTCGCCGCCACCGTGGCCACCACCACCCGGGGGCCGCCGAGGAGATCTTCCACCAGCCGGGCGAAGGCGGGGGAGAGACATTCCATCCGCCCGATCTCGTCCAGGAAGACCAGCGGGGCGGCGCCCTCCGCCAGCCGGAGGCGGGCCAGGAAGGCCTCGAAGCCGGAGAGATCCACCCCGTAGCGGCCGACCCTGGGCGGGCCCTTGAACTTCCGGTGGGCGAGCATCCCCTCCGAGCCGTCGAGCCCCACCAGGCGGAAGCCCTGCCGGGCGCCCTGCTTCCGGACCTCCTCGGTGTAGAAGCCCGCGGGGCGGTAGGGGAGGAAGACCTCGGCCAGCCGCCGGACGAGGGTGGTCTTCCCGCTGCCGGGAAGGCCCGTGACGAGGAGGTGGCGGGGAGGCGGCGTCACCGGGGCCCCCTGCCGGCGGCGGCCGCGAGGTCCGCCAGGATCTCGTCCATGTGCCGGACGGCGAGGGAGAAGTGGCCTTCCCCGGGGAAGAGGCGGGCCCGGCAGCCCGGGATGGCCGCGGCCAGGTGGCGGCCCATGGCGGGTGGCACCGTCCGGTCCGCCCCGCCGTGCCAGACCAGCGCCGGGACGCGGATCTTTCCGGGGTCGAGGCCCCAGGGGCGGGCGTAGATCGCGAGGTCCGAGGCGAGGCCCGCCGCCCCGGGGCGGACGGCCTCCCGGAAGGAGGCGAGGAGGATCCCGGCGGCGGGCGTTCCGCGCAGGACGGCCCGGTCCGGCGGCGGAAGCGCCGCCGCCATGAGGGCGAAGGCCGCCCGTTCGAAGCGCTTCGTCACCGCCACCACGGGGACCGCGAGCGCCGCCGTGAGCCCCGGGGCCCGTCGGGCCGCGGCGAAACCGAGGCGCTGGTGGCGGCGCATGGCCCGGGCGAGCTCCGGCAGGTGCGCGGGGCCGAGGGGGGAGAGCAGACCGGCAGCACGCACGCGGCCGGGGAGGGCGGCTGCGACCGCCGCGGCGTAGGGACCGCCGCCCGAGAGGCCGAGGACGGCGAACCGGGAAAGGCCCAGGGCGTCGGCGCACCGGGCCACGTCTTCGGCCCAGTCGTGGAGGGTGCGGCCGGGCTGCGGATCCGAGGCCCCGTATCCCGGCCGGTCGAGGGCCACCAGGCGGATCCCGGCCCGGGCGGCCGCCTCGTGGGCGAGGCGGGCCTCGATCCGAGACCCCGGAAAGCCGTGGAAGTAGAAGACCGGCCGGCCGGCGGGGTCGCCGTATTCCGCGGCCCCGATCCGGCGTCCGTCCGGGAGGGGGATGCAGCGGCAGCGGTGGGCGGCGTCCATGCAGGGGCTCCTGGCGGGCAAGGTCCGGTCGCGTTCCCGGCCACGGACATATTAGCCCCGGAGCCGCCGGGTTTCAGCCGTCCCGGAACGAAGACGGGGCGGCGGAGTCGCCTCCGCCGCCCCGGGGACGGGCACGATGCCGTTTGCCTATTCGTCGGTGATCTCCCGCCAGTTGACCCGGCTCGATTTCTGGTCTTCCAGCGGGGTGTTCGGCATGTCGATCTCCAGGATCACGCCCCTGTCAGTCTGGACGAAGGCCTTGTCGCCCCGGCTGTTGAGACTCGGCGGCGTGGGAAGCCCCTTGCGCTTCAGGCGTTCTATGACGTTCCTGTTGATGTCCACATAGAGGGGCCCGAAGATGGGTTTATACCAGGGGGTCCCGGTTTGATAGTAGAGGCCGTAGATGTAGTTGTCGCCCAGAGTGACGCAGGGGTCCATGGTCGGCTGATAGGTTGTGTAGAGGAGGGCTCCCCGCAACAGGGCGGCTTGATTGAGGCTGCGCTCCCCGGGCTCGGTGAGCAGCCGGTACCAGCCGTCACGGTAGCCCGTCACGTAGCCGGCGAGGCCGGCGAAGGTGTCCACCTTCAGGGTGCTGTTGGATGGGAGGTCGGGCAGGCAATCGGTGGTGCCGTCCTTGCACGAGAGGTCGCTCAGCCAGGCGGAGGAATTGGATTCCACCAGGATCTGGTCGGTCCGGACGAGGCCTCGCTGGCCGAAGGCGGCGCCCGGCGTTCCGTTGAGGGAGACGGTCTCCCACGTGAGGTGGGTACCGCCCGCCGGGGTGGTCGGCTCCATGACCCCGTAGAAGGCCTGGGTACTGGTGTCGAACTTGTCGAGCACCGGGTCGAAGTAGCGGCCGGTCCCGAAGTAGACCCAGAACCTCCGGCCGTCCGTGGCCACAGTGGGCGCCGCGGTGATGGGCGCCCCGGCATCCAGGAGCGGGACGGGGTTGGGCATGGGCGACAAGAGCCCGGCCCACTCGTAGGGCTTGGTGAGCCGCTGCTGGCCGGTGGTGGCGTTCACGTCCCGCGTCACCAGGCGATAGAGCTTCCCGCCCCAGGATCCGAAGTCGCCGGAAACGGTACCGAAGTAGACCGCGTCCGCCTTGTAGTCAGGGCGGAGCTCCAGGTCGATGGTGATGGGATCCGACACGAAGGAGGCGTTGTCCGGGAGTTCGAAACGACCGGCCTCGTCCATGAAGGAAGGCGGGGCGTCGGGTACCCGGAAGGCCCCCTGCGGCGTGGCGGTGAGACGGTCGAGGGGGAAGACCGCGAGCCTGCCCCGCTGGGTGCTGGTGCCGTTGACCGCGGTGGGGCCGCTTCCAAGGACCAGGTACCAGTGGGTCTCGTTGCCGTCCTTCATCGGGATCATGGTCGGAATGACGGTGGAGTAGCCTAGGTCGGTCTCGTTGCCGCCTATCGTTCGGGTCATCTCGCCGAGGAGGACCGGCGGCTTTTCGGGGTTCGTGATGTCAAGGACGAAGTAGGAAGAGATGGATTCCCTGTTATCGGCCGGATAGTCGGGTGTCCCGTCCTGGTCGAGGTCGAGTTCGCCGTAGCGGATCTTGCCGCCGCCGAAGCGGAGGCCGCCGACGAGGATGGTGCCCCAACCGTAGGGATGATCGGCGTCTTCCGGGAAGATCCGGACGTCGAAGATGCGGGGCCGGAGGTCCACGTAGAACTTGTGCCGGTAATCGGGTTGCGTCAGGCACTTCAAGTGGGGCAGGAGGTTGGTGGGCACGTAGGCCCAGAGCTCCGCCCCCAGCTCGAAGCTGCTGTTTTCGCACTTGCCCGCCGGGTTGATGTGCTGGCAGTACTTCCCCTCGGCGGGGTTGTAGAAACCGCCGTTCACCGCGTGGAGCATGCCGTCGTTGCCGCCGAAGTAGATGACGTAGCGGCGGTTCCGGTACTGGCGGGCGAAGACGGCGTAGGTCCGGTCGTTGTAGAGGAGGTGGTAGTTCTCCGCAGGGCGGCTCACCACCATGGGAGAGGAGTGGACGACGTCGCCGAGGCGCCAGGGGACTTCGCTTTCCAGCGAGCCGTCCTTGTCGGCGTCCACCCAGGCCATGCGGGAGCGCATCCCGGGGAGACCCTCCTCGCCCCGGACCCAGCTGATGATGTCATTCACTTCGTCCAGCGTGGCCGCAGCGAAGTCGAGGTTCACCGGGCCCCGATTGGCGGCGAAGCAGGACGGCGGGAGATCCACGTTCCACTTGTTGGTGGGATAACGTTTCTCGAAGGCGATGACCTCGTTACAGGCGCCGCCCCGGTCCACCACGCCGTCGTTGTCCATGTCGATCCAGGTGAAGATGTAGCGTTCCCTGGAGTTGTGGTCGTAGAGCGGCCGGTTGAGGTCGACGTTCCCCGGGGGGAGGTTGTTCAGCCAGTCGGCGGCGGACCAGAGATAGTGCACCTCGTCGAGGCCCTTGCTCTTGCCGCGGCAGGTTCCGTTGGCGGCGATGGTGCCGTTCACGCAGACCCGGGTGTCCTCCTTGGCGGTGTCGTAGTAGTAGATGATGCGATCGTCCACCGGGTCGAGCTGCTGGTTCTGGTTGGTGTCTTCGTAGATCTGGCCCCGCTTGTCGAGAAGCAGCGCCCGCACGTCCCCCACCCACTTCACCTGGTGGAAGGTGGTGCCGACGACACCCTGGCGACGGGGGTAGAAGATGGCCTGGTAGATGGTGCCTTCACCGCCCCGGGAGGCGGCCACCACCGACGAAGACGTTCCGGAGGAGGCCTGCTGGAGGATCTTGGTGAGGGCCCCCAGGATGGCCGCCGCCATCTGGTTGCCGTCCTGGGCCTCGAAGTAGTTGTCCGGGACGCCGTCGCCGTCCTTGTCCCACTCGGCGCAGCCGGTGGGATGCGGGAGGGGGCCGGAGCAGGCCGAAAGGCCGTTCCCGTAAGGCTGACCGTCGCCGTCCAGGTCTTCGAAGCCGCCGGCCCGCGCGGCCCGCTTCATGGCGTCCTTGGCGGTGGCCGAGTCATCGAAGCAAAAGACCGTGTAGAGATCGATGGTCTGGTTGCCGGGGAGGGTGGCCTCGGGCCGCAGGTCTTCCCGGTGGATCTTGAAGGCGATGTCGTCGAAGAGGTCCGCTCCGCTGTCGCCCTGGAAGGTGGCGTCCACGCACTGGGCGTCGGTGGGGTCGGTGCAGGACTTGACGCCGCTGTCCTGGGTGGCCTCCCCGTCGGAGACGTAGAGGATGAAGGATCGGGCGCACTCCTGGTAGTCGCCGTCGAAGTAGTAGGGGTCCCAGGTGGTGCTGACCGTGTAGTGGCCCGTGCCGTAGGCAGGGGTCTTCTGCTTGAAGTACCGCATGGCCTCGTTCAGGGTCTCGGCCAGGGGGGTCCAGGTGGTGCCTTGCTGGTTGTTGATGGTCTGGATCATGTCCAGGACGACGTCCCCCTGGGGAGTGGTCACGGTGGTGTTGTCGCCGACGTAGTGGAGCACGGTGCCGCCGTCCTCGCCGGCTCCGTAACCCTCGGCGGGGCCGCGTCCGTAGTTGAACCGCATGTAGCCGAAGCGGACCTGGTCCTGGAGCTGCTGGACCACGCCCTGTGGGCGGGTGGGCACTTTGACCGCCACGAAGTAGGTCCCGTCGGTTTCGGCCTCGTTCTCGAAGATGGGGTTGGAGCTGAGGTCCACCGTACGGGCGATGCAGGTTGCCCCGGTCATGTCGGAGGGGCCATCGAAAACGGCGCCTTGGACGTTGAAGGCCGGAACGGCGTCACCGCCGGGGTTCCTGGTGGCCGAATCCGTAAAGTAGGAGTAGATGCCCTGGCGGAAGGGGGTGTAATAAACGTTCTTTGCGGGCGGGACGTAGTTCGGGCTAGGTGGTGTGTCGGAACTCGCATAGTCGTTGAAGATGCGACGATCGTCCCGGTCCTTCTGTGTCCCGATCAGGACGTACTCGCTGGCGTCTCCGGCCAGGCGGCCCCCGGTGAGGACCTTCTTCGCCACGTCGATGCGCCGCATGGTCCACCAGTTCAGCCAGTTGCCCGAGAAGGCCCGAACCGTGCAGTTGGCGGCGAGACAGACGGCGCGCTCCGTGATCGGGGTGGAGGGATCGTCCACCGTGTCTCCGACTTCGTAGAAATAGTGGTGGGTGTTGTCGTACTTGTAGATCCGGTCCGGGTTGAAGATGCCGTAGTAGGCCTTTCCTTCGTCGTAGCCGGTCCAGGCACGGGTGCCGCCTTCCCTGCACCCGGGCACTTCGTGGTAGGCGAATTCGTTCATGCTGCCGGAGTTGTCGAGGATGAGGAGGACGTTCGGAGCGGTGCCGTAGGTCACGAAGATCGGATCCTGGGTATAGTCGCCGCACGTGGCGGCCAGGGCGGTCCCAGACACGAAGGAGAGGAAGAGGAAGATCGACAGCAGGTATTTCGCGAGGTTGTGTTTATGCACGCGCATGGTTCTCCTCCCTTAAGGCTGGGCGGGTCGGATCAGCGTGATCCGGGTGAGGACCTTGGCCTCGAATCGGAAGGGATGCTGTTCATCCATGGAGTGCTGGACGTATTCCACGGCGACCCGGTCGCCGGGACGAAGATCCCTCCATCGCCGGACGAGTCGTTTCCCAAGGTGTTTCGCAGCGCGGGAGGCAATGGAAAACCGGGTCTGCGGGGTGACGTGGAAGGTCGCTTCCCCGAGGATCAGGATGTCCTCGTCGACGCCGCCGACCACGGCGTCGGGGAGGGTGTTGGAGATGGCCTCCTCGGATTTCGCCGGGGAGGGGGGCCCTTCGGTGCCGGCCTGTGTCGGCCGAGGGCCGGGAGAAAGGAATAATGCAGCAAGGACCAGTGCCGGGATGAAGGCGGTGGTCGTCCGGGTGAATGCGTTCATGGTCGGGCCTCCGTGAGATGCTTGCCCTTGGCAGGGATCGTCTGCGTTCTCTCGCTGCAACGGCCGTGCCGGGGGGGAGGGTTATATGTTAAATAAAAACAATAGGATGAATGTATCGAAAGGTATCTTGGGTATGTCGTTCGTTACCCACCTGTGGGTAGCCGGTTACCCACCGGCGCAATGGCGGGGCGGATGCGACCGGGGGACGGCGCGCCGGCCCGGCGCGGCCGCCACGGGCTCCCGGTGCGCCTCCCGGGACACGGGCGGTGGGAGCCGCCGGCGTGCACGCCGGTCTCGAGGGGACGGGAAGTTGGGAAAATATTATATAAAAAACAGCTAGTTACGTACCACGAGGGTAACCCGCCGGGATGGCGGGGAAATCTCCCTTTTTCAAGGCGGGGGGCCGCCGGCTCGATACGTAGGTTAGAGAGATTTCAATCTGGAGGTGCGCCATGCGTGGAAAGGGAGGAGTGCGAAGGCTTCGCCGGCGGGGACCGTCGCCCTTGTGCGCGGCGGTGCTGGCCGCGGCCCTGGCCCTTTCGGGATGCGCCGCCCTGCACCCGGCCGGGACGGCCATGGACCTGAGCATCCACCAGCGGGGCCTGGTCTACGAGGCCGAGGACGGCGAGCCCTCCTTCGACGACGTCATGGCCCTGAACGACCCGGGCGAGCTCTCCGACCTCCTCGACACCCAGGAGGCCGTCCTCCGGGCCTTCTTCCAGTTCGCCTTCTGAGCCTGCCTTCCACCCGCGGCACCGCCGGCCCCGGTATGCCGGCCCGGTCTTTCCCGCTCAGTCCCTCGGGACGGCGATCATGCGCTCCACGGCCCGGAGGGCCTTCACCCGCACCGGCTCCGGCACCGTGACGGCGGGCTCCCCGGTCTCGAGGGCCCGGCGGACGTCCGCCAGGGTGGTGAGCTTCATGTCCGCGCAGACCATGTCGGCGGAGGCCGGGTAGAAGCGCTTTTGCGGGTAGCGCTTCGCCAGGGGGTGGAGGAGCCCCGTTTCCGTGGCCACGATGAATGCCCCGGCGTCGGATTCGCCCGGGTAGGCCAGCATGCCGCTGGTGCTTCGGACCACGTCGGCGGCGTCGATGACCTCCGGCGGGCACTCGGGGTGGGCCATGACCACCGCCCCGGGATGGGCCCGGCGGGCCTCGGCCACGGCGGCGGCGGTGAGGTTGTCGTGGACCGGGCAGTACCCCTCCAGGTGGTGGATCTTCTGGGAGGTGTGGCGCTGGGTCCAGAGGGCGAGGTTCCGGTCGGGCACCATGAGCACCTCCGGGGTCCCCAGCGACTTCACCACCTGGACGGCGTTGGCCGAGGTGCAGCAGATGTCGCTTTCCGCCTTGACCTCGGCCGTGGAGTTTACGTAGGTGACCACGGGTACCCCGGGGAGGGCCGCCTTGGCCTCGCGGAGCTCGTCGGCGGTGAGCATGTCGGCCATGGCGCAGCCGGCGTTGGGGTTGGGGAGCAGCACCCGCTTGTCCGGGCAGAGGGTGGCGCCCGTCTCCGCCATGAAGTGGACGCCGCAGAAGACGATGACGCGGGCGTCGGTCTTCGAGGCCCGGATGGCGAGTTCCAGGGAGTCGCCCGTGAGGTCGGCGACCTCCTGGATCTCCGGGGGCTGGTAGTTGTGGGCGAGGATGATGGCCTGCTTCTCGGCGGCCAGGCGGCGGATCTCTTTCACCAGGGTGTCGGTCATCTGAGGCTCCTTGTGTCAGGGGGCGCCGGTCCGGTAGACCGGGACCCCGTCCGGCGGGGTGAACCGGAAGAGGCCGTCGTCGAGCCGCCGGTTCACGTCCATGCCGCTGAAGACGATGTGGGTCCGGCCGCCCAGGGCGTCTTCCAGCCAGACCTCTTGGATCAGGTGGGAGGCCGGGTCCAGGGTGATCCAGAGCCGCTGCGCCCCGGCCGCTGGCGATCGGGGCGTCAGGCGCAGGGTCCAGTCCGCCCGGGGGCGGTCGGGCGCCGCCGGGGCGATGGCGAAGTGGTCGGCCAGCCGGCCCTTGCCGAAGAAGAATGCCCGGCTCACCTCCGAGGAGAGAAACTCCGCCCGCGGGAGCACCAGGACCTGCCCCGCCTCGGGCTCGTAGATGAAGACGTCCGCCCCCTCCGTCACGATGAGCCGCCGCTCGGGGGCGGTGTACTCCCACCGCATGCGGTCGGGGCGCTTGAAGAAGACCCGGCCTTCCGCGGTGACGGGGCGGGAGGCCCCCGCCGGCCAGGTCTCCTGCCGGAAGGCGGCCGAGAGGGTCCGCGTCTCGTCGTAGCGCTCCTGGAGGAGGGCCGCCAGGCGGTCCGCACCCGGGAGCGGCCCGGCGGCGGCCGGGCCGGCGGCCGCCAGGGCCAGGAGGGCGAGGCCCGCCGCGAGGCCATGGAGCCGTATTCCGTCGTTTCTCATCCCGATTCCCTCTCCGCCCCGGGCTATTCCTCGGGGTAGCCCCGGGCCAAGACCTGCCGGCGCCCCATGCCGTCGGTGGGGCTCACGATGCCGTCGCGTTCCATCTGTTCGATCATTCGGGCGGCCCGGTTGTAGCCCACGCGCAGGCGGCGCTGCACCATGGAGATGGAGGCCTGGCCGCTCCGGGTGACGAGTTCCACCGCCCGGTCGTAGAGGGCGTCCACCTCGCCGCCGGTGCCGCCGGGGGCCTCCTCCCCCCCTTCGCCCTCCACCGGCTCCACCACGGTGGGGTCGTAGTCCGGCTCGCCCTGGTCGCGGAGGAACCCGGCGATCTTCTGGATCTCCCCCTCCGAGACGAAGGCCCCGTGGATCCGTTCCAGGGTGGCCGCGCCGGGCGGAAGCAAGAGCATGTCGCCCATGCCGAGGAGCCGCTCGGCCCCCATCACGTCGAGGATGGTCCGGGAGTCCACCTTGGAGGAGACCTTGAAGGACAGCCGCGCGGGGAAGTTGGCCTTGATGAGGCCGGTGAGGACGTCCACCGACGGCCGCTGGGTGGCCACCAGGAGGTGGATGCCCGCGGCTCGTGCCATCTGGGCCAGGCGCGCGATGCTGGCCTCCACCTCCTTGGACGAGACCATCATGAGGTCCGCCAGCTCGTCGATGACGATCACGAGGCACGGGAGGGGGGTCTCGGCGGCCCGGTTGTAGCCCTCGAGGTTCCGGGCTCCGGCCTCCTCGAGGAGCCGGTAGCGGCGCTCCATCTCGCCCACCGCCCAGCGGAGGGCCCGGGTGGCCTCCTTGGGCTCGCTCACCACCGGGTGGAGGAGGTGGGGGATGCCGTCGTAGAGGGAGAGCTCGATCCGCTTCGGGTCGATCATGAGCAGCCGCAGCGTGTCGGGCCGGTGCCGATAGAGGAGGGAACAGATCATGGCGTTGAGGCCCACGCTCTTCCCCGTGCCCGTGGCCCCGGCGATGAGGAGGTGGGGCATGCGGGCGAGGTCGGTCACCACGGGCCGGCCGACGATGTCCTTGCCGAGGGCCAGGGGGAGCAGGCCCTTGTGGCGCCGGAAGGCGTCGCTCTCGAGGATCTCCTTCAGGAAGACGGTCTCGCGTTCCGCGTTGGCGAGTTCGATGCCGATGACGGCCTTGCCCGGGATGGGGGCCACGATGCGGATGCTGGCGGATTTGAGCGCCAGGGCCAGGTCGTCGGCCAGGGCGGCCACCTTGTTGATCTTGACCCCGGGGGCCGGGGCGAACTCGTACATGGTGACCACCGGGCCCGGGCAGATCTCCACCACCTGGCCCCGCACGCCGAAGTCGTGGAGGCGCCGCTCCAGGGCCTGGGCGTTGGCCAGGTATTCCTCCCGGGCGATCTCCGTCTCGGCCGGGGGCGGGGTCTCGAGAAAGGCGAGGGGCGGCAGGCGGAAGGCCCCGGTCACCGGCGAGACCTTGAATTCCTCCGTGTCGCCGCCCTCCTCGGCCGGCCCGGGAAGCGGGCGCGGGGTGGCGATGTGGGGCACGGAGGCCGCTTCGCCGCCGGCCGGGGCCGGCGGGCGCCGTCCCCCGCTGCGGGCGCGGGGAGGCGCCCCGGCGGGTTCGGGGCGCCTGGCCGCCAGGGCGGCCAGCAAGGCCCAGGCGCGGGCCAGGGTGAGGGGCGTGGCCGCCAGGAGCCCGGCCACCAGGGCCACCAGGAGGAGGAGGGCCGCGCCGGCCCCCCCGAACCACGTGGCGAGGAACCGGGCCAGGGCCCAGCCCGCCAGGCCCCCGGGAAGGCCCGCCCCGGCGGCATCTCCCAGGGTGCCGAGGCCGAGGAGCCCGGCCGTGGCCAGCACCACCGCCGCCCATCCGCCCGCCATCCAGGGGAGCGAGGGCGTCCAGGCCAGGCGCCGCCACCCCGCCCGGAGGGCCAGCCCCACGAAGAGGACGGGCACCCAGTAGGCGGCGTAGCCCAGGACGTCGCGGAGGAAGGCCGCCAGGTGCGCCCCCACCGGGCCCATCCAGTTCCGCGCCGCGTGCAGGGAGGGGTGGTTCCAGGCCGGGTCGTCCGGGGAGTAACTCGCCAGGGCGGCCAGGGTGAAGAGGGCGAGGGCCACGAGGCAGAGGCCGAGGATCTCGGCCCCGAAGGGACGTTCTCCGGCGGGGGAGGCGGTCCGGACTCTGGAATCGTCTCGGGGCATATCGTGGTCTCGGCGCGTCGGCCACGGAATGAACCGTTGGCCGCCACATTATTAGCGCTTTCGCCCCGCTTGCGCCACCCCCGGCCGCGGCGCCGGGGAGGTTGGTCCGGGCGGCGGATTCTGGTACCCTTCGAACGGCGCGGGAGGCGCGGCCGGGCGGGCCGGCCGCCGGTGCCCGGCCGAAAGGGAGCCGTCGACATGAAGATCGCCATCAGTGGAAAGGGGGGGGTCGGCAAGAGCACGGTGAGCGCCTTTGTCGTGGGCGCCCTGGCCGATCGGGGGCGCCGGGTGCTCGCCATCGACGCCGACCCGAGCCCGCATCTGGCCCGACTCCTCGACTTCCCCGGGGCCGAGGAGATCCGCCCCATCGCCGAGATGACCGATCTCCTCCGGGAGCGCTCCGAGCGCGACGGGCCCTTCTATCGATTGAATCCCAAGGTGGACGACCTGCCCGGGCGGTTCATGCGCCGGCGGGGGAACGTGGCGCTCATGGTGCTCGGGGCCATCCAGCAGGGGGGCGCCGGCTGCGCCTGCGCCGACAACGCCGTGCTCCGGAACCTGCTCAACACTCTGCTCTTCGCCCCGGACGAAGACGTGGTCCTCGACATGGAGGCCGGGGTGGAACACCTCGGGCGGGGGACGGTGGCCGGCGTGGACCGCCTCCTGGTGGTGGTCCAGCCCTACCGGGGCAGCCTCGAGACCGCCCGCAAGATCCAGGGCCTCGCCGCCGACCTCGGCCTCTCCCACCTCGGGTTCGTGGCGAACCAGGTCCGGGGGGAGGGCGACCTCGACTTCGTGCGCGGGGAACTCGGCATGGACCCGGTGGGGGTCTTCCCGGCCTCCGACGCGGTCCGCGAGGCGGAGCGGGCGGGGCGCCCCGTGTGGGAGGCGGACTCCGCCCTCCGCGAGGCGGCGGCCCGGCTGCTCGATGGGCTGGGGGCCTAGGCGGCGATGAAGCGCCCGACCGGCACGGAGCGGCCCCACGCCGAGCTGGCCGACGTCCAGAGTCGGAGAGACGACCGGCACATCCCGCTAAGCCGCGTCGGCATCAAGAACATCCGCTATCCCATCACCGTGCTCGACAAGGCCAACGGCACGCAGCAGACCGTGGCCAGCATCAACATGTACGTGAACCTCCCCCACCACTTCAAGGGCACCCACATGAGCCGGTTCGTGGAGATCCTGAACCGGTACCGGCGCGAGATCAACGTCCGGACCCTGGCCGACATCCTGGCCGAGGTGAAGCAACGGCTCGAGGCCGAGGAGGCCCACCTGGAGGTGGATTTCCCCTACTTCATCGAGAAGGCCGCCCCGGTGACCGGCACCCCGGGCCTCGTGGAGTACCGGTGCGGCCTCCACGGGACCCTCTGCCGGACGCTCGACATGCGCCTCGTGGCCCGGGTGCCCATCAACACCGTCTGCCCGTGCTCCAAGGAGATCTCGGATTTCGGGGCCCACAACCAGCGGGGCGAGGTGCGGGTGGAGGTCCGGTTCGACCAGTTCTTGTGGCTCGAGGACGTGATCCGCGTGGTGGAGGCCGCCTCCTCCTCGGAGGTCTATTCCGTTCTGAAGCGGCCCGACGAGAAGTTCGTCACGGAGCAGGGCTACGAGCACCCCATGTTCGTGGAGGACGTGGTCCGTTCCGCCTGCCAGGGCCTGAGGGAGCTGCCCGGGGTGACCTGGTTCAGCGTGGAGGCCGAGAACTTCGAATCCATCCACAACCACTCGGCCTACGCCGCCACCGAGTGGCGGGCCGACTACGGCTGCGGCTGAACCGCCCGGCGGCGCCGCCGGTTCCCCTCGCGCCCCGTCACGCCTCGTTTCCGGGCGAGACCTGGGCCCCGTCGAAGGTGGCCATCTCTAGGTAGATCTTGAGCCCCGCCTCGATGAGGCCCATGGCCAGGGCGGCGCCGGTGCCTTCTCCGAGCCGGAGGTCCAGGTCGAGCACCGGCCTGAGGCCGAGCCGTTCGAGTTGCTTCCGGTGGCCGACCTCCACGGATTGGTGTGCGGCGAACATGTAACCCGCGGCGGCGGGGGCCATGGCCGCGGCCACCAGGGCGCCGGCGGTGGAGATGAAGCCGTCGATCACCACCGGCACGCCCCGGGCGGCGGCGCCGAGCACGAGGCCGCAGATGCCCGCGATCTCGAGGCCGCCCACCGCGGCCAGCACCCCCAGCGGATCGGCCGGGTCCGGCCGGTTCACCTCGAGGGCCCGCTCGATGACCCGGACCTTGCGCCGGTGGGCCTCGTCGTCGATCCCGGTGCCCCTCCCGGTGACCTCCGCCGGGGCCGCGCCGCAGAAGACGGCGGTGAGGGCGCTGGAGGGGGTGGTGTTCCCGATACCCATCTCGCCGGTGGCGAGGAGGCCGATCCCCCGGTCCGCCGCCCCGGAGGCGAGCTCCGCCCCCGCCAGCACCGCGGCCTCGGCCTCCTCCCGGGTCAGGGCGGGCCCGCGGGCCATGTTCCGCGTCCCGGGGCGGACCTTGCGGCGGATGAGCCCCGGCAGTTCCGGCAAGTCGTGGTCCACCCCGATGTCCACCACGTGGACCTCGGCGCCCACGTGGCGGGCCAGGACGTTGATCCCCGCCCCCCCCGCGAGGAAGTTCCGGACCATCTGGTAGGTGACCTCCCGGGGAAAGGCGCTGACGCCTTCCTCGGTGACGCCGTGGTCCGCGGCGAAGACGAAGACCGCCTTCGCCGGGAGCGCCGGGCGGCGTTCCCCCCGGATGAGGCAGTAGCGGAGGGCCAGTTCCTCGAGCCGGCCGAGGCTGCCCCGGGGCTTGGTGAGGTTGTCGAGGTGCGCCTGGATCTCGGGCGCGGGGGATTCGTCCACGGGCCTGACGGCCTGGAGGAGGGAGTCGAGCTGCATCGTGGGTCACCTCAGTCTTCGTGGGGATCTCGGCGTCGCGGCCGCCCGGGCCGCGGTCCCAGGAATACCCCCGGTGTCCGTGGGCGGTCAAGGATGATGGCGTCGCGGGTCTCACCAAGCGGGCTGCTTGGCGGCGGTGCTTCGGATGTTCTCGTCATCGCGATGGAGCCGAGTACGCCTCGTTCCCCGTGATGGTCGCGGCTTGCCCTTGGCTTGGCCATCCCCGCGCCGTGCATTCGGCGCATTCTCTCCCACGCCATCCCCGGCGGATCCTGCGAAGGTCCGGCTAAGGCCCCGCCGGGAGATCCAGGCGGCGTCCGGCCACCACGAGGATCACCCGGGGGCAGACCGCGGCCAGGGCCTGGTGGAGGCGGCCGGCCATGTCGCGGAAACGCCGGCTGGCCGGGTCGGGCGGGACGAGGCCCCACCCCACCTCGTTGGAGACGAAGACGGCGGGCGTGGCCAGCCGGGCGGCCGCCCCGGCCAGTTCGTCCACGGCCGCGGCCGCCCCGGCCGGATCCCGGGCGAGGCGGTTGGCGAGCCACAGGGTGAGGCAATCCACCAGGATCACCCCGTAGCGGCCGTCCGCGTCGGCGAGGGCGCCGGCGAGGTCGAGGGGCTCCTCGAGGGTCTCCCAGGCGGGGCCGCGCTCGGCCCGGTGCCGCGCGATCCGCTCGGCCATCTCCGCGTCCAGGGCCCGGGCGGTGGCCACGAAGAGTCCTCGGGCGTCCGGGCCGACGCGCGCCAGGACGGCCTCGCCCTCCAGGAGGGCCTGCCGGCTCTTGCCGCTTCGGGTCCCGCCCAGGAAGAGGACGGGAAAGGCGGTGGGGGTGGGGGCGGTTCGGCTCATGGGGCGGCGGTGCCGGCGCCAACGAGATGCGGCGGCCGGTGGGGCCGCCGCACGAGGGGGATGAAGGTGAGGCCGTTCACCGGCGCCGCCGCTTCGCCTTGCGGCGCCGCCGCTCGGCGTCCTGCATCTTGCGGCGTCGCTTCACGCTGGGCTTCTCGTAGAAGCGCCGGTGCTTGAGTTCCCGCTGCAGCCCGTCGAGCTGCATCTTCTTCTTGAGCACCTTGAGCGCCTTCTCGAGGTTGCCCTGGACTTCCACAACGATGGCCAAGAAAATCCCCCCTTTCGTCTCCGGAGTCCCCGCCGGGGCGGGGCGCCCGCCCCGCCCGCCGGTTTTGGCGGCCGGGACCGATTCCCGCCACTATAGCGGCCGCCCGGCCGCCGTGTCAACGCCGCCTCGGCGCCGTTGCGGGGCGCGGGGGAAGGTCCTATGGTGTCGAGCCATGGACCGGCGGGCACGCACCATCATGTTCCAGGGCACCGGTTCCGGCGTGGGCAAGAGCGTGGCGGCGGCGGCCTTCTGCCGGGTGCTGGCCCGGCGGGGCGTGCGCGTGGTCCCCTTCAAGGCCCAGAACATGGCCCTCAACTCCTTCGTCACCCCGGACGGCAAGGAGATGGGCCGGGCCCAGGTCTTCCAGGCCGAGGCCTGCGGCTTGGCCCCGGACGTGCGGATGAACCCCATCCTGCTCAAGCCCTCCGCCGACGCCGCCTCCCAGGTGATCGTCATGGGGGAGGCGGTGGGCCACTATTCCGCCAGGGCCTACTACCAGGAGTTCGAGGCCCACCGGCGCGTGGCCCGGGAGGCCTTCGACGCCCTGGCCGCCGAGTACGAGGTGGTGGTGCTCGAGGGGGCGGGAAGCCCCGCCGAGATCAACCTCCAGGACACCGACCTGGTCAACATGGACATGGCGGCCCACGCCCGCGCCCCCGTGGTCCTCGTCGGGGACATCGACCGGGGCGGGGTCTTCGCCTGGATCAAGGGGACCTACGACCTCATCCCCGAGGCCCACCGGGGTCTCGTGGCCGGGTTCCTGGTGAACAAGTTCCGGGGCGACCCGGGGCTCCTCCGGCCCGGCATCGAGGCCTTCGCCCGGCTCGTGCCCGTTCCCTGCCTGGGGGTGCTGCCCATGTTCCGCGACATCGAGGTGGACCAGGAGGACGGGGTCCACGTGGAGGCCCTGGAGCGGCGGGGCGCCCGCCGGCCGATTCGGGTCGTCGTGGTCCGGCCGGAACGGATCAGCAACTTCACCGACTTCGGCAGCCTCGCCGCCGAGCCCGACGTTTCGCTGGTCTTCGCCCGTCGGCCGGAAGAGGCGGAGGGGGCCGACTGCCTGGTGCTGCCCGGCACCAAGGCCACCATGGCCGACCTGGAGATCCTCCGGCGGGCGGGGTGGGGCGAGGCCCTGGCGGCGGCCGCGGCCGACGGGGTCCCGGTGGTGGGGCTCTGCGGGGGCTACCAGATGCTCGGCGAGGAGATCCTGGACCCCGCCGGGGTGGAGGGCGGTCCGGCCCGCGTCGCGGGCTTCGGGCTGCTCCCCGTGGTCACGGAGATGGCGCCGGCCAAGGTCCTCGCCCGGACCCGGGCGGTCACCGCGGGCGGCGGCCTCCTGCCCGGGGGGCTTCCGGCCGAGGGGTACGAGATCCACATGGGCCGGACCCGGGCCTCGGGGGAGGTCCGCCCCCTCTTCGAGGGACGGGGCCCCGGGCTCGGCTGCCGCGCCCCCGGGGGCGACGTCCTGGGGACCTACCTCCACGGCCTCTTCGACGCGGACGGCCTGCGCCACGCCTTCCTGGACGCGCTTCGGCGGCGGCGGGGGCTGGCGCCCCTCGGGGAGCGGCCCGCCTGGCGGGCCGCCCGGGCCGCGCACCTGGACCGGCTCGCCGACTGGCTCGAGGCGCACGCCGATCTTCCGCGCCTCCTCGCGCTGGTGGGGCTGTGAAGGCGGCCGGCGGGGCCGGGCGGGGGGCGGGCGGCCGGCGGGGAGGGGAACCGTGCCGTACGTCCTGACACCGGAGGGGGCCCTGGCCCTGGCGGCGGCGGTGCTGCTGGACCTCGCCCTGGGGGACCCGCGGTGGCTGCCGCATCCCGTCCGCCTCATGGGTCGGCTCATCGCGCGGGGCGAGGCCGCCGCCCGGCGGCTGCCGCTGCCGCCCCGCTGGCAGGGGGCGGTCCTGGCGGGGGGCCTGGTGGCGGCGGCCTGGGGGGCGGGGGCGCTCCTCCCGGCGCTGGCGGGGGCGGTGCACCCCGACCTCCGAACCGGGACGGAGGCGCTGCTCCTCTTCTACTGCCTCGCCCTCCGGTCCCTGGCCGCCGAGGCGGGGGCCGTCCGGAAGGCCCTCGAGGCCGGCGGCCTCGCGGAGGCCCGCCGCCGGCTCTCCCGGATCGTGGGGCGGGATACCGCGGAGCTCGGGCCCGAAGACGTGGCCCGGGCCGCGGTGGAGAGCGTGGCCGAGAACACGGTGGACGGTTTCCTCTCGCCCCTTTGCTACGCCGCCCTCGGGGGGCCGGCGCTGGCCCTGGCCTTCAAGATGGCCAGCACCCTCGACTCCATGGTGGGGTACCGGGACGAGCGCTACCGGGAATTCGGCACCGCCGCCGCCCGCCTGGACGACCTCGCCAACTTCCTCCCCGCCCGGGCCGCGGCCTGGCTGGCGGCCGCCGCCGCCCCCCTCGTCGGCGCCGCCCGGCCCGAGAAGGTCCTCCGGGTGGTCCGCATGGACGCCGCCACCAGCGACAGCCCGAATTCCGGGTTCCCCGAGGCCGCCTTCGCCGCGGCGCTCGGCGTGCGGCTTTCGGGGCCGGCCCGGTACCGGGGCCGGCTGGTGGAGCGGCCCTACATCCTGCCGGAGGGCCGGGAACCCGGGCCCCGGGACATCCGGCGGGCGGTCCGGCTGATGGGGCTCGTGGCGGCGTGCGCCGTGGCCCTGGTCCTTTCTCCGGCGGCCGTGGCCTGGCTGGCGGCCGAGGTCTTCCCCTCGTGACGCCGCCCGCCCGGATCCGTTCTTGACACTGGGTTTTCGAGACGATTAGATGGCCTACGATCGGTGCCGCCTCTCCGAAAGGCCATCCCGTCCGCTTCGAGCGGCCCCGGCGGGGTTCATGTTCCGCCGGCGGGATGCCGATCACGACCTCGACCCACCACGATTTCAGGCGCTCCCCCGGAGCCAGGAGGACACCGCATGCTGGTCAAGGAATGGATGGCGACGAAGCCCATCACCGTGGAGGAGAACACCTCCATCATGAAGGCCACCCAGCTCATGAAGGAACACGGTATCCGCCGGATACCGGTGGTCCGGAAGAACAAGCTGGTGGGGATCGTGAGCGACCGAGACGTGAAGGAGGCGGCGCCCTCCAAGGCGACGAGCCTCGACGTCCACGAGCTCTACTATCTCCTCTCGGAGATCAAGGTGAAGGACATCATGACCCCGGATCCCATCACCCTCCGGGAGAACGACTCCGTGGAGAAGGCCGCGGTCATCATGCTGGAGAACAAGATCTCGGGGCTCCCCGTGGTGAACGACAAGATGCAGGTCACGGGGATCATCACCCAGAGCGACATCTTCAAGGTGATGATCGGCATCACCGGGATCTACCGGGGCCCCATCCAGCTCGGATTCGACCTCGAGGACCGGCCCGGCGCCCTGAACGACCTCCTGGGCGTCCTCGGGGCCCACGAGGCGCGGACGGTGAGCATCTCCTCCTGCCAGGAGCACGGGGGGCCCGGCCGCCGGCAGGTCTACGTCCGGATCAGGGACATGGACGACGCCGACCTCGAGAAGCTGGTGGCCTCCCTCAAGAAGGACTTCCGGGTGCTCTACGTCCTCCGGGAGGACGTCAGCGATATTCCTCGAAAGACTCCGAAGGCTTCTTCCTGAACCAGGGAAAGCCGCCGGGCTTCAGCCACGAGGGCAGGTGCAGGCCGTCCCAGGCGGGCGGGCGAAGCGGCGGGAGGGCATCCACCGGCATGGCCTCCCAGACGACTCCGTCGCGGTCCGGCACCACGATCTCCCCGGTCTTCCGGTTCTCGGGCACGAAGGCCACGCCCTCGGGCACGGGGAAGTCGGTGGCGTTGGCCCCCTCGAGGGCCCGCTGCATGAAGGCCGTCCAGATAGGGCAGGCCACCCGCCCGCCCGTCTCCCGCTTGGCGATGGGCTTCCCGTCGGTGCGGCCCACCCATACCCCGGCCACGAACCGCGGCGTAAAGCCCAGGAACCAGGCGTCGCGGAAGTTGTCCGTGGTGCCGGTCTTGCCGCCCACGTGGCGCCGGAGGGCCCGGGCTCGGCGCCCCGTTCCGTCCTGGACCACGCCCTCCAAGAGATGCACCATCTGGTAGGAGGTGACGGGGTCCAGGGCCTTGGCCTTTTCCGGCACCATCTCCTCCAGCACTTCGCCGGTGCGGCTGCGGACCTCCCGGATGAGCCGGGGGGTGACCGTCTCTCCCAGGTTCGGAAAGGTGGAGTAGGCCTGGACCATCTGGATGAGGGGGACGGCCGAGGAGCCGAGGGCCAGGGAAAGGTCGTTGGCCAGGGGCACGGTGATGCCCATGCGCTTGGCCTGGGCCCGGATGGCGTTCACCCCCACGAGGCCCGCCACCTTGACCGAGATGATGTTGCGCGAGTAGGTGAGGGCGGTCCGGATGGTGATGGGCCCCATGTAGGTCTGGTCATAGTTTTCCGGTTCCCAGGGGGTCTCGATGGTGGCGCCGGGGAGGGTGATGGGTTCCTCCACCAGGAGCGTCCCCGGGGTGATGACCTTGTGCGCCAGGGCCGTGGCGTAGACGATGGGCTTGAAGGCGGAGCCCGGCTGGCGCCGGGCCTGCACGGCCAGGTTGAACTGCGAGGCCGAAAAGTCGCGCCCCCCCACCATGGCGATCACCGCCCCGTCCCGGGCGTCCATGGCCACCAGTGCCCCTTCGAGGGCCGTCTCGAGGCCCGGGTCCTCCGGGTGACGTTTTCGGACCGCGGCGAGTCCCTTCTCCACCTCCTCGTAGGCGGCGGCCTGCCACCGCGGGTCCAGGGTGGTGACCACCCGGAGGCCCTCGGTCTGGACCCGGTCCGGGCCGTAGCGGGCCTCCAGGCGCCGGCGGACCTCGGCCAGGAAGTACTCCGACCCGGGCGGCTGCACGAGCTCCTCCGGCTTGATCTCCACGGGGTAGGCCCTGGCGGCGGCCGCCTCCTCCGGGGTGATGTAGCCTTCGGCCACCATCCGGTTCAGGACGTAGGCCTGGCGCCGGAGGGCCCGGTCGAGGTGCCGGGTGGGGGCGTAGCGGCTCGGGGCCTGGGGGAGGCCGGCCAGGATGGCGCACTCGGCCAGATTCAGCTCCTCCACGTGCTTGCCGAAGTAGGTCCGGGCCGCGGCCTCCACCCCGTAGGCGCCTTCTCCGAGGTAGATCTGGTTGAGGTAGAGGGTCAGGATCTGGTCCTTGGTGAGGGCGGCGTCGATCTGCCAGGCGAGGATGGCCTCCTTGATCTTCCGGATGAGCTTCTTTTCCGGCGTGAGGAGGAGGGATCGCGTCACCTGCTGGGTGATGGTGCTCGCCCCCTGGACGATCTCGCCGGCCTGGAGGTTCTTGATGGCCGCCCGGATCACGCTCCAGAAGTCCACGCCGGGATGCTCGTAGAAGCGGGCGTCTTCGGCGGCCAGGAAGGCGTGGACCAGGGTCTCCGGGATGCGGGCCCGGGGGACGGGCCAGCGCTTCTCGCGGTAGATGTAGTCGATGGGCGTCCCGTTGGCGTCGAGGATCTCGGTGACCGTGGCGGGCCGGTAGGTCCGGATGCGCGAGATGTCCGGGAGCCCCAGGATCATGTAGCCCACCACCCCGGCCCCGACCAGGGCCATGGCGGCGAAGGCCGCGGCCAGGAGCGGGGTCACCAGGACCCGGAGGTTGCGGGTGGCGAAGGGATCCGGCGATTCGGTGGACGTGAACGTCATGGGGAGGCGGCCGGCCGGGATCCGGGGTGGGCGCCCTTGCACGGGGGCCGCGTCCCCGCCAGCCGAACCTGTGCCAAGATAATGGAAGGCGGCCCGGGGTGCAAACGCCGCCGCGCGGGGCGCGCGGGAATTGAAGCCCCCGGTTCCGTGTGTTAAAGGGGAGGAGCTTCGCCGTCGGGGCGTGGCGCAGCCTGGAAGCGCATCTGCTTTGGGAGCAGAGGGTCGGAGGTTCAAATCCTCTCGCCCCGACCAAAAGACTTCTCGATCACGTCCCCCGGGGCCGACATCCCATGGAACTCTGGTACACGGAACGTCATCTCCCGGACGCGGGGCTCACCCTGCGGGTCCGCGAGACCCTCTACACGGGGCGCTCCGCCTTCCAGTCCATCGAGGTGCTCGACACCCCGGCCTTCGGGCGGATGCTCCTCCTCGACGGGCTCGTCATGCTCACCGAGCGCGACGAGTTCGTCTACCACGAGATGATCGCCCACCCGGCCCTCTTCACCCATCCCGCGCCGCGGGACGTCCTCGTCGTCGGCGGGGGCGACGGGGGGACCGTCCGCGAGGTCTTGAAGCACGGCGGGGTCCGCCGGGTGGTGCTCTGCGAGATCGACGAGATGGTGGTGGAGGTGGCCCGGCGTTTCTTCCCGGAGGTGGCGTCCGGGCTCTCCGGCGACCCGAGGGTGGAGATCGCCTTCGAGGACGGGGCCCGCTACGTGGAGGCCCACCCGGGGGCCTTCGACGTGATCCTGGTGGACTCCACCGACCCGGTGGGGCCGGCTGAGGCCCTCTTCGCCGAGGCGTTCTTCCGGGGCTGCCGGGGCGCGCTCCGGGAGGGGGGGCTCCTCGCGGCCCAGTGCGAGTCCCCCTACTACCACCTGGACGTCATCCGGCGGGTCCGGTCGGGCCTGGCCGCGGCCGGGTTCCCCGTGGTCCGGTTCTACACGGGCGGCATCCCCACCTACCCGAGCGGGACGTGGTGCTGGGTGATGGCGAGCCTCGGCCCTGACCCCGTCCGCGACTTCGATGCCGCCCGGGCGGCTGCCGCCGGGCTGGCCACCCGCTACTACTCCCCCGGTCTCCACGCCGGGGCTTTCGCGCTCCCCCGGTTCCTCGCCGAGGCGGTCACCCCCGCATGAAGGACCGCGCCGCCCTCACCGAGGTCCTCGACCGGGAACTCGCGGCCCTGATCCGCCCCTACCTCCCCCGGGTGGCGGCGGCCGTCCTGGTAAGCCTCCTGCTCTCGGCCCTGAACGGTGCCATCGCCTGGTTCTTCAAGCCCTTCACCAACGCCGTGGTGGGGGCGCACGACTACGCGCTGGTGGCCTGGGTGCCGCCCATCGTGGCCGCGGCGTTCACGGCCCGGGGCTTCCTCGCCTACCTCTACGCCTACCTCATGCGCTCGGCGGGCATCAAGCTGGTGCGAGATACCCGGGTGCGGCTCTACCGCCACCTGGTGCGGCTGCCCGTCACGGCCCTCGGCACCGAGACCTCGGCCCGGGTGATCTCCCGGCTCCTGAGCGACACCGGCATCCTGCGGCTCCTGGTCTCCGACACCATCCTCACGGTCTTCAAGGAAGTGCCCTCCATCCTCACCCTCCTCGCCGTGGCCTTCTACCGTCGCTGGGACGTGACGCTGCTCGCCCTGGTGGTGGCGCCGGCCATCGGCGCCGGCACCCACCGCTTCGGCAAGGGGGTCAAGCTCAAGCGGAAGCAGGCCCAGCAGACCATCGCCCAGCTCACCCACCGGATCGCCGAGGCCACCGCCGGGGCCAAGGTGATCAAGGTCTTCGGCCGCGGCCGCGAGATGGAAGAGCGCTTCGCCGCCGACAGCCAGGTCCACTACCGCCAGGAGCTCAAGATCGTCCGCCTGAAGGAGATGACCAAGGTCCTGGTGGACGTCTGCACGGGCTTCGGGCTCGCCTTCGTCATCTGGTACGGGCAGTACCTGGTCTCCGCCGGGACCATCACGGTGGGTGACTACGCCTCGGCCCTGGTGGCCATCCTCATGCTCTTCGGGCCGGTGAAGAAGGTGGGCGGCTCCTATGCGGTGCTCCAGGAGATCCGGGGGGCCAAGGAGCGGATGAACTGGCTGGAGGGGCTCGCCGAGGAGACGGACGGCGACGTGCCGCTTCCGGCCTTCCGGAGCGAGATCCGCTTCGAGGGGGTGACCCACCGCTACCGGCCGGATGCCGAACCCGTCCTCCGGGGGATCGACCTCGTCATCCACAAGGGGGAGGTCCTGGCGGTGGTGGGGCCCAGCGGCGCCGGAAAGACCACCCTCATCGACCTCATCCCCCGCTTCATGGACCCCACCGAGGGGCGGGTCCTGGTGGACGGCATCGATCTCCGGCGGGTACGGCTCGCCGACCTCCGGGCCCTCATCGGCCTGGTCGGCCAGGACGTGATCCTCTTCAACGACACCGTCCGAGAGAACATCGCCTTCGGCCGGCCGGACGCCACCGACGAGGAGATCCGGGAGGCGGCGCGGCGGGCCTACGCCCACGAGTTCATCCAGGAGCTGCCCCGGGGTTACGAGACCCTGCTCGGGGAGCGGGGGCTCAACCTCTCGGGCGGGCAGCGGCAGCGGATCGCCATCGCCAGGGCGATCCTCAAGTCGCCGCCCATCCTCATCCTGGACGAGGCCACCTCCGCCCTGGACTCGGTCTCGGAGACCCTGGTCCAGCGGGCCCTGGACGAGCTCATGCAGGGGCGGACCACCATCGTGGTGGCCCACCGGCTCTCCACCATCCGGAACGCGGACCGCATCGTCGTCCTCGACCACGGCCGCATCCGGGCGGAGGGGCGGCACGAGGACCTCGTGGCCGGCAGCGGGGTCTACCGGGAACTCTATGCCACCTTCGAGGCCGGGAGGGGCGGGGCTGCGGGGGAAGAGACGGGTGACTGAGACTGCGGGCCTCTTCCGCGGCGGGGTGGACGTGGCCGGGCCGTGGCGGGAGCGGCTCGAGGCGGCCGGGCTCGACACCCTCGCGGCCCTGGCCGCCGCCCCGGGCGAGGCCCGGTTGCGGGCGGTCCCCGGCCGGGAGACGCTCCGCCTGCGCCTCGCCGACGGGACGGCCCTCTACCTCAAGCGCCACCGGCGGCCGGCGGGGCGGGGGGCGGTGGCGGCGGTGCTGGGGGCGGCCCGGCGCGAGTACGACGCCCTCGGGGCCCTGGCCGCCGCCGGGATCCCCGTTCCGGAGGCCGTGGCCTGCGGCGGGGGCCTCCTGGGGGATGCCGCGGTGGCGGTCGTCGTCACCCGGGAGATCCCGGGCGGGGAACAGGCCGACTGCCTCCTCGGCCGCCGCCGGGGCCGGCCGGGCCGCTGCCGGTGCCCGGAGCTCGCCCCCCGGGACCGCCCCCGGCTCCTGCGCCGGATCGGGGACCTGGCCGGCCGCCTCCACCGGGCGGGCTGGGTCCACCAGGACCTCTACTTCTGCCACTTCTTCGCCGTGGCCGCCGACCCGGACCTGCCCGTCTACCTCATCGACCTCCAGCGGGTGACCCGGCCCGGCGGGCTGCGCTTTGCCGGCCGCCGGTTGAAGGACCTCGGTGCCCTGGACTTCGCCGCCTGGGAGTGCGCGCTCACCCGGCCGGAACGTGCCGAGCTCTGGGCGGCCTACCGCGAGGCCGCGGCTCTTCCCCGGTGGCGCCTCGGGCCGTACCTGGCCGCCGCCCGGGTGAAGGCGCTCGGCATCCGGCGCCGGGACCTGCGGCGCGCCCGGGAGGGACGGCCGTGAAGGTGGCCGTCCAGATCGAGCACCTCGACCCCGCCCGTGGCGGGGCCGAGACCTACGCGGCGCTCTTGTGCCGGGACCTCGTCTCCCACGGGATCGACGTGGAGGTCCAGGCCGCGAGTTGGCGGGATCCGCCGCCCGGGGTCCGCATGGTGCGGGTCCCGGTCCGGGGGGCGACCCGGTGGCGGCGCTGGATCTCCTTCTGCGAGGGGTGCCGGCGGCTCGCCCGGGCCGGGGGCGCCGACCGGGTGCTCGCCATCAACCGCGGCGGCGGCATGGACGTCTTCCAGCCCCACGGGGGGACCGTGGCCGGGAGCCAGCGGCAGAACGTGCGCCGACGCCGGGGGGCCGTGGCCCGGGCGCTGTGCCGCGCCGCCTACCGGCTGGGCCCCAAGGCCGTGGCCGCGCGGCGGATCGATGCCGCCATGTACGCCTCCGGCGCGGTCCCCGTGGCCTTGAGCCGCATGGTGGCCGACGACATGGTCCGGGTGCACGGCGTGCCGAGGGACCGGATCCGCCTCCTCTACAACGGGGTCGACACCGAGCGGTTCCACCCGGAGGTCTTGGCCGGCCTCCGCGACGAGGCGCGGCGGGCCTGGGGGCTTCCCCCGGAGGCCGTGGTCTTCGCACTGGTGGCCCACAACTTCGCCCTGAAGGGGGTCGACGCCCTGGTCCGGGCCGCGGAACGGCTGGCCCCGGGGCGCGACGTCCGCTTCCTGGTGGCGGGCCGGGGGCGCCCGGGGCCCTATCTCCGCCGGGCCCGCCCGGAGGCCCGGCGCCGCTTCGTCTTCACCGGGCCGGTGCCCGAGGTGGAGCGGGTCTACGCCGCCGCCGACGCCTACGTCCATCCCACGTGGTACGATCCCTGTTCCCTCGTGGTCCTGGAGGCCATGGCCGGCGGGCTGCCCGTGGTGACCACCCGGTTCAACGGCGCCGGGGAGCTGGTGGAGGAAGGGGTCGCCGGGGTCGTCCTCGAAAGCCCCGCCGACCTGGAGGGGCTGGCCCGGGCCCTCGGGGACCTCCTCGACGGGGACCGACGGCGGGCCATGGGGCGGGCGGCGCGCCGGATCGCCGAACGCCACCCCTGGAGCCGGCACTTCACCGAGCTCCGGCGGATCCTCCTGGAGGCCGGGCCGTGAAGGTCAGCGTCTGCCTTCCCACCTACAACCGGCGGGACCTCGTGGCCGAGGCCGTGGCCAGCGTCCTGGCCCAGGAGGGGGTGGCGCCCGGCGATCTGGAGGTGCTGGTGGTGGACGACGGGAGCAGCGACGGGACGGCGGACCTCCTCGAGGAACGGTTCGGGGGGCGGATCCGGCTCATCCGTCGGCCCAACGGCGGGGACGCCGCCGCCCGGAACACGGCGCTCCGGGCGGCCACCGGCGACGTCGTCGCCTTCCAGGACTCCGACGACCTCTGGCACCCGGACAAGCTGCACCGCCAACTCAGGCTCCTGGCGCACCGGCCGGAGGTCGGTCTCGTCTACAGCCCGAAGCGGACCGTGGATCTCGCCGGCCGCGAGGTCCATCCCCCGAGGGTCCGCTGCCACCGGGGCCGGGTGACCGCGGCCCTCTTCCGGGAGATCTTCGTCCCGACGCCCGCCGTGGTCGTGCGCCGGGAGGTGGTGGACCGGGTGGGCGGCTTCGACGAGACCCTGCCCGTGGCCTCCGACTACGACTACTGGCTCCGGGCCTCCCTCGTCACCGACTTCGACTTCGTCCCGGAACCCCTGGTGACCTGCCGGAAGCACGGGGGCAACCTCACCGCCGCCGACGCCCTTCGGAACCAGGAGGCCCTCCTGGCCGTGCTCGAACGGTTCCGCCGGGCCCACCCCTCGGCCGTCCCCCGGGCGGTGGTGCGCCGGCGCCTGGCGCGCGAGTACTTCAAGACGGCCCGGGCGTGCGCGGCGGCCGGGCGCGGCGCCGCGGCCCGGGCCGCCGCCCGGCGGTCCTTGGAATACGGCTTTTCGCTCCGCGCGGCCCTCCTCGCCGCGCGCCCGTTGCGGGAGAAAGGGCGATGAGGACCCGGCCGGCGGACCTTCCCGGCTCGGCGGACCTCGATCGGCTCCGCTGCGGCCGCCTCCCCCCGGGCTGGGAGACGGTGCCCGCCTCCCGGGACGCCTGGGTCGCGCGGCGGCGCGATCCCCCGGGGCTCTTCTTCAAGGCGTTTCACCCGAGGTCCGGCATGGAGGTGGTGAAGGCCCTCCTCCGGGGCGGCCGGGCCAGGCGCTTCGTGCGCGGGACGGAGCGGCTCCGGTCCCTCGGCTTTCGGGTCCCGGAGGTCCTGGCCTGGGGCGGCGGCCGGGACGGCGGCGGGTGGGTGCTCACCGCGGCCGTCCCGGGGGAGGGGGCCTTCGATTACTGGCGCCGCCGCCTGGCCGGGGCCCCCGCCGCCCGGCGGCGGGCCTTTCTCGCCGCCCTGGCCGGCGAGGTGGCCCGCCTCCACGGGGCGGGCGTCCGCCACGGTGACCTCCGGCTCGACAACGTGCTCGTCGTCCCCGAGGGGGAGGAGTGGCGGTTCTGGTGGCTGGACAACGAGCGAACCGGCCGGCTCCTCGGCACCTTCGGGCCGTGGGGGCGCCGGAAGAACCTCGTCCAGATGAACATGGCCGAGGATCCGGGGCTCACCGTGCGCGACCGGCTCTACTTCTTCCGCCGTTACGCCGAGGCGGCCGGCCTGCGCCCCGGCGAGGCGCGGCGGCTCCTCCGGGCCGTGGCCCGCTGGACCGCCCGCCGGCGCGCGGCGACCGGGTCCCGGGGGTGAGCGCCGTGGCCGGGCGGATCCGGGTCCTCCACGTCCTCGCCCGTTACAAGGGGGACTACCCCCTCTTCAACCGGGTGGTCCGCGGCCTGGATCCCGCCGTCTTCTCCCACGTGGTCTGCTACCTCTCCGGCCCGGTGCCGGCGGACGAGGAACTCCGGCGCTCTGGGTTCGACGTGCGCGTGATGCCCTACGGGGCCCGGCAGCTCCGCCGCTTCCGGCCGGGGCTCGTCCGGCGGCTCCGGCGGCTTGCCCGGGAAACCGGGGCCCACGTGGTCCATGCCCACCGGTACCGGCCCACCCTCTACGCCCTGCTGGCCGCCCGGGGCCTTCCGGGTCTCCGGGTGGTGGCCTCGGTCCACGGCCTGAACCGGTTCCGGTCGGCCTCCCGCCGGCTGGCCGACCGGCTCCTCTGGCCCGGGCTCGACCGGGTGGTGGCGGTCTCGGAGGGCGTGCGGCGGGATGTCCTGGCGGCCCATCCCTGGTTCCCGGAGGCCCGGGTCCGGGTGATCTACAACGGGATCGACGTGGCCGCCTTCGCCCGACCCGGGGTGGACAGGGCCGAGGCGCGGCGCCGGCTGGGGCTCCCGGCGGAAGGGTGGATCTGGGGAACGGCGGGGCGGCTTTCGCCCGTGAAGGGCCACGACGTCCTCCTTCGGGCCTGGGCGGAGGGCGGCCTCGGCGCCCGGGGGGCGTCCCTCGCCCTGGCCGGGGCGGGGCCCCTCCGGGACGGGCTCGAGGTCCTCGCCGCCGATCTGGGGATCCGGGGACAGGTGGCCTTCCTCGGAGAGCTGCGGGATATGCCGCTTTTCTACGCGGCCCTGGACGGGTTCGTCTTCCCCTCCCGCCACGAGGGCTTCGGGCTCGCCCTGGTGGAGGCCCTGGCCGCTGGGCTTCCCGCCGTGGCCTCGGCGGTGGGGGGGATCCCCGAGGTGCTGGGCCCGCTCCCGGCGGCGGGCGCCGCCGCCCTGGTGCCGCCGGATGATCCCGGCGCCCTGGCGGCGGCCTTGGCGCGCTTCATGGAGGCCGACGCCGCCCGCCGGGGCACGGCCGCCGCGGCCGCCCGGGCGCGGGCCGGGGTCTTCGACGCGGCCCGGATGCTGGCCTCCCTCGCCGATCTCTACCGGGAGCTCGTGCCGTGAGGAGCGGCGGTCTCCAGACCTGGGGCGGTCGGCCGGTCCGCGTCGGCCCGCACCCGGAGGCCGGGCGGATCCTCGCGGCCTTCCCCTCCTGGGCGGCCTTTCGGGCTGGCGGCACCGTGGCGGCCTTCAAGCGGGACCGCAAGACCTCTCTCTCCTGGTGGTCGGCCCCGGGGTTTGCCGGCCTGGCCCTCAAGTTCTACCACGACCGGTTCCCCGCCCCGCCCGGATGGCCCCTGGCCGTGGGCCGCGCGGGCCGGAGCTGGCGGGCCGGCGCGGTCCTCGAGGCGGCGGGGGTCCCGGTGCCCCGGCGGGTCTTCCTCGCCCGGGTCGGCCCCCGGACCCGGGTCCTGGCCCTGGAGCGCCTGGCGGGCGCCCGGCCCCTGGTGGACCTCGTCCGGGCCGGGGCGGCCGGGCCGGGGCTCTTCCACCGGGTGGGGGAGGCGGTGGGCCGGATGCACGCCGCCGGGGTGATCCACGGGGACCTCAAGTGGGTGAACGTGCTGGCGGTGCCCGGAGGGGAGGAGTCGGCCCCCGGCCGGGTCTGGCTCCTCGACCTCGACGCGGCCCGGCGGCCGCGGCTCCGGCGGGGTCTCTTCCGGGGCGCGGTCCGGGACGTGGCGCGGTTTCTCCGGGCGGCGGCCGAGGCGGGGGCCTCGGGGACCGAGACGGCGGCCTTCTCCGAGGGGTACCGGTGGAGCGCCCCCTTCGAAGGGTCGGAGGCGGTGGTGGCCGCGGGCGCGCAAGAGGCGGAGCGGTGGGCGGCGAGACGCGCCGGGAGCTGAGGCCGGGGTTGCGCCCCGAGGCCCCAGGGGGCAAAATGGCCGATCACGCCGGGTCGGCCCCCGGCCCGAACCCCATGCAACGGCTCCTGACCCCAGCCCCGGACCGGGAGGCGCCCGGCCCCGTTCCGCGCTAAGATCCGTGCTCTTCAATACCTACGAATTCATCTTCGCCTTCCTGCCCGCGGTGCTCGCGGGGTACTTCCTCCTCGGGCGGCTCCGGCTCACCCTGGCGGCCCGGCTCTACCTCCTCGCCGCCTCGCTCTTCTTCTACGCCTACTGGAACCCCGTCTACCTCGTCCTCATCCTCTCGTCCATCCTGGTGAACTACCTCGTGTGCCTGGGGTTCTGGCGGGGCGTGGGGCGCCGGAAGGCCCTGCTCGTGGCCGGGCTGGTCTTCAACCTCGGCCTCCTCGGGGTCTTCAAGTACACGGACATGGCGATCGGGACCGCCAACGGGCTCTTCGGCCTCCACCTGCCGCTCCAGCATCTTACGCTCCCGCTGGCCATCAGCTTCTTCACCTTCCAGCAGATCGCCGCCGTGGTGGACACCTACCGGGGGACGACCCGGCCCTGCGCCCTCCACGACTACGCTCTCTTCGTCTCCTTCTTCCCCCAGCTCATCGCCGGTCCCATCGTCCACTACACCGAGATGGTGCCCCAGTTCCGGCGCCTTCGGGCCTTCGTCTTCTCCAACCGGAACGTGGCCATCGGCGCGGGGTTCTTCCTCATGGGGCTCTTCAAGAAGGCCATCATCGCCGACGGCATCGCCGCCTACGTGGGCCCGGTCTTCGGGGCGCTCTCCTACGACCACCTGCCGAGTTTCATCGAGGCATGGGGCGGCACCCTGGCCTATACCTTCCAGGTCTACTTCGATTTTTCCGGCTACACGGACATGGCCATCGGCCTCGGGCGCATGTTCAACATCCGGCTGCCGCTCAACTTCGACTCTCCCTACAAGAGCCGGTCCATCCGGGAGTTCTGGCGCCGCTGGCACATCACGCTCTCCCGCTTCCTGCGCGATTACCTCTACATCCCCCTCGGGGGCAGCCGGTGCAGTTTCCCGCGGCGGCTCTTCAACGTGATGGCCACCATGCTGCTCGGGGGGCTCTGGCACGGTGCGAACTGGACCCTGGTGCTCTGGGGGGCCTTCCACGGGGCCATGCTCTGGATCCAGCTGCTCTGGTCGAAGCTCCATCGGCCGCTTCCGGGGCCGGTGGCCTGGGCGGTGACCTTCACCGGGCTCGCCTTCTCCATGGTGCTCGTCCGGGCCCCCGACCTCGCCACCACCATGGCGGTCTGGAAGGGGATGTTGGGGTTCAACGGCTTCGCCCTGCCGCTCAAGCTGCTCCACAAGTGGGGCCCCGTCGCCGCCTGGCTCGCCGACCACGGCGTGACCTTCACCAC
This sequence comes from Dissulfurirhabdus thermomarina, assembly GCF_012979235.1. Classification (NCBI taxonomy): domain Bacteria; kingdom Pseudomonadati; phylum Thermodesulfobacteriota; class Dissulfuribacteria; order Dissulfuribacterales; family Dissulfuribacteraceae; genus Dissulfurirhabdus; species Dissulfurirhabdus thermomarina. Next base: position 51,962 of record NZ_JAATWC010000002.1, read on the forward strand.
GCTGGCGCCGTATTGGCGGAGGAGCAAGGAGATCCAGCACCTGGCCGCGTGCCTGGTGCTGGTCTTGGCCTTCCCGAACTCCCAGGAGATCTTCGCCCGCTACTTCCGTCCCAGCCGGCTCTGGGCCTTCGCCTACGCCGCCTGCGCCGTGGTGGGGATCCTCGCCCTCACCAAGGTCTCCGAGTTCCTGTACTTCCGGTTCTGAGGCCCGCCATGCCCGCCTACCGCCGCTTCCTCCTCACCTTCCTCGCCTTCTGGGCCGGCCTCACCCTCCTCGTGGGCGGCATCACCTACGTGGTGGACCCGTACGGGATCAACTGGCGCTTCGTCCGCAAGGGCTTCAACCTCAACAAGGCCATGTACCAGAAGGGGGTCCGGCTGACCAAGGCCTACTACCTCCCGGTCTTCCGGCCGCACGCCCTGCTGGCGGGGACCTCCCGCGCCGAGTACGGGCTCTGCCCCGAAAACCCCCTCCTCGACCCCTGGCGACCGGTCTACAACGTGGCCATCACCGCGGGGAACATGTACGAGGTCCGGCGCTACATCGAGCACGCGGTCCAGAACGCCGACGTCCGGCTCATCGTCCTCGGCCTCGACCTCGTCTCCTTCGGGACCATGAGCAACAGCCCGGACTTCGACGAGCGGCGCCTGGGCCGCACGCCCTTCTTCATGAAGATCCGGGAGTGTTACCTCTCCTGGAACGCGGTCAAGGGCGTGATCCGCACCATCAAGCGCAACCGCCGGTACCCGGACGAGATCACCATCACCCGGGAGGGCTGGCGCACTCCCTACAAGACCGACCGTGACATCGCCGAGGGGCGGACGACCCTCCGGCTGGAGTTCGAAAAGAGCGAGCTCGACTACTTCCGCTTCAGTTATTACCGCTTCCGCTTGAGCCCCGAGCGCTTCGAAGACCTCCAGGCCGTCATCGACCTGTGCCGGCGCCGGGGGATCCGGCTCCTCGCCTTCATCTCACCCGCCCACGCTCGGCAGTGGGAGGTGCTGCACCGGAGCGGGGCCTGGCCCCAGTGGGAGGAGTGGAAGCGGCGCCTCGTCCGGATGCTCCCGGTGTGGGACTTTTCCGGGTTCAACTCCGTCACGGTCCACGACCGGTACTACCTCGAGTCCTCCCACTACCGGAAGGAGGCGGGGGACCTGGTGCTGGCGCGGCTCCTCGGGGCGGATGCCGCCGTGCCCGCCGACTTCGGCGTCCTGCTCACCCCGGGGAACATCGAGGCGCACCTCGCCCGGATCCGCCGGGACCGGGAACGCTGGGCCGCCGCCCACCCGGAGGACGTGGCCGACATCGCCCGCCTCCAGCGCGAGGTGGAGGCCGAGCGGACCCGGAGCGGGCCGGGGGGCGGGGTCGAGGAGGAGGACGACGGCTGATGGGGCATCCCGCGGTCACCGTGGTCATCCCGTCCCACAACCACCGGCCCTACCTGGAGCGGGCGGTGGAGAGCGCCCTGGCCCAGACCTGGCCGCGCACCGAGGTCCTCGTCATCGACGACGGGTCCACGGACGGGAGCCGGGAGCTGCTCGAACGCCTCCATGCCGAGCGGGGCGGTTTCCGGCTGGTGTTCCAGGACAACCGCGGCCTCGTCCGGACCCTCAACCGGGGGCTCCGGGAGGCCACCGGCGAATTCTGGTGCGAGCTGGCCTCGGACGATTATCTTCCGCCCGAGAGCGTGGAGAAGCGGGCCCGGTTCCTCCTGGACCGGCCGGACCACGTGGCGGTCTTCGGGGACGGGATCTCGGTGCAGGGAGAGGCGGAGACCGGCCGGTCCATCCTCGATGAGAAGCGCCGGGGGCTCTTCGCCGCCGGCGATCCCATCCGCCGGATGCTGGAAGGGGTCCTGCCCGTCTTCGCCACCGGGCTCTTCCGCCGCGGGGTGCTGCTCCGCATGGGCGGCTTCGACGAGCGGTTCCGGTTCTACGAGGACCTCGACACCCCCGTCCGCCTCGTGCTGGAGGGGAAGGTGGGCTTCCTGCCCGAGCCGGTCCTCTACCGGCGGGAGCACGGGGGGAACGTCTCCCGGGTGACCGACCACGTCCGGCTCGAGAAGGCCCTCTGCTACCGGCTCCTCCTGGAGGATCCCCGCCTGGCCGCCTACCGGCGCCTGCTCCGCCGCCGGCTCCGCCGGTCCATCCTGGCCCTGGGCCGGTCCGTGGCCCGGCGGGGCGGGGGGAGCGGGCCGGAACACCGGGTGCTTCGCGGCGCCCTGGGACTTTGCCTGTGCGATCCGCGCCTGCTATGGTACGTTATCCGCTGGGGCTGGCTCCGCGGGTAAAAAAGTGTTCAGGAGAGATTCGTGCCGGTTCGAACGGCGCATCCCCCCGTTGTCGTGACAGGTGCCCACCGCTCCGGGACCAGCATGGTGGCGAGGCTGCTCGGGCGGCTGGGGCTCGTCCTGGGGGCCGACCTCCAGGGAGACGCCGAGTCCCGTTTCTTTCTCGGCCTGAACGACACCCTCCTCTTCCTCAACAACTGCTTTTGGGACAACCCCGGCCCCATGGCCTACCTTGCGGAGAGGCCGGAATTGCTCGAGGACTACGCCCGGTGCGTGGAACGGGAACTCGAAGGTCTCGGCGCCCGGCGTTTCCTCGGGCGCCGGTGCCTCTGGCGGTGCCGTCCTCTGGAGCACGTCCCCGGGCCCTGGGGCTGGAAGGACCCCCGGGCCGTGCTGACCTTGCCGGTGTGGCTCCGGGTGTTTCCCGAAGTCCGCGTCGTCTACCAGGTGCGGAACGGGGTGGATGTGGCCCGGAGCCTCGTGGTGCGAGAGCGCCGGGCCGAGGAAGACCGGCGCCGCCGGCTGGCCCGTCGCCTCCGTCGTCGGTCCTTCCGGGGAACCCTCAGGGAGTCCGGTCTCCGGGGCTCGCTTCGCTGTGCCACCCTGGAGGGGGCCTTCTCCTTGTGGGAGGATTACGTCGAGATCGCGGAGCGGAACCTGTCGGCCATGCCGGCGGACCGGGTCTTCCGCCTCCGGTACGAGGATTTCGTCGGTTCGGCCCCGGCCGGGTTGTCCCGCCTGGCCCGCTTCTGCGGCCTGGACGGGGTGGGCCCGGAAGCGATACGGGAGGCCTGCACGGACCTAAGAGGGGACCGGGCCTTTGCCTATCGCCGGGATCCGGAGCTTTCGGCCTTCTTCGAACGGGTCCGCGAGACCCCGTGGATGCAGCGGCTGGGCTACGGCGGCGACGGGCGGCGGGACGCCGTCTCCGGGGGCGCGGAGGCGGCCAAGGCCGCCGAATTCCGGGAGGCCGGTCCTCGTCGCGACCAGAGGGCGCCGTGAGGCCCCGGCGGCTGTTTCGGCGGCTGGGCGAAGGATGGCGCCGCTGGAGATGGTCGCGGCGCCTCGCGCACCTCGGGCGGGGGGCGCGGCTGGAGCGGTCCGTTCGGATCATGAATCCCGGCGCGGTCCACGTGGGCGAGGGCGTGGTCATACGGCGGGGTTGTTTCCTCCGTGCCCACAGGGGCCCCGGGCTCCGCATCCGGATCGGCGACGGGAGCTCCCTGAACGAGCGCTGCCGGATCAGCGCCGCCGAGGAGGTGACCATAGGCCGCCACGTCATGGTCGCCGCCGAGGTCTTCATCGTTGACCACGACCACGTCTTCGACCACCCGGACCTTCCGCCGGCGCTGGTCCGGGAGGTCCGGTCCCGGCCCGTCCGAATCGACGACGGGTGCTGGCTGGGCTTTCGGAGTATCGTGCTCAAGGGGGTGCGCGTGGGGCGCCGGAGCGTGGTGGGGGCCGGCGCGGTGGTGACCCGGGACGTGCCGCCCGAATCCCTGGCGGTGGGGGTCCCGGCCCGGGTGGTCGCCCGGCGCGACCCGCGTTCCGGCAAGTGGGTGAAGGTGGCCGGCGGGCGGGATGGTCCGGGGGACGGCGTTTCCCCCGGCCGCCTTGACAAGGCCGGCCCGGGCCGGTAAATATCCGGGTATCGGTTGCGGGGTGGAGCAGTCTGGTAGCTCGTCGGGCTCATAACCCGAAGGTCAGAGGTTCAAATCCTCTCCCCGCTACCAAATTTTGCAGGAACGGCCGGCCTCCCTTGGGCCGGCTTTTTTGATGGCGTCGCGAGAATCACCGATGAAGTCGGTGCTTCAAAGCCCCTCGTCCCTCCGCAGTCCCAGGAATGCCTCGTTCCTCGAGGTGATCGCGCCTTGCCATTCGGCGATCTTTGCCGAGCCATCCACTCAGAGGACTTTTTGCGAAAACGAGGCTGTCTCTTTATCGTGGCGGCGGCCGTCGGCCCGCCTCAGGACCGGCGGGGTTTCAGGACGAGTCCCTTTTCGAAGGGGCGCCAGAGCCGCGCCTTTTGCTCGTCCGTCAACTGGTCGGTGGGCCGGTGGTTTTCGCGGCGTTTGAACTGGATCCAGGCGGGGAACTCCGGGGCGCCGCCGTTGTCCAGGACCACGTCGCCGCCGTTGAAGCCGAGGAGGTTGTAGACCCAGTAGTTGTGGCGGCGCCCGTCCCGGCCCCGTTCCCCCCTGACCAGGGCGACGTGGAGGAACCGGCAGGTGCCGTCGGCCCGAAGATCCAGGAAGTCCCGCGGGTCCGGGTACCAGGTCCGGACCACCGAGACCTCGTAGCCGCCGGGGGCCGAGAGGACGAAGGCCACGTTGGCCATGGCGGCCTCGAGGCCCGGCTGTCCCGACCACACGAAGACCACGAAGTCCGGCCGGTGGTCGCCGTTGAGGTCCGCCCAGTAGACGGCGCGTTCCGTCCTGGGTCGCCGGGCCACGAGTTGTGGGGACAGGACTTCCCGGCCCCCTTCCAACACCGAGAGGAAGACCCCCTTCGGGTCCAGGGAGGGGATGACCCGGAGCCGGACCCGGGGCGCCGCCCCTCCGGCCTCGAAGGTGAGCACCGGGAGCCGCCAGTCCGCGGGCGACTCCACGATGTCCACCACCGCGCACTCGTGGACGGCGCAGGCCGGGGGAGACGCCCCGGGTGGGAAGGGGAGGTAGCGGGGATCGGCCGCCGCCGCCGGGGCGGCGGCCGCCGCCAGGCAGGCGGCGACGGCGGCCGCCAGGAAGATCCTCGGGTGGCGCATGGCGGTCCTCCGGGTGGCGGTGCGTGTGCTCGGGGTTCGGGCGGTCACCGGTTCTCCAGGACGTCGCGGATCCACGAGAAGGCGGCCGCGGCGGCCGGGAAACCCACGGTGCTCACCATCAGGTTGACCACGTGAAATAATTCATCGGGGGCAGCCCCGGCGTCAAGGGCCCTGCGGGCATGGGAATGGACCGCCCCCTCGCTCCGGATCCCCACGGCCGCGGCCAGCTGGACCAGGTGGGTGGTCTTCTCGTCGAGGGGGCCGGCGGTGCGGGCCCGGCGGGCGGCCTCCCGGTAGGCGTCGAACATCTCGGGGAATCGCTTCTGGTATTCCTGGAAGTTTGCGGGGCAGGTGGTGCAGGGGTCCATGGAGCCTCCTGAAGTCCGGTGGGGAAGGGGTCCCCGTGCCCCCGGCGGTCCGCGCCGCCGGTCATCCGCCCAGTATGTCCCGGAGGGCCGCTTCCACGGTGGGGAAGCGGAACTCGAAGCCTGCCTCGAGCAGGCGCTTCGGCACCACCCGCTCGCCCCTGAGGATGACCTCGGCCACCTCTCCCAGGAGGAGCCGCAAAAGGGGGGCCGGGACCGGCAGCAGGGCCGGCCGGTGCAGCACCCGGGCGAGGGCCCGGGTGAACTCGGCGTTTCGCACGGGGTTCGGGGCTGCCAGGTTCACCGGGCCCTCGAGGTCTTTCCGCTCGGCGAGGAAGGTGACGGCGCGGGCGAGGTCCGCGACGTGGATCCACGAGAACCACTGGCGCCCCGAGCCGAGGCGTCCGCCGAGGCCGAACCGGAAGGGTGGGAGCAGCCGGTCCAGGGCGCCGCCGCCCGGGCCGAGGACCGTCCCGAAACGGGTGACCACCACGCGGGTGCCGTGGTCCCGGGCCTTCTCTGCCTCCGCCTGCCAGCTCCGGGCGACCTCGGCCAGGAACCCGTCCCCGGGCGGGGCGTCCTCGGCGAGGATCTCGTCGCTCCCTCCCCGGTACCAGCCCACGGCGTTGGCGTTGATGAGGGTGCCGCCGGCGCCCGGGGCCCGGCGGGCGAGGGCCGCCACGGCCATCCGGGTGGACCGGACCCGGGTCTCGAGGATCTCCCGACGGACCGTCGGGGTCCAGCGGGCGAAGATCGGGCGCCCCACCAGGTTGACCAGGACGTCCGCCGCCGCGGCCGGTTCCTGCCATCCGCCGGGTTCGAGGGGGTTCCCGGCCACGGCCGCCACGCCCGGCGGCAGGGTCTTCTCCCCGGCGGCGGACCGGACCAGGGCCGCCACTTCGTGGCCCGCCTGGACGAGGTGGCAGAGGAGCGCCGTCCCGACGAAACCCGTTCCTCCCATCACGAAGAATCGCATGACCGTCCTCCCGGCCCGGCGTGTGCCCGCCGTTCGCCTTTTCGTTTGTCCTGGATCCGCGGGCGTTCAAGAACGGGCCAGATGCAAGGCGGCGACATCGATAATACCCCAAGTATATCGACGAGTCGTCAACGCTGCAGATGGCCCGTTATCGGGCGCCCCGAAGGGCGGCGGGGTGCCCCGTCCCTGGTCCGAAGTCCCCGGGGCCCGGCCCAATCCGCTGGAGGCCGCCACGGATCCAGGAGCATGACCGGGGATCATGTGCGGTTGAGACGCCAGTCGTAGGGGAGATAGCGCAGCCGGAATCCGCCGGGAGTCTCCCGCATCCGGGCCGCCAGGTCTCCGTCGCGGACGTAGGCCGCCAGGAACCGGATCCGGTCCTCCGGGCGGTCGCCGAAGTCCCGGGCGTACCACCGGAAGACCCGGGAGAGGAAGAGGGTGTCCCGGGCCGGGTCGAAGCGGAGGCCCTCCCCGTTGACGAAGGTCTCCGCCGCCAGCTCCAGCTGGTGGTCCAGGTGCTCGGCGGTGTAGACCTCGATGGGAGGGCACGAGGAGGAGGCGCAGACCAGGGCGAAGTGGATGCGGGGGTCGAGGGGGGCGAGGGCGAGGGCCCGCCGCGGGTCGCGCCGCCCGAAGGGGCGGAAGAGGCCGCCGGGCCGGCGCCGGTTGCCGCGGAGGATGCCGTGCTCGATGTGGTCGGGGGACAGGGTGTGGGGGCCGACCCGGTAGCGGATCTTCCGGAAGAAGGCCGGGACCTCCTTCACCGAGTCCCGGATGCCCAGCTCGATGACGCCGTGGATGACCAGCACGTTGTAGAGGTTGATCCAGAAGGCCTTCCTGGCCTCCGGCGTCTCCAGGGCCGAAGGATCGAAGGCCGAGAGCCCGCAGGCGAGGTCCAGGTAGTCCCGGTACTCGGGCGATCCCCGCATCTCCTCGTAGGCCACCCGCCCCCGGGCCGTGTCGAAGAAGGCCCCCCTGAGGATGTTGAGGTGCCGCATGAGCCGGGCGGCCAGGGCGGACGTGTCCAGGGGGCAGCTCTCGCCCGAGGCGTTCAGGACCAGCGGGCGGCCGAGGCGGCCGGGGCGCCGCGGTCGTGGGCGTTCGAGGCGGACCTCCGCCCGTCCCTGGGCCCGCCTCAGGGCGGCCACGCCGATCACCAGCCCGATATGGGTGAAGGCCTGGGGATAGTTGCCGAGGGCCTGGCGCCAGGCGGGGTCGTATTCCTCGGAGAAGAGGCCCAGGGGGCCGGCCAGGGCGGCCACCCGCCGGAGCGTCTCCTCCGCCTCTTCCAACCGCCCGAGGCCGGCGAGACACTGGGCCAGCCAGCAGGTGCAGAGCAGGAAGGCCCCCTCCCCGCCGGGGAGGCCGTCGCCTCCCTTGTACCGGTACAGGAGGCCGTCCGCCGCAAGCTCGGCCTGGACGGCCTCCACCGTGGCGCGGACCCTGGGGTCGTCGAAGGGGAGGAAACCCACGAGGGGAAGGCGCAGGCAGGCGGCGTCGAGGGTATCGCTTTCGTACCGCTGGACGAAGGCCCCCCGGGCGGGGTTCCACCCCCGCCGGAGGACTTCGTCCCGGATGGCGTCCCGGGTGGCCGCCCAGGCCCGCCGGTCGCAGGCAAAACCGTAGCGGCGGGCGATGGTGAGCCCCCGGTCCATGGCGACCCAGCACATGACCTTGGAGTGGACGAAGTGGGCCGGCGGGCCCCGGACCTCCCAGATGCCGGAATCAGGTTCCCGCCAGTGGGCGGCCACGTGGTCGCACACGGATCTCAGGAAGGGCCAGAGGTCCGGGCGGATCTTCCCCGCGTAGTTCGAAAGGCGCAGGGCCGCGTCCAGGATCTCTCCGTAGATGTCCATCTGCTGCTGGCCGGCGGCCGCGTTGCCGATCCGGACCGGTGCGGAGCCCTTGTATCCCTCGAGGTGGCCGAGGACGTCTTCCCGGAGGTCTTCCTCGCCGCGCAGACCGTACATGATGCGGAGATCCCGCGCCGACCGGTGCTTGAATCGTTCCTCGATCCACCCGAAGTAGCGCTCCATCTCTTCCAGGTGGCCGAGCTCGTACAGGGCCTGGAGCGTCAGGGAGGCGTCCCGGATCCAGGTGAACCGGTAGTCCCAGTTCCGCCCCCCGCCGATCTCCTCCGGGAGGGACGTGGTGGCCGCGGCGGCCACGGCGCCGCTCGGCCGGAACTGGAGGAGCTTGAGGACCAGGGCGGAGCGTTCCATGAGGGGGGTCCAGGGCCCGAACCAGGGCCGCCGCCCGGTCTCCCGGGTTTCGAGCCAGCGGCGCCAGAAATTCCGGGTGGCCTCGAGGCAGCGTTCGCAGGCCTCGGGGGCCGGCGGGGCGGGCCCCGGCCCGTAGTCCAGGCCCCACCACAGGACGTCGCCCCGGCGGAGGACGGCCCGCCCCCGGGCCCCGGCGCCCTCGATCTCCATGGGGAAGGGTGTCGCCAGGTCCAGGCGCCCCCCGCCGCCCTCGGCGGCCAGGCGTCCGGGCGCCTCCAGGCGGACACGGGTGGCGGCCCGGGCGTAGTCGAACCTCGGCTCGAAAAAGGCCTCCACCTCGATCTCTCCCCGGGTGCACTCGAGGCGGCGGAGGAGGCGCGAGGGGGGTCGGCCGCCGCCGTCTTCGTCCACGGGCATGAAGTCCGTGAGCTCGGCCTCGCCGGCCCGGGTCCGGAAGGCGGTCACGAGGATGTTGGTGCCGGCCAGGTAGCGGGCGGCGGTGTCGAAGGGGGCGGTGGGGGCGATCCGGAACCGGCCCCCCTTTTCGTCGTCGAGGATGGCCGCGAAGACGCCGGGGGCGTCGAGGTGGGGCGCGGGAAGCCAGTCGATGGACCCGTCGGGCCCCACCAGGGCGATGGTGTGGAGGTTGCCGATGGCGCCGTAGGTCTCGATGGGGTGGTAGGTCATGGGGTCGCTGGCGCGCCGATTCGATCCCGGGTATTTAGAAGGGGACTTCGGCGCGTTTCTTTTCACCTTAGGCCATGTCCGGTCCGCGGCCAAGGGGAGGCGGCGCCCTGGAGGGTCCCCGGTGCCTGGAAACCGGCTCGCCCGAGCACACAGTCCTTATCTCCTGGCCCACGCCGGCCAGCCCGTGGATTGGTATCCCTGGTGCGAGGAGGCCTTCCGGCGGGCGCGGATGGAGGATCGGCCGGTCTTCCTCTCCATCGGTTACGCCGCCTGCCACTGGTGCCACGTCATGTCCCGGGAATCCTTCGACGACCCGGAGGTCGCGGCGGTCCTGAACGAGACCTTCGTGAACGTCAAGGTGGACCGGGAGGAACGGCCCGACGTGGACGCCGTCTACATGGAGGCCTGCCGCCGGCTGACCGGCGGGGGCGGCTGGCCCCTCACCGTGATCCTCACGCCCGACGGGCGGCCCTTCTTCGCCGCGACGTATCTGCCGAAGGCATCACGCGGCGGCCGGATCGGGCTCCTGGACCTGGCCCGCCACGTGAAGCGGCTCTGGGCCACCCGCCGGGAGCCGGTGCTGCGGGCCGCGGCGGAGGTCACCGCCGTCCTCGCCGAGGAGGGCCGGGCGGCCTCCGGCCCCGGCCCGGACGCCGGCACCGTCCGCCTGGCGGTGGAGACCCTCTACGGGATCTTCGACCGGGTGCACGGGGGGTTCGGGGAGGCGCCCAAGTTCCCGTCGGGCACCGTCCTCTCCTTCCTCGTCCGCCATTGGCGCCGGGCGGGTGACCCGCGGGCCCGGGAGATGGCCGACTTGACCCTCCGGCGCATGCGCCGGGGCGGCATCTTCGACCAGGTGGGCCTGGGCTTCCACCGGTATTCCACGGACGGGCGATGGTTCCTGCCCCACTTCGAGAAGATGCTCACCGACCAGGCCCTCCTGGCCACGGCCTACGCCGAGGCCGCCGCGGCCTTCGGCGAGCCGGAGTTCGCCCGGACCGCCCGCGAGGTCTTCACCTACGTGCTCCGGGACCTGGCGGCCCCGGAAGGCGGCTTCTTCTCTTCGGAGGACGCGGACGTCGAGGGAGAGGAGGGGCGTTACACCACCTGGACCGAGGCGGAGATCCGGGCCGTGTTGCCGCCGGAGACGGCCGATGCCCTGTGCCGCGTCTTCGGCGTGGAACCCGAAGGCAACTACGCGGAGGAGGCCTCGGGCCGGGTCACGGGGCGCAACGTCCTCGCCTTTGCGGATCCCGGGGCGCCTCTGCCCGGCGACGACACCGTGGCGCGCGGCCTGGAACGTCTGGCCGAGGTCCGGGCCCGGCGCCGGCGTCCCCGCCTGGACGACAAGGTGCTGGCCGACTGGAACGGGCTCATGATCGAGGCGCTGGCCACGGGGGCGCGCGTGCTCGGTGACGACGCTCTCGCCGCCGCCGCGGTCCGCGCGGCCGATTTCGTCCTCTCCCGGATGCGGGGCCCGGGCGGGCGGCTGTTGCACCGCTGGCACCGCGGGGCCGTGGGCATCCCGGGCTTTCTCGACGACTACGTCTTCGTGACCGCCGGCCTGATCGCCCTCCACCAGGCGCTCCACGACTCGAGATACCTGGCCGCCGCCGTGGAACTCCAGGACATCCTCGACGAAGACTTCCGGGACGAGGCGGGCGGCGGTTATCACTTCACGTCCGCGGACGGGGAACCCCTTCTCGTCCGGCGCAAAGACATTTATGATGGGGCCGTTCCTTCCGGGAACGCGGTGGCGGCCGGGAACCTTCTCCGGCTGGCACGGTTGACGGGCGAGCCCCGGTACGAGGCGGCGGCCGACGCCCTCTTCGGCGCCTTCGGCGCCGCCGTCCGCGCGGCACCCGCCGCCGCGGTCACGCTCCTCGATGCCTCGGCCGCCGGGTCCGGGGTGGACGTGGTGGTGGCCGGGGAGGCCGGCGCCCGGGAACTCGTCGCCGTGACCCGGGAGGTGTGGCACCCGGACGACCTGGTCGTCGTTCGGAAGGCCGCCCCGGGCGAAGCCGAGGCGGCGGCGCCTCCCTTCGCCGCGGCATGCGGCCCCGTGGAGGGGCGGGCGGCGGCCTACGTCTGCAGCCGCCGCTCGTGCCGTCCGCCGGTGACGGACCCGGCGGCGCTTCGCCGGCTCCTGGCCGAGGCCCGGCAGGCGGGCGCCTTCCCGCCGGACCGGGATGCGCCCGGCGGGCCCGGCGCCTGAACGGCGCGGAGGGGCGCGGCCGGGCCCCCGCGGCTCCACGGCGACGAGAGGTTCGAAGGCCCCGCGGCGGCCATGCGTCCCCGGGGCGCCATCATCAACAACCAGAAGAGAGGACCCAAATGCCAGAACCCTTCACACAGCTGGACGAACGTTGCGTCAACGCCATCCGGATGCTGGCCGTGGACCAGGTGGAAGCGGCCCGGTCCGGCCATCCCGGCATGCCCATGGGGGCGGCGCCCATGGCCTATGTCCTCTGGACCCGGTTCCTGCGTTTCGACCCTCGGGACCCGGCCTGGCCCGACCGGGATCGCTTCGTGCTCTCGGCGGGTCACGGCTCCGCCCTGCTCTACGCCCTTCTCCACCTCTGCGGCTTCGATCTCCCCCTGGAGGAACTCAAGCGGTTCCGGCAGTGGGGCAGCCGGACCCCGGGGCACCCGGAGTACGGTCACACGCCGGGGGTGGAGACCACCACGGGCCCCCTGGGGCAGGGACTGGCCAACGGGGTGGGCATGGCCATGGCGGAGCGCTTCCTGGCCGCCCGCTTCAATCGCCCCGGGCACGAGATCGTGGACCACTACGTCTACGGCATCGTGAGCGACGGTGACCTCATGGAGGGGATCTCCCACGAGGCCGCCTCCCTGGCGGGGCATCTCCGCCTCGGCCGCCTGATCTACCTCTACGACGACAACCACATCTCCATCGACGGCCCCACCGAGATCTCCTTCACCGAGGACCGCGCGGCCCGCTTCGCCGCCTACGGGTGGCACGTCCAGCGGGTCGAGGACGGCAACGACCTCGCCGCCATCGCCGCCGCCATAGAGGCCGCGAGGGCGGAGCACGACCGCCCCTCCCTCATCGCCGTCCGGACCCACATCGGTTACGGCAGCCCCCACAAGCAGGACACCCCGTCCGTCCACGGCGAACCCCTCGGGCCGGAGGAGACCCGGCTCACCAAGGAACGGCTCGGGTGGCCGGTGGAACCGCCCTTCTTCGTTCCGGACGACGTGCGGGACCGTTTCCGTGAGGCGGCGGAGCGTGGCGCGGCCGCGGCCGCGGCCTGGCGGGAGCGGCTCTCGGCCTTCCGGTCGGCCTTCCCGGACGCCGCCGCCGAGTGGGACCGGGCGCTGGCGGGCCGGCTCCCCGAGGGATGGGATGCCGAGATCCCCGTGTTTCCGGCGGACCCGGCGGGGGCCGCCACCCGCGTCACCTCCGGGAAGGTCCTGAACGCCCTGGCCAAGAGGGTGCCCAACCTCGTCGGGGGGTCGGCGGACCTCTCCCCCTCCAACAAGACCCTCATCGAGGGGGAAGGGGACTTCGGGCCCGGGGACTACGGTTGCCGGAACGTCCGCTTCGGTGTCCGGGAGCACGGGATGGGCGGCATCCTGAACGGGATGGCCCTCCATGGCGGCCTCCTCCCCTACGGCGGCACCTTCCTCATCTTCTCCGACTACCTCCGCCCCTCCATCCGGCTGGCCGCCCTGATGCGGCTCCACGTGATCTACGTCTTCACCCACGACAGCATCGGGCTCGGCGAAGACGGTCCCACCCACCAGCCGGTGGAACACCTGGCCGCCCTCCGGGCCATGCCGGGGCTCACCGTGGTGCGACCGTGCGACGCCAACGAGACCGCCGAGGCATGGCGATGGGCCGTGGCGGAGGCGGAGGGCCCCGTGGCGCTGGCGCTCACCCGGCAGAAGGTGCCGGTGCTCGACCGCGGCGCCCTGGCCCCGGCGGACGGGCTCCGAAAGGGGGCCTACGTGCTCGCCGACATCGGCGGCGGCGCCCCCCGCCTGATCCTCGTGGCCAGCGGTTCCGAGGTGGCCCTGGCCCTGGAGGCCGCCCGGGAACTGGCGGCCGAGGCGGGAACGGTCCGTGTGGTCAGCATGCCGAGCTGGGAGCTCTTCGAGCGCCAGCCGGAGGCCTACCGCCGGGAGGTCTTCCCGCCCGAGGTGACCGCCCGCGTGGCCGTGGAGGCCGGGGTCGCCCAGGGATGGGAGCGCTACGTCGGTTCGGCGGGAGCGGTGGTGGGACTGGAGCACTTCGGGGCCAGCGCGCCCGCCAAGGTCCTCTTCGAGGAGTTCGGCATCACGGCGGCGGCGGTGGTGGATCGGGCCCGGAAGCTCCTTCGCGGTGGCGGGGCCGGCTAGGAGAGACCCCCACCGCCTCCCGGCCCGGCGCCCCGGGCCTCGGGCCGGGCCGTGGATCGCCGGCGGGGCGGCGCTCCTCGTCCTCCAGGGCGCCGTGGCCGTCCTGTCGCCCCGGTTCGGCCCGGCCGTCCCCATGGCCCTCCGGCCCATCGGGTGGTTCGTCGCCCTCCAGGCGGCGGCCGGAGGCGCCTACCTCTGGGCGGTCCTGGCGGGCCCCCGGCGGGGCGAACCCGGCCCCCGGATGTTGGCCTGGATGCTGGCGGTTGGCCTTGCGATGCGGCTGGCGGCGGGGCTCACGGCGCCCGTCCTCGAAAACGACTTCGAGCGGTATCTCTGGGACGGGGCCGTAACGGCCGCCGGCCTCAACCCCTACGCCGTGGCACCGGCCGAGGCCCGAGACGGCGGCCCCGGGTGGCGGCGGCTGGCGGCCGTCGCCGGGGACCTTCCCGCCCGCATCAACCACCCGGATCTGAAGACCGTCTATCCCCCCACGGCCCAGGCGGCCTTCGCCCTGGCCCATCTCGTCCGTCCCTGGAGCCTGGGTGCGTGGCGCGCCGTCCTGGCGGCGTTCGACCTCGCCGCCCTCGGGCTCCTCGCCCTCCTGCTCCGGTTGGCCGGCCGGTCTCCGGGCCGGCTTCTGGTCTACTGGTGGAATCCCCTCCTGGTCAAGGAGGTCTACAACTCGGCCCACGTGGACGTGGTGGCCCTGCCCCTGGTGCTCCTGGCCCTTCTCCTGGCCCTCCGCGGCCGGCCGGCTGGGACCGGGGGCGTCTTGGGCCTGGCCGCCGGGGTGAAGCTCTGGCCGGCCCTGCTTCTTCCCGCGTTCCTGCGCCGGGCTGCGGGCGGACGCTGGTCCGCGGGCGCCGCCGGGGGGCTCGCCTTCGCCGTGGCGGCGGCGGTGCTGGCCGTCCCGGTGGTCGCCGGAGGGCTCGACCCGTCCTCGGGCCTGGTGGCCTATGCCGACCGGTGGGAGATGAACGACGGGCCCTTCATGCTGGTCCTGTGGGGCTGGCGGGGGCTGCTCGGTTCCGCGGGCGGGGCGGCGCCGGCGCTGGCGCGGGCCACGGTGGCGGCGGTGGTGGCGGTTCTGGCGGCCCGGGCGGCCCTGGCGCCTCCCGGCGGCCCTGCGGAGACCGCTTCCAGGGCCCTCGTTCCCGTGGCCGCCCTCTTTCTCCTCGGCCCCACCCAGTTCCCCTGGTATTTTACATGGATGCTGCCCCTCCTGGTCTTCCGCCCCAGCCCGGGCCTCCTGGCCTACACCGCGCTTCTGCCCTTGTATTACTGGCGTTTTGCATGGGAGGCACGTGGCCGGGTCCCCGTCTTCGACGACGGAATCGTGTGGGTCGAGCACGCGCCGGTTCTGGCGATCCTCGCCTGGGAATGGTACAGGGCCCGGGCTCGGCGGGCGGGGGGCGGCGCATGAGGCGGGGGCGGCGTGTCGCCGTGGTGATCCCGGCGATGGACGAGGCGGCCGCCATCGGCCGGGTGCTCGCCGAGGTGCCGGGCTGGGTGGACGAGTGCATCGTCGCCGACAACGGGTCCACCGACGGTACCGGCGAGATCGCCGCCGCCCTCGGGGCCAGGGTGGTGCGGGTGGCGCGCCGCGGCTACGGGTCCGCCTGCCTGGCAGGGGTCGCCGCCGCCGTTTCCGCCGCCGATGTGGTGGTCTTCCTCGATGGGGACTACAGCGACAACCCCGCCGAGATGGACCGGCTGGTGGACCCGGTGCTCCGGAACGAGGCGGACCTCGTCGTCGGTTCCCGGGTACTGGGCCGGCCGGAGCGGGGGGCACTCCCGCCCCAGGCCCGCTTCGGGAACTGGCTGGCCACCCGGATGATCCGTCTCTTCTGGGGCGCCCGGTTCACGGACCTGGGTCCTTTCCGGGCCGTGAGGGGCGAGGTCCTCCGGTCTATGGGCATGACGGACCCGGACTACGGCTGGACCGTGGAGATGCAGCTCCGGGCGGTGCGCCAGGGGATCCCGTGGATCGAGGTGCCGGTGGGGTACCGGCGCCGGATCGGGCGCTCGAAGATCACGGGCACCGTGAAGGGCGTGGTGGGCGCCGGGACGAAGATCCTGTGGACCATCCTCCGCGCTCGGCTGGGCGGGCTGCCGACCCCGGAGCGGTGGCGTCCCCGGGAGGCCGTCGTCCTGTTCACCCGTTTCCCCCGGCCGGGTACCACGAAGACCCGGTTGATCCCGGCCCTCGGTCCCCGGGGGGCGGCGGATCTCCAGCGCCGGATGACGGAGCAGGCGGCGGCCACCGTGCGGGCCGCCCAGGCACGGCGGGGGTTCCGTGTCGAGGTGCGCCACGAGGGGGGCTCGGAGGAGGAACTGCGCCGCTGGCTGGGAGCGGGATGGACCTACCGGGCGCAGGGGCCGGGGGACCTCGGGGCGCGCCTGGACCGGGCGGTCCGGGAGGCCTTCTCGTCCGGGGCGGCGCGGGTGGTGCTCCTCGGTGCCGACTGTCCCGGCCTGCGGGCGTCGGACATCCTCCGGGCCCTTCGGGCCCTCGATCGCGCCGACGCGGCGGTCGGCCCCTCCGCGGACGGCGGCTACTACCTCTTGGGGCTCCGGCGGGTGGTGCCCGGCCTCTTCGAGGCGATACCGTGGGGGACGGCCTCGGTGAGGGAACGGACCCTGGCGGTTCTCCGCCGCCGCGGCCTCAAGTGGCGACTCTTGCCGGTTCGGCGGGACGTGGACCGGCCGGAGGACCTGGTCGTCCTCCGGGGGCGGTCATGAGCGGGGGTGCGGGACGCTCCGGGAGGTGCTGGCGGGCCTGCTAGGGGCCGGTGCCGTCCCCGGGGCCGGCGGGATCCGTGGGGGTGTCTTCCGGTGTGGTCTCGGCTGGGGTCTCGCCGCCGGCCTTCTCCAGCTTGCGCTTGCGCTTTTCTTCCCGTTTCCGGAGGCGGGCGAGTTCCTTCGCCCGCTTCTTGCCCTTGTAGTTGGGTCGTCGTGCCAAGTGTGAGGCCTCGCTTTCCAGGTGAAGGGGCGGCCCGTGGCGGGGGCCGCCGAGGACGCAAAAAGGCTCCCCCCGTCACCGGGGGGAGCCTTTGCATGCCGCTAGATGCGGGTGACGTTCACGGCCTTGGGGCCCTTGGGGCCGCTTTCCTCGTCGAACCGGACACGCTCGCCCTCGGAGAGGGACTTGAAGCCCTCGCCCAGGATGCCCGTGTGGTGGACGAAGACGTCGTGGCCGTCGGCGCTCTCGATGAAACCGAAGCCCTTGGAATCACTGAACCACTTCACTTTGCCTTCCGACATTCCGGGTACCTCCTTTCTTCAAAAATTGGGTCTCGGAATGGCGGTTGCGACAAAAAAAAGCCGCAAAGTCTGGTGTCTTTGCGGCCTGCAACGAACAAACACATCCGAAACTTCATGGTCCACACTACCTGCCTTCCGCCCGCTTGTCAACAAGGATCTTCAAGGGGCCGAAAGGAGGCAGCGGGAGTCGTTATCGAAATCGGCCGAAAGGCCGAAGAGCAGGTTGACCCCTGCCGGGCGATGGGGCAATCTGGCAACGTCCAACGTGATCGTCAACTAGGGAGAAAGTCCATGCGCGAGAGACGGGAGAAGATCCTTTCGGGGACGCGGCTGCGGTGGGGTCTCATGCTCTGCCTGGCCGTCGCCGCGTTTTCCGCCGTCCAGGCGGCTGCCGCCACGGAGCCGGCAGCCGGGGCGGCCCTCGAGCACCTCTATCTCACCGGCCGGGTCCTCGACAACCACAAGGAACCCGTGGCCGACGCCGAGCTCCAGGTCCTGGTGAACGGCGAGGTCCAGCCCGTCCGAGAGGGGAAGCACCGGGAGGCCATGGACGCCTTCACCACCGCCTCCGACGGGAGCTACCACGTGGTCTTCGGGCTCCCACCCGGCACCCTCGAGACGGCCCGGGTGGAGCTTGCCGTCTACAAGCCGAGCTTCGCGCGGCTCAAGGTCCCGCTCTCCTTCGAGGACATGGCCGTCCGCGGCCCGGACTACTACCACGCCCTCGACATCCAGCTCGAGCGGACCCTGGGGCCCGCCTTCTGGATCGCCACCTGCATCTTCCTCCTGGCCTACATCCTGATCTCCTTCGAGCTCCTGCACCGGACCCTGGCCGCCATGCTCGGGGCGGCCCTGATGCTGCTCATCAGCTACACCCTCGGGACCCTGGACCCCGACTACCACATCCTCTCCTACGAGCGGGCCGTCCACGCCATCGACATGAACGTGGTCTTCCTCCTCATGGGGATGATGATCATCGTGGGGATCCTCAAGAACACCGGGGTCTTCCAGTGGTGCGCCTACAAGTCGTACCAGTTGGCCCGGGGCAACGTCCTGGCGCTTTCCAGCATCCTGATGGCCTTCACCGCCTTCGCCTCGGCCTTCCTCGACAACGTGACCACCATGCTGCTGCTCACCCCGGTCACCATCGAGATCGCGCTGTCGCTGGGCATCTCGCCGCTGGCGCTCCTCGTCCCGGAGATCCTGGCCTCCAACATCGGCGGCACGGCCACCCTCATCGGGGACCCCCCCAACATCATGATCGGCTCCTACGCCGGGCTCACCTTCATGGACTTCGTGGTCAACCTGGCCCCCACGGTGGTGGCCAGCATGGTGGTGCTCTTCGTCTACTCGAAGTTCGCCTACGGCGGCGACTACGCCCGGGCCCGGGTGGAGGACGTCCCGGCCTTCATCGAGAAGCTCCGCGAGGAGTACCGCATCACCGACCGCTCCCTCCTCACCGTGGGCCTCATCGTCATGGGCATCACCGTGGCGTTCTTCCTCACCCACGGGTTCTGGCACATGGAGGTGAGCATCGCCGCCCTCTTCGGGGCCTCGGTGCTCTTCACCTACGGGATCGCCACCAAGCGGGTGGATCTCCTGAAACTCATCGAGAAGGACATCGAGTGGGCGACGCTCCTCTTCTTCATCTTTCTCTTCATCCTGGTGGGGGCCGTGGAAGAGACGGGGCTCCTGGCCCTCATCTCCGACTGGGTGCTCCGGCTCTCCGAGGGGAACCTCGTCGCCGCCATCTGCCTGATCCTCTGGGTCTCCGCCATCATGAGCGCCTTCGTGGACAACATCCCCTTCACCGCCACCATGCTGCCCATCGTGGCCTACCTCACCCGGGTGATCCCCGGGGCCGACTCGGGCGTCCTCTGGTGGGCCCTGGCCTTCGGGGCCTGCTTCGGCGGCAACGGCACCATGATCGGCGCGAGCGCCAACGTCGTGACCCTGGGCATCGCCGAGGCCGCCGGGCACCCGGTCCGCTTCTTCCAGTTCATGAAGGTGGCCTTCCTCTACATGGTCCTGAGCGTCGGCTTGGCCAACGTCTGGCTGCTGCTGTTCTATTAAAAGGCAAGGAGGCGGAAGCATGACGCCCACCACAGTCTCCCCCCTCACCAGGTTTCTCCTCCCCGTGGACGAGAGCGAGGCCGCCGGGCGGGCGGTCACCTTCGCCGGCTGCCTCCTCTCGGCCCTGGAGGACCGGGTCACCGGCCTCACCCTCCTCCACGTGCTCGACGGGCACTTCCTGAGCCAGCACATGGCCAATATCGACACCCGGGCGGAACGGGTCCTCGAGTCCGACCTCTTCCAGCGCCTGCGGGACCAGCACGTCGACGAGAAGATCCGCCCCATGCTCGCCGCCTACGAGGCGGAGCTCCGGCGCCTGGGCGTCACCGCCCCCGTCGACACCCTGGTGGAGGACGGCGACGTGGCCGACCGGATCGCGGCCGTGGCCGAGGAGGGGGGCTTTTCCACCGTGATGCTCGGGCGGCGGGGGCTCTCCCAGCTGAGCGAGACCTTCCTCGGCAGCGTCACCTCGTCGCTCCTCCACAAGGCCTACCATCCCGCCACCTACGTGGTGGGGAGCGATACCGTGCTGGAGGCGGGCGGCTGTCCCTTCCCCCACGTCTTGGTGGCCCTCGACGGCTCGCCCCACTCGGAGGCGGCCCTGGAGGAGGCGGCCGTGCTCGCCGGGTGCTTCGGCGAGGGGCTCGCCCGGGTGACCCTGCTCTACGTGGAAGACGGTGACGCGGAGGGCGAGGCCCTCCTCGCCGGGGGGCGGGCCCGCCTCGAGGCCGCCGGGGTTCCCGGCGGCCGGATCGCCTCGCTCACCCGGGAGGGCGACGTGGCGGAAGCCATCATCCAGGCGGCCGCGGACCTCGGGGCCTCCCTCATCCTCATGGGCCGGAAGGGACGCTCCTCCGTGGCGGACCTCTTCACCGGGGGCGTCAGCAGCGCCGTGCTCCACGGTGTGGCCGGCCCCACCGTGGCCGTCGTCTGCGGCCGGCAGGAGGCCGGCTAGGGGACGGAAAGGACGGCGCCGCCCCGCGGGGGCGGGGAGGGTACCCGCCGCACCGTGTCCGGTGCCCCGAGTGCATCGGGCGGCGCCTGTCCGGGTGGCGCCGTGACGGCTATTCGCCGTGCACGATGGTGGTGAACTTGTTGTAGATCCCGAGGATGCTGTAGCTCTTGTGATCCACGTGGTGGATCTTGGTGATGTGGCCGTTCTTCATGGCTGTCTCGATGCTGGCGTCGCCCATGGCCACCAGGCCGAGGTAGCCCACGGCCGTGGCCGTCCCCACCTTGGGGGAGCGGGCCTGCGAGGTGGCGGCCACCGGCCCCTGGATGTCGGTGTAGACCATGCCCACGATGGGCGTGGCCACGCAGCCGGAGAGCAGGAACAGGGCCAGTACCGGGAACGTCGCTCGGAGCAGGATTTTTCGCATCTCGTCGACCTCCATCTCTTGTGGATTGGGGTACCCTCCTGTCCCCCTAGTATCCACACCTGATCCCGTCGATCAAGGGAAAATCTGCGGCATGTCCTGGGCCCCGGGGTTCAGGGGACGAGGCCCTCGGTCCTTTCGCTGAAGATCTCCGCGGAGAAGACGTGGATCTCGGTGGCGGGGTCCCGCCAGCACCCGGGCGGAAGACCCGCCTTCCGGCAGGTCTGGTCCAGGAAGGTCTCCCTGTCCCAGCCGTATTCCACGGCGACCTGGGGCAGGAGGACACCGTGGAAGGGGCCGTTCGAGAGGTAGATCCCGTGGGTGCCCACCTGGATCTCTTCCACGTCGGTGATGCGCCGGAGGGGAGTGAGGGCGGAGATCTCGATCTCCACCTCGGCCAGCTCCGCCTCCTGGAGGGGCGGAAAGCGCGGGTCCTTGAAGGCGGCCGATATGGCCATCTCCGCCACGGTCTCGTAGAGGGGCCGCGGGGTGGTGAAGCAGCCGATGCAGCCCCGGAGGGCCCCGTCACGGTGCAGGGTCACGAAGGCCCCCCGGGGTTGTTCCAGGCCGGGGGTCTTCCGGAAGGAGAGGGAGATCTTCTTCCCGGAGAACCGGGCGGCGATGGCCTCCCGGGCGATGCGGAGGAGCTCGGCGCGTTCCGGCGGGGTCAACGGCTCGGATGACATGGGCTGGGCCTCCATCGCGCCCCGGCCGCCGGCTCAGGCGGGCGGGGGGGTGTCGGCGGCTCCCGCCTGGGCCCGCGGGCGGAAGCGCCGGATCTCCCGGGCCGGGTTCCCCGCCACCACGGTGTAGGGGGGGACGTCGCGGGTGACCACGGCGTTGGCCCCCACCACGGCCCGTTCCCCGATGGTGACGCCCTTGAGCACGGCGCACCCCGCCCCGATGAGGGCCCCGTCCCCGATGACCACGGGGGCGGCCTTGAGGTCGGGGCAGAGGGCCGGGGGGAGGTGCGGGTGGTCGAAGACGTGGTCGTGGTCGGTGACGAGGACCCGCTCGGCGATGCCGACGTTTCGGCCGATGGTCACCGAGGCCGCCGCCCCGCAGTGGAAGTGGGACATGATGACCGTTCCGTCGCCGATCCGGATCCGGGGCGTGGCGCCGTCCCACGGGCCCACGGCCTCGAGGCGGGCGTTTCGGCGGATGGTGACGCGGCTGCCGATGTGGATGGCCCGGGGCTTGGCGAGGTTCTCCCACCGTTCCACCCGGGAGCCCGGCCCCACCGAGCCGAAGACCCGGCGGAGGTAGAGGCGCCGGAGGGTGTCGAGGAACCCCCTTATGATCTTTTTGAGGTTGAGGCTCATGCGGGCGGGCGCTCTGGGCCGAAGACGGCGCTTGCGCCAATATAGGGCGGCCCCGGGCGGACTGTCAACGACGATGGCCCCGCGCCGGCCGCCGTCCTTCGGACCGCTCGCCGGGAGGCGCCCTTGAATTGCCGGGGGGTCTCGATTAAAGATACAGCCGACTTTTCCGGAGGGGGCCGCCCCGGCCCCCTCCGGGCCGTGGAGAGGAGTGCGTGCACGTGGCGATCACCGCCGTTCGAGGGTTCAAGGATCTCCTGCCGGGCGAGACGGAACACTGGCAGCGGCTGGAGGCGGCCGCCCGCCGGGTGTTCCGGAGCTTCGGTTTCCGCGAGATCCGGCTGCCCGTCCTGGAGAAGACCGAGCTCTTCGCCCGGAGCATCGGGGCGCACACGGACATCGTGGAGAAGGAGATGTACACCTTCACCGACCGCAGCGGCGACTCCCTCACGCTCCGGCCGGAGGCCACGGCGGGCATCCTCAGGGCCGTGGTGGAGCACAAGCTCCACGGATCCGGGGCCACGTTGAAGTTCTTCACCATCGGCCCCATGTTCCGGCACGAACGGCCGCAGAAGGGGCGGCTCCGGCAGTTCCACCAGATGAACGTGGAGATGGTGGGGGCCGCCGAGCCCCTGGCCGACGTGGAGGTGATGGCGGCGGCCTGGGAGGTGCTGGCCGCGGCCGGGGTGGCGGCGGCGGACGTCCAGCTCCAGGTGAACTCCCTGGGCTGTCCGGCCTGCCGGCCGCGGCACCGGGAAGACCTCCTTCTCTACCTCCAGGGCGTCGAGGACCGGCTCTGCGACGACTGCCGGCGCCGTGCCCGGGAAAACCCCCTCCGGGTCTTCGACTGCAAGCAGGAAGGGTGCCGCGCCGCCATGCAGCGGGCGCCCCTCATCAAGCACTCGCTCTGCCCGGCCTGCGCCGACCACCAGGGGCGGGTGCACGACGCCCTGGAGGCCATGGGGATCCCCTACGTGGCGAATCCCTACCTGGTTCGGGGGCTGGACTACTACATGCGGACCACCTTCGAGATCGTCTCGCCGCGGCTGGGGGCCCAGAGCGCCGTGGCGGCGGGCGGGCGCTATGACGGCCTCGTGGCCGCGCTCGGGGGGCCGGACCTGCCGGGGGTGGGCATGGCCGTGGGGATGGAACGGCTCCTCCTGCTCTTGGACGCCGGGCCGGAGGGGCCCGCGTGCGACGTCTTCGTGGCGGCCCTGGGGGAGGAGGCCCGCCTGGCCAGCCTTCCCTGGATGCAGGCCTGGCGGCGGGCGGCGCTTCGCGTGGAGACGGCCTACGGAGACCTGAGCCTCAAGGCCCAGCTTCGCCACGCCCACCGGGCCGGCGCCCGCCTGGCCCTCATCGTCGGCGAGCGCGAGCTGGAAGAAGGGCGTCTGATCCTTCGCGACATGGCCTCCGGCGACCAGCGGGAGATCCCCTTGCCAGAGGTGGAGGCCGCCGTCGCGGCGGCGGCGAGGTGAAGCGGATGGAATCCATGCACGGGCTGAAACGGACCCACGACTGCGACAGCCTCACCGAGGCCGCCCTGGGCGAGGAGGTCGTCCTCATGGGGTGGGTCCACCGGCGGCGGGACCACGGCGGGCTCATCTTCATCGACCTTCGCGACCGCCGCGGGCTCACCCAGGTGGTCTTCGCCCCGGAGGTGGACGCGGGCAGCCACCAGAAGGCCCACGGCCTGCGGAGTGAATACGTGGTGGCCGTCCGCGGCCTGGTCCGGCGCCGGCCCGAGGGCATGGAGAACCCGAAGATCCGGACCGGCATGATCGAGGTGGCCTGCCGGGAGCTGCGGATCCTCGCCCGGGCGCGGACGCCGGCCTTTCCCCTGGACGAGGACGGGGAGATCGCCGAGACCCTGCGTCTCAAGTACCGGTACCTGGACCTCCGGCGTCCTTACATGGTGGAGGGACTGGCCCTGCGCCACCGCGTCTGCCAGGCCATGCGCCGCTACCTGAACGACCGGGACTTCCTCGAGGTGGAGACCCCCGTGCTCACACGGAGCACCCCCGAGGGCGCCCGGGACTACCTCGTCCCGAGCCGGGTGAACCCCGGCCGTTTCTACGCCCTGCCGCAGAGCCCGCAGCTCTACAAGCAGATCCTCATGGTGGGGGGGATCGAGCGGTACTACCAGATCGCCCGGTGCTTCCGGGACGAAGACCTCCGGGCCGACCGGCAGCCCGAGTTCACGCAGCTCGACATGGAGATGAGCTTCGTGGAGGAGGAAGACGTCATGGCCCTGGTGGAGGGCCTCATGGCGGCGGTCTTCGAAGAGGCCTTGGGGGTGCGGCTCGAGCCGCCGTTCCCGCGCCTTTCCTACGGCGACGCCATGGACCGGTACGGAACGGACCGGCCCGATACGCGGTACAGCCTCGAGCTGCGGGACCTCACCGACGTGGCCCGCGGGTGCGGGTTCAAGGTCTTCCGGGAGGCGGCCGCCGGCGGCGGGGTGGTGAAGGCCGTCAACGCCGCGGGCATGGGGGATCTCTCCCGCCGGGAGATCGACGAGCTCACCGATTACGTCTCGGCCTTCGGGGCCCGGGGCCTGGCCTGGGTGAAGATCCGGGAGGACGGCTCCTGGCAGTCGCCCATCGCCAAGTTCTTCACCGACGGCGAGCGGGCCGCCATGGGGGAACGGCTCGGGGCCGCGCCCGGCGACATCCTCTTCTTCGGCGCCGACCGGGCCGAGACCGTGCACCGGGTGCTGGGGGAGCTTCGGGCGGAACTGGCCCGGCGGCGCGGCCTCATCCCGGAGGGCACCTTCAGCTTCGTCTGGGTCACCGACTTTCCGCTCCTCGAGTACGACGAGGACGAGGGACGCTACGTGGCCGTCCACCACCCCTTCACCGCCCCCCGGGAGGAAGACGTGGAGCGCCTTGCCGACGCCCCCGCCGCCGCCCGTGCCCGGGCCTACGACCTCGTCCTGAACGGCGTGGAGATCGGCGGCGGCAGCATCCGCGTCCACACCCCGGAACTCCAGGCCCGCCTCTTCGAGGTGCTTTCCATCCCGGCGGCGGAGGCGGCGGAGAAGTTCGGCTTCCTGCTCGCGGCCCTGGAGCACGGCGCCCCGCCCCACGGCGGGATCGCCTTCGGGCTGGACCGCCTGGTCATGCTCATGGCCGGGCGGGAGACCATCCGCGACGTCATCGCCTTTCCGAAGACCCAGAAGGCCCAGTGCCTCCTCGCCGAGGCCCCGTCCCCGGTGAGCATGGCCCAGCTGGCCGAGCTCTACCTGAAGCCCGGCTGGAAGGCGGGGTGAGGCCCCGGGCGCGTCGAGAGCCCCCGGCCGCTCCTCGGACGCCCGCCTCCCGGCCGGCGGGGGGCGCAGTGACATGAACCGGGAGCCCCGCCGCGAGCAGGGCGCGGTCCGAAAGACCTGGGCCGGCCGCGTCTCCATCGCCCTCATCTTTCCCAACACCTACGCGGTGGGGATGGCGAATCTCGGCCTCCAGGCCGTCTACCGGCTCCTGAACCGCCACGACGGCCTGGCGGCGGAGCGGGTCTTCCGGCCGCCGGGAGGCCCCTCCGCCCCCTGGATCTCCGAGGAATCGGGTCGCCCCCTCGCCGATTTCGACCTCGTTCTCTTCTCCCTGAGCTTCGAGGCGGACTACCCCGGGGTGCCGGCGGCGCTCCGGGCCTCGGGGATCGCGCCCCGGGCCGCCGAGCGGGGCGGGGCCGCCCCCTTGGTCCTGGCCGGCGGGGTGGCGGCCATGATCAACCCGGAGCCCGTGGCCCCGTTCCTGGACGCCGTGCTCCTGGGGGAGTTCGAGGCCCAGTCGGAGGTCTTCGCCCGGCTGGCGCCGCACCTGGCGAACCGGGATCTTTCCCGGGAGGAACGGCTGCACCGGCTTCGGGCCGATGTGCCGGGGACCTACGTCCCCGCCCTCTACCGCCCCAGGTGGACTCGGGATGGGCGCTTCGCCGGGTTCGCGCCCGGGGCCGGTATCCCCATTCCCGTGGTTCCGGCCAGGGCGGACCCGGGGGCCGGGGCCGCGCCGGCCACCCGGGTCCGCAGCCCGGACGCCGCCTTCGGGGACATGCACATGGTGGAACTGGCCCGCGGGTGCGGGCGGGGGTGCCGTTTCTGCGCCGCCGGCTTCGTCTACCGTCCGCCCCGTCCCTGGCCGGCCGCGGCCATCCGAGCGGCCCTGGACGCCCGGGCGGAGGCCGGGCGGGTGGGGCTCGTGGGCCTCGAGTTCCTGGGCCGCCGCGAGGTGGAGGAGATCTGCGAGGGGCTCCTGCGGGAGGGGATCTCCCTGGGGTTCTCCTCCCTGCGGGCCGACGCGGTGACGCCGCGTTTCGCCCGGCTGCTCGCAGCCTCCGGGGCCCGGGTCGCCACCCTCGCCCCGGAGGCCGGCTCGGAGCGGCTCCGGCGCGTCCTCAACAAGAACCTCTCGGAGGCGGACCTCCTCCGGGCCGCGGATGCCCTGGCCGGGGCCGGCATCCCCAACCTCAAGCTCTACCTCATGCTGGGGCTGCCCACCGAGACCGAGGCGGACGTCCGGGCCGCCGCGGACCTGGTGGAACGCATCCGGGAGGTGCTCCTCGCCCACGGCCGCCGCCGGGGGCGCCTGGGCCGCATCACCGTGACCGCCGCCTCCTTCGTGCCGAAGGCCTGGACCCCTTTCCAGTGGGCCGCCTTCGATCCCGGGGGGTGCCTGGCCCGCCACCGGCGCCTCCTCTCCCGCCTCGTCGGTCCGATCCCCAACGTCCGGCTCCGGCTCGACTCCATGCGGGAGGCCCGGCTCCAGGCGGTCCTCAGCCGCGGCGACCGGCGGCTCGCCCCGGTCCTGGAGCGGGTGGCCGGCGGCCAGGCCTTCGCAAAGGCATTATCGGCGGAGGGCCTTCGTGCCGATCTCTATACCAGGGAACGCTCCCGGGACGAGCCCTTCCCATGGGAAATCGCCGGTCACGGGGTGCGGCGCGCCTATCTCCTGGCGGAATGGGACCGGGCGCACCGCGAGAAATCCACCCCGTTCTGCCGGCCCGCGGGCTGCAGCCGTTGCGGTGCCTGCGGTGACCGGCCCGGCGGCGTGCGCGGCAGGCCATGACGACCGACGACATCTTCCAGAAACCGGCCACGGAAGCCCCGAAACGGACCCCGGAGGAGGTGGCCGCATGGATCCTCGACACCCAGGAGGTCGTCCGCTTCGGCTCCGACGTGGTCCGGGCGGCCATGGACCTTCCACCCTGGCGCGAGGCCGACCCGAAGACCCTGGTCCGTGCCCTCGACATCGTCTGCGAGAACTTCCACATCGAGCTCCCCGCCGAGGTGAAGGATTCCCTCCAACGGGCCCCGTACGAGAAGGTGAGTTTCTTCGCTTCCGCCAGGGGCGAGGACCTCCTCCCAAGGATGGTGGACATCAATCCCGCGCCCGAGGTCCGGACCTTCATCGTCAAGGGAGAGGAACCCCGGGACGGGGAGGACGGGTTCGTCCAGCTCCTCTACGACTTCCGCGTGCGGCCGGGCCGGCCGCTGCCCGACGGTTCCATCGACTTCCGGGACATCAACAAGTTTCCCCAGGCCCAGGAAGGCGAGTTCCTCGTCCGGGTCTACGAGCCCACCGAGGGAAAGCCCGGGACCGACGTCTACGGGCTCCCCATCCCCGCGCGGCCCGGAACTCCATGCGACCTCAAGGTCGGCGACGGCATCCACGTGGAGCGCGAGTTCGATGCCGATCTGGAACGGCCCTTCCGGCTGCTTTCCGCTGCCAAGTCCGGGATCATCGTGGCGGAATTTTCCGGGGAGAAGCGGGACGCCGCCTCCCTGAAGGCCCTCTCCCTCCAGAACCAGATCGTGGTGAAGGACGTGGACTTCAGCACCGGCAACCTCGGGGACCGCCTCGACGAGATCCGGTGCCTGGCCGACGTGGTGGTGGAGGGCGACATCCGGGGCAGCTTCGTGGTGCTGGTGGAGGGGGCCTTGGAGGTCAAGGGCGCCATCGAGGGCGAGAACGTGGAGGCCTCCGGGCCCATCACCGCCTCCTTCATCCGGAGCTCGGCCCGGTCGGGTGCCACCATCCAGACCGGGGCGGCCGTGAATGCGAGGCTCCTGGCGGAGGAGGCCGTGGTCGTCGGGCGGGAGGTGGCCGGGTGCCGGGTGGTGGCGCCCCGGTTCGAGACCTCCCCCCAGGGCGTGGCCGAGGTCTTGTGCGGCCACGTCCACGTGGTGGCTCGGAAGGTC
Organism: Dissulfurirhabdus thermomarina; assembly: GCF_012979235.1. NCBI lineage: Bacteria > Pseudomonadati > Thermodesulfobacteriota > Dissulfuribacteria > Dissulfuribacterales > Dissulfuribacteraceae > Dissulfurirhabdus > Dissulfurirhabdus thermomarina. The sequence continues at coordinate 79,857 of NZ_JAATWC010000002.1, forward strand.
CGGATGGAGAAGGCGGCCATCCGGAACGAGGTGGTCCTGGACCTCGGGACGGAGCTCTTCGCGCGGCTCGACGACCTCGCCGAGCGGGAGGCCGACATCCGGCTCCGCAAGGAGGCCGAGTCGCGGAACCTCAAGGACCGGGTCAAGGTCCTGGCCAACAAGCTGAAGTTCGCCCAGGTGGCCCTTGATCCCGAGGACCAGCCGGCGCTTCAGCAGCTCCGCGGGATGCTGGTGGCGGTCCTGCGGGGCCAGATGGCCTTGGATGATGCCCGCCGGGGCCTCGAGGCCTGGGTCCAGGAGGCGGTCCCGTCACTCTATCGCATGGGGAAGTGGGTCCGGCAGATCCTGGCCATCCTGGGGAACATGGTCCAGCTGGAGGCCCAGCGGGCCGAGATCGCCGGCATGCGGGAGGCCGTGGTGGAGGAGCTTCGCGGGCTCTCGGTGGACGTGGAGGGGACCGTATGGTCGGGCGGCCGGGTGGTGATCCGGTGCGGGACCCTCGAGGAGGTCGTCCAGCCGCCGCCGGAGGTCGCCAAGGAGAAGGTCGAGATCCACCTGGTCTACGACCCGGACGTGAAGCGGCTGGTGGAGGCCTTCTGAGCCCGAGGGGCTCCGGGCGGTCCTAGTCCGCTTCCTGTTGCTGGCGCCGGAGCCGGAGCTGGAGCACCTGGCGCTGGAAGATGTGTTCGATGAGGCGGTCCAGGTCGTCCTCGGCGATCCAGATGAACTTCACCGCCACCGCGTAGGGGGCGCCACCGCTCTCCCGGTCGCACCGGAGCACCTCGCCGTAGAGCCGCATGAAGGTGTGGCTCGGCAGCAGGCCGAGGTCCATCTCGAGGACCTGGCCGACGGGGATGGCCTCGTCGCTCTGGAAGGCGATTCCGACCCCGCTGATGTCCACGAGGTGGGGCTTGGCCTCGCATTCGTCCTCTTCGGGCCGGGCCAGCCGGTTCAGGAGCATCGTGAGCTTCTGGTCCAGGATCTCCACCACCGCGGCCAGGGCGGGGTCTTTCTCCCGAAGGCGCTTCAGGGGGGCGTCGATCTTGGGAAACTCGTAGGCCCGGGTGCATTCCGACCAGGGCGTGGTCCTTCCCTCCCGGAAGGCCTGCATGATGCCCTCGAATGCCTCCCGGGTGATGGGCCGCCAGGCCAGGAGGACCTGGTCGTGGATGCGGATGTGGCTTCGGCGGTCTTCGCTGTTCATGTCCTTGTCCTTGCCATCGAGGAATGAGGCGGCGTCGGCTCCGTCGCCATGACGAGAACGTCCGAAGCAACCCGGCCGCCCACGACCTTTTGCGACGCCGTCATCCTTCCGGCTTGAGGGGCGGCATCATCTCCTGCTCCCGGAAGCCCTTCTCCGTGATGGGGGCCACCTCGAGATCCTCGAGCTGGGTCGGCTGCATGAAGATGATTTCCACCCGGCGGTTGGCCGCCCGGTGCTCCGGGGTGTCGTTGGGATAGCGGGGGCGGCTCGGTCCGTAACCCGTGGCGGCCATCCGGTTCGGCGCGATGGTGCCCTTGGCGAGGAGATACTCCACCACGCTGGAGGCCCGGGCGGCCGACAGGCTCCAGTTGCTCGGGTACCGGCCGCCCCGAAGGGGCACGTCGTCGGTATGGCCCGCCACCAGGACCTCTCCGGGGACCTCCTCGATGATGCGCCGGATCTTGTCCAGGTAGGCCCGGGCCGCCGGCTTCAGGGTGGCCCGGCCCGGCGGGAAGGTGATCTCGTTGTCGAGCCGGAGGATCACCCGGTCGTCCAGGGCCTCGATGTCGATCTCCCCCTTGATGAGCTCCAGCATGATGGCGGAGCGGATCTTCTCGAGCAGGACGTCCACGTTGAAGGTGGCGGCGAACTCCCGGGAGACGATGTCGAGGCCCTTGGGGAGGTCGGGGTGGTACTCCTCCCGCTGGACCCCGAAGGCCTCCTTGAGGGAGCCCGAGACCTCCTTGAACATGGCCGGGTCCATGGTGGAGAAGGAGAGCAGCAGTACGAAGAAGCAGAGCAGGAGGGACATGAGGTCCCCGAAGGTGACCATCCATTTCGGTGCCCCGGCCTCCTCGGTCTTCTTTGGCATGGCGGTCCTACTCGCCTTCCCGCTGCTTGGGCGGGAGGAAGGTCTTGAGGAGCTCCTCGAGCACCCTTGGATTCAGGCCCTTTTGGAGGCCGAGCACCCCCTCCACCACGAGCCGCTTGTTGAGTTCTTCCTCCTGGCTGCGGCGCCGGAGCTTGTCGGCGATGGGCAGCGCCATGAGGTTGGCGATGATGGCGCCGTAGAGGGTGGTGAGGAGGGCGACGGCCATGGAGGGGCCGATGCTGGCCGGGTCCTTCATGTTTCCCAGCATCTTCACGAGGCCGATCAGGGTGCCGATCATCCCGAAGGCCGGGGCGGCGTCGCCCAGGGAGCGGAAGATTCCCTGGCCGAGGTCGTGGCGCTCGAGGGTGAGGTCGATCTCCTTGTCGAGGACCTCCTGGATGAACTCGGCGTCGTGGCCGTCGACGCAGTACATGATGGCCTTCTTGAGGAACTCGTCGTTGATGGGCTGCTTCTCGAGCTTGAGGAGGCCTTCCTTGCGGGCGATGTTGGAGAGGGTCACCAGCTCCCGGATGATGTCCTCCGGGGGCTGGACCTTCACGAAGAAGGCCTTCATGGCCACGTTGATGCTGTTGATGAGGTCGCCCAGGGTGAAACGGATGAACGTGGCGCCCATGGACCCCCCCACCACGATGAGGACCGAGGGGACGTCCACGAAGCCCATCACGTCTCCGCCGAGGACGATGGCCGAGAGGATGAGGACGAGGCCCGAGACGAGGCCGACTACGGTTCCGATATCCATGCAGGCACGCCTTTCCAGCCGTCGATTGGAATCGCGCCGGGCGGTGGAGGGCCGGCCGCCCCGGGGCGGGTCCGCGCGGGTTCTCTCCCTTTATCGGCCGGGACGCGCCAAATTTTAAATGCAAAGGGGGGAGGCGGGGCGGGGATCAGTGGTTCCCGGCGCGGCGGAGCCCGGCTTCCTTGAGGCCGCAGTAGAGCACCGGCACCACCAGCACGGTGAGGACCTGGATACACATCCCCCCGAAGGAGGGGATGGCCATGGGGACCATGATGTCGGACCCCCGGCCGGTGGAGGTCAGCACCGGGAGGAGGGCGAGGATGGTGGTGGCCGAGGTCATGAGGGCCGGCCGGATCCGGCGGGTGGCCCCTTCCACCACGGCCCGGCGGATTTCCGCCGTGGTGGCCGGGGGGCGCTCCGCGAAGGTCTGGTCCAGGACCGTGGCCACCAGGACGCCGTTGTCCGAGGCGATGCCGAAGAGGGCGAGGAAGCCCACCCAGATGGCCACGCTCAGGTTGATGGGGTGTACCTGGAAGAGTTCCCGCATGTTCACCCCGAAGACCGCGAAGTCCAGGAACCAGGGCTGCCCGTAGAGCCAGACGGTGAGGAAGCCCCCGGCCCAGGCGACGAGGATCCCCGAGAAGACCAGGGTCGTCACCGGCACCGACCCGAAGTGAAGGTAGAGGATGAGGAAGATGATGAAGAGGGCCACGGGGAGCACCACTCGGAGCTTCCGCTCCGATCGGACCTGGCTCTCGTAGCTCCCGGTGAAGGCGTAGCTCACCCCGGCGGGAAGGACCAGCTCGCCCGAGGCGATCTTCTCCTGTAGGTGGCGCTGGGCCTCGCGGACCACGTCCACCTCGGCGGTCCCCGGGCGCTTGTCGAAGACCACGTAGCCGGTGAGGAAGGTGTCCTCGCTCTTGATGACCTGCGGGCCGCGGACGTAGCGGACCTCGGCGAGCTGCCCGAGGGGGATCTGTGCCCCGCCCGGGGCGGGCACCAGGATGTCCGCCAGGCGTTCCGGCGAATCCCGGAGCTCGCGGAGGTAGCGGACCCGGACGGGGTAGCGCTCCCGTCCCTCCACGGTGGTGGTGACGATGCGGCCCCCCACCGCGGTCTCGATGACGTCCTGGACGTCGCGTACCTTGAGCCCGTAGCGGGCGATGGCCTCCCGGTCGAGGTGGATCTCGAGGTAGGGCTTTCCCACGATCCGGTCGGCGATGACCGTGGATGGCTCGATGGAGGGGACCTCCTTGAGGAGCCTCTCGATGTCGAGCCCCGCCTTCTCGATGGCGGCCAGGGTGGGGCCCTTGACCTTGACGCCCATGGGGGCCCGCATCCCGCTCTGGAGCATGACCACCCGGGCGGCGATGGGCTGGAGCTTGGGGGCCGCGGTGGTGCCCGGGAGGGCGGCCGCGGCCACGATGGCGTCCCAGATGTCGTCGGGACTCCGGACGCCGGGCCAGGCCTTTCGCCCGGGGTTGAGCTCCGGGTCGAGGGCCGGGCGCCAGAGGCGGAAGGGGCGGCCGCCGGGGTCCGGGACGAGCCGGCCCCGGTCGTCCCGCACGAAGCGGCCCCGGACCCGGTAGGGCAGGCCGTCCGGCGCGGCGACCGGCTCCCCGGCCGCGTTCCGGTAAAGGTCGGTGGCGTCCGGGTCGAACCGGAAGCGCCGGCGGTGCCCGCCCTCGTCCACCAGGTACTGGGGCTTGTAGGTGATGATGGTCTCGATCATGGAGATGGGGGCCGGGTCCAGGGGGCTTTCCACCCGGCCGAGCTTGCCCACCACGGTCTCGATCTCCGGGATGGTCCGGATGGCCATGTCCTGCTTGCGCAGCACGTCGTGGGCCTCGCCGATGGAGGCATGGGGCATGGTGGTGGGCATGAAGAGAAAGGCGCCCTCGTCGAGGGGCGGCATGAACTCCTTCCCGAGGCCGGGGAAGGCCCGGGCCAGTGCCCGGACCGGGGCCAGCTCGAGGACGGGGTCCGGCAGCCAGCCGAAGAAGGCCGGGAAGCCCAGCCACACGAGCCCGCCGAGGACGACGAAGAAGCCGGGCACGGCCAGGAAGGCGGCCTTGCGCTCCAGGCACCAGGCGAGCAGCGCGGGGTACACCCGCCGGAAGGCCTGGAAGAGGCCGAGGAGGCCGAAGATCATGGCCGCCACCACGACGAGGTTCCGGGCGAGCCCCCGTTCCGGGCCCAGCGGCAGCCAGTGCTCGGTGAGGCTCACCAGCACCACCAGGACGGCGAGGAGGTTGGCCGCCAGGGGGGCGCGATCCCGCCAGCGGGCCGGCAGCCTCGGGGCCGCCAGGTGGTAGGCCCCCGCGGCGGCCACGGCGAGGCCGGCCCACCACGAGACCGTGGCGGCGAGGGCGAGGCCGGCGGGGACGAGGCCCCCCCCCGCCCAGGCCCGCAGCCGCGAGGACATCCGCCCCGGCCGGAAGAGGAGGTGGGCCAGGGGCGGGATCACCGTGAGGGCCACCACGATGGAGGCCGCCAGGGCGAAGGTCTTGGTGAAGGCCAGGGGCTTGAAGAGCTTCCCCTCCGCCGCCTCCATGGTGAAGACCGGGAGGAAGCTCACCACGGTGGTGGAGACCGCGGTGAGCACGGCGCCGCCCACCTCGCTGGACGCCCGGAAGATGATCTCCTTCCGGTCCGCGTCCGGAGGGGCCCGGTCGAGGTGCCGGAGGATGTTCTCGCAGATCACGATCCCCATGTCCACCATGGTGCCGATGGCGATGGCGATGCCGGAGAGGGCCACCACGTTGGCGTCCACGCCGAAGGCCTTCATGGCGATGAAGCACATGAGCACCGCCAGGGGGAGGAGCCCGGAGATCAGGAGGGAACTCCGCAGGTGCATCACCACCATGAGCACCACGATCACCGTGACCAGGATCTCCTCCACCAGGGCCGTGTCCAGGGTGCCGAGGGTCTCGTGGATGAGGCCGGTCCGGTCGTAGAAGGGGACGATGGTGACCCGGCTCACGGTGCCGTCGGGGAGGGTCTTCGTGGGGAGACCCGGGGCGATCTCGGCGATCTTGCGCTTGACGTTCTCGATGGCCGCCAGGGGATTGGCCCCGTAGCGGACCACCACCACGCCGCCCACGGCTTCGGCGCCCCCCTTGTCGAGGACCCCGCGCCGGAGGGCGGGGCCGAGGTGGACGTCGGCCACGTCCGAGACGCGGACGGGCACGTTGTCCACCGACCGGATCACCGCCTGGCCGATGTCGGAGAGGCGCTTGACGAACCCGATCCCCCGGATCACGTATTCCACCCGGTTGATCTCCATGGTGCGCGCCCCCACGTCGAGGTTGGCGCCCCGGACGGCCGCGGCCACGTCGGCGAGCTTCACCCCGTAGGCCCGCATGGCGTCCGGGTCCACGTCCACCTGGTACTCCCGCACGAAGCCGCCCACGGAGGCCACCTCGCTCACGCCCTCCGCGGATTGCAGGGCGTAGCGGACGATCCAGTCCTGGATGCTCCGGAGCTCGTGGAGGTCCCAGCCGCCCGTGGGGCGGCCCTCCGGGTCGCGTCCCTCGAGGGTGTACCAGAAGACCTGGCCCAGCGCCGTGGCGTCGGGACCGAGCCGCGGGCGCACCCCGGGGGGCAGCGTCCCGGCGGGGAGGCTCGCCAGCTTCTCCAGGATCCGCGACCGGGACCAGTAGAAGTCCACCTTCTCCTTGAAGATGACGTAGATGGTGGAGAAGCCGAACATGGAGTAGCCGCGGATGGTCTTCACCCCCGGGATGCCGAGCAGCGACACGGTGAGCGGGTAGGTGACCTGGTCTTCCACGTCCTGGGGCGAGCGCCCCATCCACTCGGTGAAGACGATTTGCTGGTTCTCGCCGATGTCCGGGATGGCGTCCACCGGGACGGGGTCCCGGGGCAGCCAGGAGATCTTCCAGTCGAAGGGGGCCACCATGACCCCCCAGAGACAGGTGAAGGCCACGAGGAGGAAGACGACGATCTTCTTCTCCAGGCAGAACCGGAGGACCCGGTCGATCCAGGAGGCGGCGGGGGGCGGGCCGGCGGGGCTGGCGGGCACGGGTCTACCTCCCCGCCGTCGGGGCCGCTTTGGTGCCCGAGCCTTCGTGCACCCTGCCGGCGTCCCCCCCGGCCCCGGGCGGGGCGGCCTCGTGCTTGGTGCCCGAGCCGCCGTGCATGTGCCCGGGAGCGGGGCCGCCGCCCTCGGGGTTCATCATGCTGGGCCGGGCCTGGATCTGGAGGGCGCTGTCGATCTTGAAGTTGCCGTTGGTGACCACCCGCTCGCCGGGGTGGAGGCCCTCCCGGACCACGTAGAATTCGCCGGCCCGGGGGCCGAGGACCACCTCGCGCCCCTCGAAGACGCCCGGCCGGCCGGGAACGGCCACGTAGACCACGGCGCGCTTGCCGGTGAGGAGGGGGGCCGAGGCCGGGATCACCACCGGAGGGGCGGCCCCGGCCCCCGGCCCGGGGAGCCGGGCCCGGACCACGGCGTGGACCAGCATCCCGGGGCGGAGGCGGCCCCCGGGGTTGGGGGCCTCCACCCGGAGCCGGACGGTGCGGGTCTGCTCGTCCAGGTAGGGGTCCACGAAGGTGACGGTGCCGTGGAAGCGCTCGCCGGGGCGCGCCTCCACCCGGAACTCCACGTCCTGGCCCAGGTGGACCCAGGCCAGGTCCTTCTCGTAGGCGTCGAGCCGGATCCAGACCCGGGAGAGATCCGCGATGGTGTAGATGGGGGTCCCGGTCTTCACGTACAGGCCTTCCACGGCGTTCTTGTGGATGACCACCCCGCCCAGGGGCGCGAGGATGGTGACGTGGTCCGAGGCCGCCCCGCGCCGCTCGATCTCCCGGACCTGCCCGGGGGTGAGCCCCCAGAGCCGGAGCTTTTCCCGGACGGCCTCGAGGTTCCGGCGGGCGTCCTCCCGGAGGCGGGCGTTGCGCCCGGGCGGCGTGGAGCGGTAGGTCTCGAGGGCCTGGAGCAGCTCCTCCTGGGCGGAGAGGAGTTCCGGGCTGTAGAGGCCGACCATGGGCTGGCCCCGTTGGACGGTGGTGCCGGTGAAGTCCACGTAGAGGCGGTCGATCCGCCCGGCGACCCACGAGGCGATGGTGGCGAGCCGGGTCTCGTCGTAGGCGATCTTTCCGAAGAGGCGGATCTCCACGTCCACGGGGCGGCGCTCCACCGGTGCGGTCTGGATCTCGGCCAGTTTCACGGCCTCCGGCGAGAGCCGGATTTGGCGGGGGCCGAGGGGGGCCTCTTTTTCCGGCGCGGGCCGGAGGGGGATGAGGTCCATGCCGCAGATGGGGCATTTCCCGGGTGCCGGGAGCCGGATCTGGGGGTGCATGGCGCAGGTCCATATGGTCCCGGCGGCCGGTGCGGCGGTCGGGGCCGGCGTGGCGGGCCCGGGGGTCCGGCCGCCCATGGCGAGCCCGATCAGGAAGGCGGCGACCAGGGCGGCCGAGAGAAGGAGGCGCCGGTCGGAGAGGCGGCGCAGGCTAGGGGAGAGGCGCATGGGGACCTCCGGTGGCGGGGCGCCCGGTCTCGCCGCCGGGCGTTCTTTCGGGGCGGGGGCGGCTCGGGCCCCCGGCGAGCATCTCGATGGCCGCGGCGCTTACGGCCCGGTCGGCCCGGGCGCGGGCCAGGGCCAGCTCGAATTCGAGCAGGGTCCGCTGGGCCTCCACGAGGTCGAGGAAGTCCGCCTTCCCGGCGGTGAAGGCCCGCTCCGTGGCCCGGACCGATTCCTGGGCCTTGCGGACCAGGCTGTCGCCGTAGAGGCGCACCTTCCGCTCCGCGTCGTCGTAGCGGAAGAGGAGTCGGTCGAGGTCGGCCGCCAGCCGGTATTCCGCGTCGTGCCGCTCGGCCAGGGCGGCGCGGCGCCCGGCCTCGGCCTCGCGTTCCGCGGCCCGGTAGGTGCCGAACCAGATGGGGAGATTCACCGTGATCCGGCCCATCACGGGGTCTTTCCCACTGTCCGGGACGCCCGTGGCCAGGGCGCCGTCGGTCTGGACGTAGTCCACGCCCAGGGTGAAGTCGGGCCGGGCGAGCTTTCGGGCGAGTTCCACCCCGGCCTCGGCCCGGGCGGCCCGGTGGGCGAGGGCAAGGAGCTCGGGGTTGGCGGAGAGGACCCGTTGCCGGAGATGCTCCCGGGGCGGCGGGGGCGGGAGGTCCGGGATCTCGGCCGCCGCCGGCAGCGGCGCGTCCGCAGGCCGGCCGAGGGCGCTGTTCAGGAGGGCGGCGGCCGGGGTGAGCATGTCCCGGAGGGAGCGCACGCGGTCGTCCAGGCGTTCCCGTTCCACCTGGGCCTTGATGAGAGCGGCGTGCGAGCCGGTTCCGGCGCGGAGCCGGGTCCGGATGACCCCCTCCCACGTTTCGAGGAGCCCGGCGCTGGCCTCGGTGATCGCCACGGCCCGCCGGAGGTAGGCGAACTCGGTGTAGGCCTCCCGGACCCGGTACGCGACCCGCAGGCGGACGGCCTCGAGTCGCTGGCGGGCCGCCTCGGCCGCCTCGGCCGCCATCCGGGCCCGGAGGCCGAGCTTGCCGAACCAGGGAAACGTCTGGGAGAGGCCGAACCGCTGCCGCTGGGGGCCCACCCGGGTCTCCACCTCCTGGAAGTAGTAACCGTAGGTGAAGCGCGGGTCCGGGAGGCTCGCGGCCTGGGGGACACGGGCGCGGGCCGCCTCCCAGGCCGCCCGGGCCGCCCGGAGGCCGGGGTTGTGGCGCTCGGCGTAGGCGAGCATCTGGTCGAGGCCGGCGTCGGCGGGGAGCTCGGCGCCCGCGGCCGGCGGGGCCGAAGGGGACGGGGCGGCCAGCGGGCGGCAGACCGGGAGCAGGGAGAAGAGGAGGAGGATGCCGAGGGTGCGGATCAGGAGCGGCATGGGGGCCGGGGGCCTTTCCCTTGGAAGGATGCGGATGCTATGCTGATGGCGTCGCGGGAATCGCCAAGCGGAACGCTCGGCGCGGTGCTTCCCATCGCATTTCAAGTACGCCTCGTTCCTCGTGGTGGTCGCGCCTTGTCCTTGGCGATGCCCGCTTGGCCATCCACTCAATTTGCGAGTCTATAATTTATACAGGATGGATGGTGAGTTTCCTAGGGATCGGGGTCGGCCGCGGGCGGATCGGCCCGCACGAAGGGGGTGGGCCATGAAGATCGTCCTCTTGTCACCGCTGTTCCTGGTGCTCTGGGCCGCCGCCCCGGCGGCCGCCGGGGCCGACTTCGACCACTCGGCCTTCGATGCCGCCTTGAAGGCCCACGTGGACGCGGAGGGCCTCGTGGACTACGCCGGCATGGCGCGCGACCCTCGGTTCCGGGCCTACCTGGCCGCTCTGGAGGGGGCCGACCCGGAACGCCTCGACCGGGCCGGGCGGCTCGCCTTCTGGATCAACGCCTACAACGCGGTGACCATCGACAAGGTCATCCGGAAGCGCCCCCGGAAGAGCGTCCGCGAGACCCTGGTGCCCGGGGTCTGGATCTCCACGCGGTTCTTCACCACGAGGGACCACGTGGTGGCCGGGCGGCGGCTCAGCCAGGACGATATCGAGCACCGGATCCTGCGGCCCGTCTTCCGGGATCCCCGGGTGCACTTCGCCCTGATCTGCGCCTCCATGGGGTGTCCGAAGATGCCTCGGGCGGCCTACACCGCCGCGGACGTGGACCGGCGGCTCGACGAGGAGGTCCGCCGCTACCTCGCCTCCGGCCGCGGCCTTCGCGTGGACCGGCGCCGGAACGTCCTCTACGTCTCCCGCATCTTCGAGTGGTTCGAGGAAGACTTCGGTGGGCCGAGCGGGGTCGTCGCCTTTCTCCGGAAGTACGCCCCGGCCGAGGCCCGGGCCTTTCTCGAGGGCAGTCCCCGCATCGATTACCTTCCCTACGACTGGTCGTTGAACGCCCAGGCCCCGCTCCGGTGAGGCCGGGGGCTAGGCGGCGGGGCCGAAGGCGGCCCGGAACCGGTCCAGGAAGGCCGAGAGCCGGTCGGCGGGGAGCCGGTTGATCCCCGCCGCGGCGGCCCTGCCGCCGCCGGTGGGAAACTGGCGGCACAGGGCGTCCGCCCCCTTCCGGCGGGCCAGGGGCGCCCGGACGCTCACCACGAAGGCGCCGTCTCCCGTGTCGGTGAGCACCGCGTGGGCCCGGCCCGGGGCGGCGGCTGCGAGCCGGTTGGCGAAGTCTCCCGAGACGCGGCGTGCCCAGGCGGCGTCGGGCAGGACGTAGACCGCCCCCCACTCCTCGGACAGGACCGGGGCCGCGGACGCGGCCTTCCGGAGGTCCGCCTCCCGGGCCTCCCGGAGCCGGGCCACCAGGTCGAAGGCCGCCAGGAAGTCCGAGGGGCTCCGGTGGCCTTCCATGCGTTCCAGGAGTGTCTCGGGGCGGAAGTGGAGGTCTGCGGGGTCGCGCCCGTAGGCGTTGTAGTTCAGGAGCTCCCCCAGGAGCCGCAGGCGCTCCAGCTCGGCCGCTTCCAGCCCCAGTCCGCGCCCCATGGCGTCGGCCACGTCGTGGAGGTTGTCCCCGTAGGCCCCCACCAGGGCCCATTCGGTGAAGGGGCCGCCGAGGTGGCGGTCCACGATGAGGCTGGTGTTGGTGGTGGGGGAAGGGTCGATGTGGGTGACGAGGTTGGGGTGATCCGGGATCTCGCCGGCGTAGTGGTGATCGAAGTATTCCACCCGGCAGCCGTTGGCGAGGAGATCCAGGAGGGCCGGCCGGTTCTTGTCCAGGGAGACGTCCAGGACAAGGACCTCCGCCCGGGTGAGGCCTCGGAGCCGTTCGAGGAGGGCGATGTCGCGCTTGACGCCGGTGACCGGAACGGTCTTCCGGGGCCGGCGGAAGAGGCGGAGCTGGTGGAGCGCGCAGATGCCGTCGGCGTCGCCGTTGAAGACTTCGTAGAGGGGCGGTTCCACTGGCCGGTCCTCCTGCAGGGGGAATCCGCCCCAGGGTACCGGGAGACGTCCCCTCGGGTCAAACGGGGGCGCAGACGGAACGGGCCCGCCCGTTTCGACGGGCGGGCCCCGGGGGGCTCGGAGGGCCCTTCCCTATGGGGTGGGGCCGTCGTTCATGGGCATGGGCATGGCCCAGGCCGGGCCCATCTCGCGGACCTTGGCCCGCTGCTCGGCCGTCAGGACCTTGCGGGCCTCGGCCGCGGTCTTGACGGCGGCGACGCGGACATTCGTCTGGAGCCCGGCGATACGCTCGAGGAGCTTTTCCGCCGCCTTCGTGTCCGGAACGTCCTTGGCCATGAGGCGCTGGAGCCGAATGCGGGCCACCTGGATGTCGGCCCGGGTGCGGGCCGCGGTGGCGGCGAGGTCGTCGGCCAGGTCCTCGAGCCGTTCCTGCTGCTTGTCGTCCAGGCCGAGGAACCGGGCGCCGGCCAGGTAGCCGCGGATCTCGCGGAAGGCAGCGGCCACGATCCGGCCGCCGCCGCGGTGGCCCCGGCCCATGCCGCATCCGCAGCCGCCGCCCTTCCAGCAGTTGCCGCCCATGCAGCCGCCCATGCCGGGCCCCATCATCATCCGGCCGCCCATGGGGCCGGGCGCGGCGTTCATCATGCCCATGCCCATCATGCCGGGTCCGCCGCCAGCCCGGGCGCCGGGGCCCGGCTGGGCCAGGGCCGGTACGGCCGCGAGGGCCAGGAGGGCGAGGAGGGTCAAGAAGGGGAAGAGGGGGCGTTTGGTCGTAAGGGGGGGACGCTGCTTCATGGCACATGTCTCCTTTCTCTTTTTTCCCTGTTGGTGGGCCCGCGGAGGGGCGAGATGGATGCATGGACCCGCATCGTTGCCAGGCGTGGTCCGTCATCGATAGCTGACACTCCACATCGCAAGGGGTGTACCGATCCGGGCCTTGCCATCATAACGGACGTTTCATCTAAGGATTATGAATCAGTTCTGGGTGGATCTCACGCCCGGAGCGCGGGGAAGGGGGCGCAAGATTTGCGCCTTCCGGGGCAGGTTTTGCATGCGGGCCGAGGGGAGCGGCGGGGCGGGCGGCGACACCGGTGGGTTCCCGGAGAGATCCTGGGCAGATTTCCGCGGTGCGCCCGGCCGATGTCGCCGACGGCCGGCGGTCCACCGTTCCGGCGTTTCGGTATCGCGCAGGCGGGCCTCGGGGACGGCATCCGGGGGTTCCTTCCCGTGTTCGTTGACCCGGCCGGGGCGTTGTGCTACCGGTAAAACCGGATCATAAAGGCTGGCAGGTCGCCAGAACAAGGAAGGAATATGAAAATCCCCTTCTTCCAGGTCGACGCATTTTCGAGTAAAGTATTCGGCAGGGAATTCTGCAGCCGTTTGTATATTAACTTCATGGAAGGAGACGGATCTTCTCCAAAAAACGCTGCTGAAAACAACTTATCTGAAACAGCGTTTCTCGTTCCGACAGGTCAAGGCAATTATGAGCTGAGATGGTTTACGCCGACAACGGAAATCGACCTTTGCGGGCATGCAACCCTGGCAAGCGCATTCATCCTTATTCGAACACTACGATCGGGACAAATCCGTCATAAAATTCCAAACAGGAAGTGGGGAATTGCCGGTAGAAAAATCAGAGGGCTTGCTGTCCATGAATTTTCCGTCCCGGCCGCCTGTTGAAACGTCGTTTCCGGGAAGACTCGCCGAAGCCCTTGGGAGCGTGCCGTGCCATGTCCTGGAATCGAGGGATCTCCCGGCGGTCTTCGAAGACGAAAAAAAAACGATTCGGGGGATGCGGCCGGACTTCGACAAGATCCAAGTAATAAAGGCTCACTTCGCAGTGATTGTGACGGCGCCAGGGAAGATGCCGATTTCGTGTCGAGGTTTTCGCGCCAAATGCCGGCATGGATGAAGACCCTGTCACAGGTTGATGGCCTCGTAACAAATCTTCTGAATGGATGACTCAGCAAAAATCGCCAACTGCAAGGTGCGGGGATATCGAGGAATGATGGGTGCTTGGGTACGCCGTAATGACGAGAGCATCCGAAGCAACGCAGCAGCCCGTGGCTTTTTGCGACGCCATCACAGGTTCTGCCCACTCCACTCTAATACCTTGCTGGGCAAAGCGTTTCGGGAAAAACAAGTTACACGCATATCAGTTGTCGAGCCGAAAAGGGAACTGGTTTGTGAGGATTTGGGAGAGCGTGTCAGGATTTCCGGAAAAGCAGCTTCATTTGCAAAGAGTGAAATATAGGAGGCTGGTTGTCGTTGCATATTCAGATCTCTTGATGGAAGAAAAAATCGTCGAAATAAATGAAAATAAAATGAAATGGCATTTCGATATTGGATCTTTGGTGGTTATTGTTGTCACATTTATTTTGTTTGTTTTGGCGCTGATTGTTAAGGGATTTACGCATGATTTATTGATAGAGTCAGCTGTATTTCTTATTTCTGTAAAATTAATCTTGATGTCATACAAAAACAGCGCAATCGCCGATGAGCTCATGAAAGAAATCAAAGAAATCAGGGACAGGCTGGAGAGCGGGAGATGAGCACATCTCCCAAGGGTCCTTTGTAGAGAAGCCGCCTCGAGGTCGGGTGCCCCCGGCCGGGGGGCGAAGCACGCCCGTGGATCGGCCTCCGCCCGCCCTCCTTCGCCCCCGGAGAGGCCCCGGCCGACTTGTGGGCGGTGGCCGCGGCGGCTAAGATATTCCAGGCCGTGGGGTGTCCCGGGCGGCCTCTTGGCCGGCCCCGGGCGTGCCCGAAGAGAGGGACCGCGAGTTGGAGAACGAGAACGCACAGGGGCGAAGCCCCTTCCACGTCCGGGACTGCTCCCTGGTGGCCATGGCCACGGGGATCCGGGCCCAGAACCTCCGGGAGTTCCGGGACGGGCTCCTCGCCTGCCATCCCGGCAGCATCTACCACCACTTCTGGGGCCGTCTCCTCCAGCCGCAGTTCGACGAGCCCGAGTACAGCAACGACTTCGCCGCCTGGGTCTTCCACGGCCTCCACGAGAAGGCCCTGGCGGAACGGCTCAGCGTGGTGGACCCCCGCGAGTACGACGACATGGAGGCTCTCCGGGACGAGCTGGTGGAGCGGGTGGAACTCCACCTCGAGGAGATGGAGTTCATCCCGTGGGCCCGGGCCGACCAGCAGTTCCACTTCATGAGGTCGGCCATCGTGGTCTTCGACACTGGTGTCGAGATCCAGGACCCGGCCCAGCTCGCCGACCTGGTGGCGCACATGTCCCTTGGGAGCGTCTTCTACCACTTCATCGACGCGCGCCGGCGCACCGAGCACCGCTGCGACGACTTCTGCGCCTGGCTCGGCGGCATGAGTGACACGTACCCGGAGCTGCGCCGGCGCATCATGACCCTCGATCCCTATTTCTCCTCCCTGAAGGAACTCCGGTTTCGGCTGGCGGAGCTCTTCCGGGAGTACTTCGCCGGGGGGGAGACCTGAGATGGCCGACATCCTCGAACAGTACGCGGAGGTGGCCGGGGCCGACGTGGTCCGGCACCTCCGCCAGCTGGCCGAGCCCCTCAAGGGGGCCAAGGTGGTCCACGTCAACTCCACCCGAGAGGGCGGCGGGGTGGCGGAGATCCTGCGCAAGCTCGTCCCCCTGATGCAGGCCTTGGAGCTCGACACCACATGGGAGGTGGTCACCGGCGAGGCCGAGTACTACCAGTGCACGAAGGGATTCCACAACGCCCTCCAGGGGTTCCCGGTGGGGATCTCCCAGGCCATGCTCGCCGCCTACGAGGCCACCAACGCCCAGAACGCGGAGCGGCTCCGCCCGGTGCTCGAGGAGGCCGACTTCGTCTTCATCCACGACCCGCAGCCCGCGCCGCTGCTCCACTTCTGCCCGGGGCGCAAGGGCAAGTGGCTCTGGCGCTGCCACATCGACGTGAGCCGTCCCTACCGGGCCGTCTGGAAGTACCTTCGGAACTGGGTCCAGGCCTACGACGCGAGCATCTTCTCGCTGGCGGCCTTCGCCCAGCGGCTCCCCCACCCGCAGTACCTCATCGCGCCCAGCATCGATCCTCTGAGCGAGAAGAACATGGATCTGCCGCCCGAGGAGATCGACGAGGTCCGGCGCCGCTTCGAGCTGAACCCGGACCTGCCGCTGGTGCTCCAGGTCTCCCGGTTCGACCGGTTCAAGGACCCGCTGGGGGTCATCGAGGCCTACCGGATCGTGAAGCGTATGACCCCGCTCCAGCTGGTGCTCGCCGGCGGCGGCGCCGCCGACGACCCGGAGGGCGCCGTGGTGCTGGAGGAGGTCCGCCGGGCCGCGGCGGACGATCCCCACATCCGGGTGCTGCTCCTGCCGCCCGACGCCCACCGGACCATCAACGCCCTCCAGCGGGCGGCGGACATCGTCTTCCAGAAGTCCACCAAGGAGGGCTTCGGCCTTACCGTGGCCGAGGCCATGTGGAAGGGCAAGCCCGTGATCGGCGGCGACACCGGGGGCATCCGGCTCCAGGTCATCGACCATTACACCGGCTTCCGCGTCCGGACCCCGGAGGGCGCGGCGCTCCGGACGCGCTACCTCCTGCACCGGCGGGACGAGATGGAGGCCATGGGCGCCCGGGCCCGGCGCCACGTCCGGGAGAACTTCCTGGTGACGCGCCACCTCCGGGAGTACCTCGCCCTCATGGTGAGCATCCAGCGGGGCCTGGAGGACCGGATCGAGGTCGGGGCGTGAAGGCCCTGGACACCGGCCTGGAGCCGGAGGCCTTCTGGTCGGCCCTGCGGCGGGCCCCGGCCCGCGGTCTCTTCCTGGACTACGACGGGACGCTGGCCCCCTTCCGTGTGGAGCGGGACCGGGCCGTCCCCTATCCCGGCGTCCGGGAGGCCCTGGCGGAGATCCTCCGCGGCGGGGGCACGCGGCTCGTGGTGGTGAGCGGGCGGGCCGTCGCGGACCTCCTCCCGCTCCTGGCGCTCGACCGCCCCGTGGAGATCTGGGGCGCCCACGGGTTTGAACGCCTCCGCCCCGACGGCCGCCACGAGGTGCAGGAACTGCCGCCGGCCCTCCGAAACGGCCTCGACGCGGCCCGCCGTTGGGCCGCGGAGCACCTGGAGCCGGAGCGCTTCGAGGAGAAACCGGGGTGCCTGGCCGTGCACTGGCGGGGCCTGCCGGCCGATGCGGCCCGGGCCCTCGAGGGCCGGGTGCGGGAGGCCTGGACCCCGGTCGCCCGGGAGGCCGGGCTGGCGCTCCGCCCCTTCGACGGGGGACTCGAACTGCGGTCTCCCGGGTGGACCAAGGGATCCGTGGTGGAACGGCTCCTCGCCGAGATGGCGCCGGGGGCGGCGGCGGCCTACCTCGGCGACGACGACACCGACGAGGACGCCTTCCGGGCCCTCGGCCCCGGCGGGCTCTCGGTGCTGGTCCGGGACCGGTTCCGGCCCACCCGGGCCCGGCTCTGGATTCGGCCGCCGGCGGAACTTCTCGATTTCCTCGGACGCTGGGCGTGCGAGACCGGAACGCATGGGGGTGACCGATGAACCAGGACCAGCCGCGGCTCGTCGCCGTCTCCAACCGGCTTCCGGTGTCCCTGGTCCGGGAGGGCGACCAGTGGACGGTCCGCCCGGGTTCCGGGGGCCTGGTCACGGCCCTGGCCCCCGTGCTCCGGAACCGGGGCGGGCTCTGGATCGGGTGGTGCGGGGCCACGGAAGGGGCCGAGATCGAGGCCCTCATGGGGCCGGCGTCCCGGGAGGCGGGCTACAGCCTGCACCCGGTCACCCTCACCGCCGACGAGGTCCGCGACTTCTACTACGGCTTCTCCAACGAGATCATCTGGCCCCTCTTCCACGACCTCCAGGTCCGGTGCAACTTCCAGCCCCGCTACTGGCACGCCTACCAGGAGGCCAACCGGAAGTTCGCCGCGGTGGCCGCCGACTTCAGCCGGCCCTCCGACTTCATCTGGGTCCACGACTATCACCTCATGCAGATGGCCCGGGCCCTGAAGGCCATGGGGATCCAGCGGCGAACGGGCTTCTTCCTCCACATCCCCTTTCCCCCGCTGGACATCTTCCTCAAGTTGCCCTGGCGGGCCGAGATCCTGAGCGGCCTCCTGGAATACGATCTCATCGGCTTCCAGACCCAGCGGGACCGGCGAAACTTCCTCTCCTGCGTCCATCACCTCATGCCCCAGCTCCGCGTCCGGGGCCGGGGCGGCGTGGTGCGTCTCGCGGTGGGGGAGCGGGAGGTCCGTGTGGGGGCCTTCCCCATCAGCATCGACTTCGACGAGTTCGCCCGGGGGGCGGGCTCCCAGGAGGTGGCGGACTGCGCCTGGTTCCTCCACGAGCGGTTCCCCGAGCGCCAGGTCATCCTCGGCGTGGACCGCCTCGACTACACCAAGGGCATCCCGGAGCGGCTCTTCGCCTTCCGCAACGCGCTGGAACGGTTCCCCGACCTCCACGAGCGGGTGAACCTGGTCCTGGTGGTGGTGCCCAGCCGGGAGGAGGCGCCGGAGTACCGGGCCCTCAAGGCGGAGATCGACCGGCTGGTAGGGGAGGTCAACGGCCGCTTCACCCGGTCGGGCTGGGTGCCCATCCACTACTACTACCGCTCGCTCAGCCGGACGGAACTCCTGGCCTACTACCGCCTGTCCGAGATCGCCCTGGTGACGCCCCTCAAGGACGGGATGAACCTGGTATGCAAGGAGTATTGCGCCTGCAAGCTCGAGGAGGACGGGGTCCTCATCCTGAGCGAGTTCGCCGGGGCCGTCTCCCAGCTCCACCGGGACGCCCTCCTCGTCAACCCCTACGACATGGAGGGGGTCGCCAACGCCATCCACCAGGCCTTCCGGATGGACACCGACGAGCGGCGCCAGCGGATGCACCGGCTCCGGGCCGCCATCCGCCGGCGCGACATCTATTGGTGGGTGAACACCTTCCTCCGGGCCGCCCTGGCCAAGGACCTCGCCGACTTCCCCCCGGTGGAGGATTACATGCCGCAGATGGACATCACGCCCGGGACGGAGGAGGGGGGCGGGGCGCCGTCCGGGGAGTGAGCGCCGGGCCGCCCCCCGGCCGGGCCCTCCGGGGGCCGGCCGGCTGCTTCCTCGCCTCCGCCTTTCTCGGGGCCGTCGCCACCGGGATCTTCTTCGGGAGCCTCAACAACTACCTGGCCGACGTCTTCGACCTCTCGCCCGGCGCCCGGGGCGTGGTGGAGACGGTCCGGGAGGTCCCGGGCATGCTGCTCTTCCTGGTGCTGGCTCCCCTGGCGCGCCTCGGAGAGGGCCGGATCCTCTTCGCCGCCCTCCTCGTGGTGGCCCTCGGCATCTACGGGGCCGCGGACCGGGCGCCGGATGTCGTCCGGGTCACCCTGTGGCTCTTCGTCTGGTCCCTCGGGGCCCACGTGGTGATGGCGCTCCGGGAGAGTTTCTGCGTGGCCTTCAGCGGGCCGGGGGGGCGGGGGCGGCTCTTCGGCGTGGTCCGGGGGATCCGCAGCGTGGGGATGATCCTGGGGGCTGCGGCCGTGTGGGTGGGGATGGACGTCTTCCACGTGGGGTACCGGGAGCTCTACCGCGGGGCCGCTCTGCTCACACTGGCCGCCGCCGCGGCGGCCTGGTACGTGGGGGATCCCGGGCACACGGGGGTGAAGCGGAAGGCCTTCGTCTTCCGGAGGGAATACGGGCTCTTCTACCTGCTGGCGGTGCTCTTCGGCGTTCGCAAGCAGATCTTCCTGGTCTTCGGCCCCTGGGTGCTCATCCGGGTCTTCGGGCAGGATGCCGCCGCCATGGCCCGGCTCTTCATCGTCTCGTCGGTGGCCGGCATCTTCCTGAAGCCTTGGTTGTGCGGCTTGATCGACCGCTTCGGGGAGCGGCGCGTCCTGACGGGCGACGCCGTCGTCCTCTTCCTGGTCTGCCTCACCTATGCCGGGGCCGAGCGCCTCCTGCCCCCGGCGGCCGCTCTGGCGGCGGTATTTGCCTGCTACGTCCTCGACGACGCCCTCTTCGCCCTGCGCGCGGCCCACGTCACCTACCTCGCCCGGATCGTGGCCTCGGCGGACGAGCTCACGGCCTCCATCTCCACCAGTTACTCCCTGGAACACGTGGTCTCCCTGGTCGCCCCCGTCCTGGCGGGGATGATCTGGACCTGGGCCGGGTACCCGTGGGTCTTCGGGGCGGCGGCCGGGACGGCGGTCCTCATGGGCCTGGCCGCGCGCCGGATCCCGGAGGCGGGGCCGGTTGACAGCAGGCCGCGGGGCTGATAGCCACAAGGGAGGGAGATCGGCGGGCCGGGTCCGGTGGCCGGCCCATTCCAGGACGGGTCTTCGGCCCGGCCGGCACTAAAGGAGGCGCTCATGCGGTATGGACGGATGCTGGGATCGGCGGTGATGGGCCTCGTCGCGGCGGGCCTCTTGGGGGCCTGCGCCGGGACGGGGGGCCGGGGCATGACGGCCGGGCCGGGGGACGTGAAGCGGGGCGAGTACCTCTTCAACCAGCCGGGCTTCGGCGGCGGAAAGAACGGGAAGTCCTGCGCCGCCTGCCACCCCGGCGGGCGGGGGCTGGAGCAGGTGGCGGCCCGTTACGCCGGCCGCGACGCCGAGCTCCGCAGCATGGTGAACCGCTGCATCCGGATGGCCCTCAAGGGCGAGGGGATCCGGGACGACAGCCAGGCCATGGCGGACATCCTGGCCTACCTCCGTTCCCTGGGAGGCTAGCACCGGGCGGATGGCCGGGACGAGAGCCGGGGGGGCGGTCCCGCCCGCCCGGGGCCTTCTCCAGACGGGCCAATCCCGGTGCTATGACGCGGGGGGGCGCGAGATCCCCTGCAACGGGTCGGGCCAGGACGGCCAGTTCCGGTCGGGCCTCGCCTGGCCGGAGCCCCGGTTCACCCGGAACGGGGAGACGGTGGTGGACCGCGCCACGGGGCTCGTCTGGACCCTGGACGCCAACCTGGCGGAGTTCGCGGTCACCTGGGCGGAGGCCCTGGCCTTCGTGGCCGACATGAACCGGTCGGCCGCCCTCGGCCACCGGGACTGGCGTCTCCCCAACCGGCGGGAGCTCCGCAGCCTCGTCTCCTACCAGGAGACCCGTCCGCCGCTTCCCGGGGGCCATCCCTTCGTGAACGTCTTCCCGGGCTGGTACTGGACCTCCACCTCCGCCGCCGTCAACCCCGCCTACGCCTGGGCCGTCCACATGGACGGTGCGCGGATGTTCTACCCGCGCAAGGACCAGGAGGCCCTGGTCTGGGCCGTGCGCGGTCGGGGGAAGGCGCTCCTGCCGGCGACCGGCCAGGCGCGGTGCTTCGACGTCTCGGGGGCGGAGGTCCCGTGCGGCGGCACGGGCCAGGACGGCGAGCACCGGTCCGGGGCGGCCTGGCCCGTACCGCGGTTCGAGGTGCGGGGGGACGCCGTCCTGGACCGGCTGACGGGGCTTTACTGGGCCCGGGCGGCCGACGCCGCGGGCCCAGTGGAGTGGGAGACGGCCCTCCGGGCCGCGGCGGCTTTTCCCGCCGCCGCCGGGGTCCGGTGGCGGCTCCCCAACATCAACGAGCTGGAATCCCTGGTGGACTGCAGCCGGCACACCCCGGCGCTTCCGGCCGGGCATCCCTTCCGGGGGGTCCAGGAGGTCTACTGGTCCGCCACCACGAGTACCTACGAGCCCGACTGGGCCTGGGCCCTCTACCTCCACAAGGGAGCTGTGGGGGTGGGGTGGAAGCCCGGGGCGAGATTCCACGTGTGGCCCGTGGGAGATTCGAGTAAATTGGAAACGGACTCGGTTTCCCGATGAACGCGGGGAACGAGGCGGCCCGGCGCGGAGCGCCGGCCGCTTCGAAGGTCCGTGCGGCGCCGTTCGTTCCCCGACATCCCGGCCGCGCGGCAGCGGAGGGAGCCATGGCACAACGCACCTGTCCCTATTGCAAGGAACGCATCCGGAAGGGGGCCGTCGTCTGCCGGTATTGCCGGCGGGACCTCCCGGACCCGCCGTCTCCGTCGGTCCGGTGGCCCTACCTCGTGCTCTCGGTCATGGGCGTCTTGGCCGCCGTGGCGGTCTTGTCCCTGGGAACCGGCTACTACCAGGAACGGCTCCGGTGGACCGAGGAGGAAGGGGGATGGGAAGAGCCCCCGGGGACATAGCATAGGACCGGGGACCGGGCACGTGGGCCCTCACCCGGCGCGCCGGGCGCGCCGCTCACCCGTCCTTCGGCCCGCCCGCTCGCACCGCCGCCGGCAGTTGGCGCAGACCGCCGGGTGGGTGGGGCGGTAGGGTTTCTTGAGGCAATTCATCATGTCGCTCCACGTTGCGTGGCCTTGGCGCCCGCGGGGGCCTCTTCCGGACGGGCAGCGTCTCCGGCGGCCCGGCCTTTCCCAGGGCGTCAATGGCCAAAATCCAACGTTATATTTTTATATTGTATTTAATTGTTAATCACTCCCTTCCCTTTATGCAATCCCTGTTCCGATTTTTTTCCATTGCCGGTGAGGCGGCCCGGGAGGCACGGGCCCTGCGGAGCGGTGCCGGGGAGGAGAGGCGGGCGGGGCTAGGCCTTGTTGCGGCGGAAGACCACGCGGAGGCCGCAGGCGGCTCCGTAGGCGGCGATCTCGTCCTGGAGCCGCCGCACGTAGGGACAATCCAGGACGGCGAGCAGCGTCTCCCGGAGCACCTGCCGGGTGCCGGGCCTCCCGGGATCCGCGGGCTCCAGCACCACCGGGAAGATCTGCGGCCGGCGGCAGGTGTCGGGCCGGTCCGGGTACACGGCGCACCTGCCTGCCGGGGCGAGGTGCGGGCAGCGGGCTCCCCGGCCGAGGACGAGGCCCCAGCCGTGCCGCCACCGGTAGATCGCGGGCGGGTGGCGATGGAACGGGCGGCCGTCCACGACGAGCTCGGGGTCTTCGTAGGGATCGGCGGCGCGGGAGGCCGGGGTGTCCACCCGGGGGAGGTCGAACCGGTCCAGCTCGTCTTCCGAAAGGGGGATCTCGAAGAAGTCGTGGACCGCCGCCGGCCCGGGGCCGACGCAGCAGAGGGTGCACGCGCACGGGGCGCAGAGCCGGGCGTTGATGTCCTCGAGCTCCGCCTCCAGGACCTGCTGCTGGATCCGGGCGATCGAGCCCTCGAGGGCGTCCACGGGGGAGCCGTCTTCCCGGACCACCGGCGCGGCGGCCTTGCCCGCCGCCGGGTCCTTGAGCATCCGGGCCGCCTCCAGGATGGAGAGATAGGGGGCGAGGATGCGCCCCGGGTCCTCGTAGACGGGACCGTCCGTCTCCACCGGGTCCGGCAGGGCGGCGACGACGTCCCCGACCCGGTCGAAGGGCCCGGTGAGGTAGAGCAGGAGCACGAGGCGGCAGAGGGGCCAGGCCGGCCGGGCCAAGGCCCGGCACCCGGCCTCCCACGACGGATGTCGGGGCGCGGTGTCCGGAAGCTCCGGGAGGTCCGGGGGAGAATCTGTGCGGGGGGGCATGTTCACGTCGTCCGTCGGCGGCCGCCGGCCGGCGACACGTCCGGCATTCGGCGTCCCGGAAGGATACACCGCGTGACGCCGGGTGCAACCCGGGCGCCGGCCGCCGCGGGCCGTCCGATGCGGCGGGGCGCTTCATGATGAAACCGGACTGGCAGACCCTGCGCCTCAAGCGCGGGGAGGATCGCCGGATCCGGGCCGGCCACGCCTGGGTCTTCAGTAACGAGGTCGACACCCGCGCCACGCCGCTTCGCGGCCTCTCCCCCGGAACGCCCGTGGTGGTGGAAGACCACCTCGGCCGGACCCTGGGCTCCGCCTACGTGAACCCCGCTTCCTTGATCTGCGCCCGCCTCTACAGCCCGGTGCCGGGACGCCGTCTCGACCGGGAGTTCTTCCGGGAACGGCTCGCGGCGGCCCTCTCGCTCCGGCGCCGGTATTTCCCGGAGCCGTACTACCGCCTGGCCCACGGCGAATCCGACGACCTCCCCGGCCTGGTGGTGGACCGCTACGGCGGCGTCTGCGTCGTCCAGGTCACCACCGCCGGCATGGAGGCCGCCCGGGGGGCGGCGGCCGCGGCCCTGGAGGAGTTGCTGCGCCCGGAGATCCTGGTCTTCAAGGATGACAGCCCGCTTCGGGCGCTGGAAGGGCTGCCCGTGGTGGATCCCTCGGCCGCCCCCGGCATGCCCGAGGCGGTCCGGGTGGTGGAGAACGGGGTCGCCTTCCGGGCTCCCCTCCGGGAGGGGCAGAAGACGGGGTGGTACTTCGACCACCGGCTGAACCGGAGGGAATTGGCGGGCCTGGCCCGGGGGGCCCGGGTGCTGGACTGTTTCTGTTACGTCGGGGGCTGGGGCCTCCAGGCCCTGGCGGCGGGCGCCCGAGAGCTCGTCGCGGTGGACGCCTCGGCGACGGCCCTCTCCGTCCTCGAGGCCAACGCCCGGGAGCTTGGGGTGGGGGAACGCGTGGAGGTCCGCCGGGGCGACGTCTTCGAGGTGGCGGCCCGGCTGCGGCGCTCCGGGGCGGTCTTCGACGTGGTGGTCCTGGACCCGCCCGCCTTCATCAAGCGGCGCCGGGACGCCGCCGCCGGCCGTGCCGCCTACCTTCGGCTCAACCGGGCGGCCATGGAGCTGGTGGCGGACGGCGGGCTCCTGGTCTCCGCCTCCTGTTCCCACCACCTGGCCCGGGCGGAGCTGGTGGACATCGTCCGCCGGGCGGCGCTCCGGGCCGGGCGCCGGGCGCGGATCGTCTTCGAGGGGCACCAGGGGCCGGATCACCCCGTGCACCCGGCCATCCCCGAGACCGCCTATCTCAAGGCCCTCTTCGTGGAGATCCGGCGCCCGTGAGAGAGGGGCGCCCCTGCCCGGCGCTTCCGAAAAAGGGGAGGCGGGCGCCCGTCGGCGCCGGCGCGGCTAGCCGGACCGGACCGGTCGGAGCCGGGCGGCCGCTCCCGTGCGGCGTCCCTCGGCCGCCAGGGCCTCGGCCGCGGCCCGGATGCCCTCGGCGTCGATGCCCAGCTCCCGCCGGAGCGTGGCCTGGGCCCCTTGTTCCACGAACCGGTCGGGGAGGCCCAGCCGGCGGACGCGGACTCCGGTGAGGCCCCGGTCCGCGAGGCACTCGAGCACGGCGGTCCCGAACCCGCCCGCCAGGGCGTTTTCCTCCACGGTCACCACCCGGCCCGTGCGGCGGGCGGCCTCGGTCACCAGGTCGGCGTCGATGGGCTTGGCGAAGCGGGCGTTCACCACCGTGGCCTCGATGCCCTCGGCCGCGAGGGCCTCCGCCGCCTCGAGGGCGGGGGCCACCCCCGACCCGATGGCCACGATGGCCACGTCGTTCCCCTCCCGGAGCACCTCGCCCCGGCCCACGGGGAGCGCCTCCAGTCGCCAGTCGAGGCTCACCCCCACGCCGGCCCCCCTCGGGTACCGGACGGCCACGGGGCCGGGGTGGTTCAGGGCGGTGTAGAGCATGTGCTGGAGCTCGTTTTCGTCCTTCGGGGCCATGATCACCAGGTTGGGCACGGCCCGGAGGAAGGAGAGGTCGAAGGCGCCGTGGTGTGTGGGGCCGTCGTCGCCCACGAGCCCACCCCGGTCCAGGGCGAAGACCACGGGCTGTCCCGTGAGGCAGACGTCGTGGACGACCTGGTCGTAGGCCCGCTGGAGGAAGGTGGAATAGACCGCCACCACGGGTCTGAGCCCCTCCATGGCAAGCCCCGCCGCGAAGGTCACGGCGTGCTGCTCCGCGATGCCCACGTCGAAGAAGCGGTGCGGGAGGGCGTCGGCGAAGGCCGAAAGCCCCGTTCCCGCCGGCATGGCCGCGGTGATGGCCACGATCCGGGGGTCGTCCATGGCCAGCCGGAGGAGGGTCTGGCTGAAGATCTGGGTATAGGTCGGCGGCGCGGGCCGCTCGGGCCGCCGCGGCTCCCCCGTGGCGGGGTCGAAGGGGCCGATGCCGTGGAACCGGTCGGGCTCCTTCTCTGCGGGAGGGTAGCCCTTGCCCTTCTTGGTGAGGACGTGGACCAGGACCGGGCCCTCGAGGTTCCGGACGTTGTCGAGGGTGTCGATGAGGGTGTCGAGGTGGTGGCCCGGGAGGGGGCCCACGTACTCGAACTGGAGGGCCTCGAAGAGCATCCCCGGGGTGAGGAGGCTCTTGAGCGAGTCCTCGCTCCGTTTCAGGACGCTCCAGATCTGTTCCCCCACCCCGCTCTTCTTGAGGAAGGACTCCATCTCCCGCTTGAACCGGGTGGCCAGGCGCCCGGTGAGCTTCCGGCTGAGGAACGAGGAGAGGGCCCCCACGTTGGGGGAGATGGACATCTCGTTGTCGTTGAGGATGACCACCAGGTCCTTCCGGAGGTGGCCGGCGTTGTTGAGGGCCTCGAAGGCGAGGCCCGCCGTCATGGACCCGTCGCCGATCACGGCCACCACCCGGCCCTCCTGGCCGGAAAGGTCCAGGGCCGTGGTCATCCCCAGGGCGGCGGAGATGGAGGTGCTGCTGTGGCCCGTGTCCAGGACGTCGTAGGGGCTCTCGCTGCGCTTCGGGAAGCCGCTGATGCCGCCGTGCTGGCGCAGGGTGTGGAAGCGGTCGTAACGGCCGGTCACCAGCTTGTGGGCGTAGGCCTGGTGACCGACGTCCCAGATGATGCGGTCCTTCGGGGCCTCGAAGACGTAGTGCAGGGCCAGGGTGAGTTCCACCACCCCGAGGCTGGGGGCGAGATGCCCCCCCGTCTTCGCCACGGTCTCGATGATGACCTTTCGGATCTCCGCCGCCAGCCTGGGGAGGTCCTCCCGGGAGAGGCGCTTGAGGTCGTCCGGACCCTGGATGTGCGGGAGCAGTTCCATGTTCACCCTCGTGCCGGCGCCCGGATGGCCGCCGGCGTCCTTCATCGGTCGCGTTCCACCACGAACCGGGCGATGGCCCGGAGGGGGTCCGCTTTCTCGTCGAACCCCTCCAGCGCCGCCAGCGCCTGGTCGAGGAGCTCGGCCGCCCGCCGGCGGGTCTGTTCCACGCCGAAGAGGGCGGGGTAGGTGGCCTTCTGACGCCGGGCGTCCGATCCCACCGGCTTCCCGGTGACCGCCGGGTCGCCCTCCACGTCGAGGAGGTCGTCCACCACCTGGAAGGCCAGCCCCAGGAAGCGCCCGTACTCGCCCAGGGCGAGCACCTCCCGTTCGCTTCCGCCGCCCAGGATGGCGCCCATGCGGACGGCGGCCTGGATGAGGGCGCCGGTCTTCTTCTGGTGGATGTAGGCCAGGGTGGAGGCGTCCACCTCCCGCCCCTCCATGAGGACGTCGGCGGCCTGGCCGCCCACCATGCCGGAGACGCCGGCCCCGTGGGCGAGGATGTGGATGGCCTCGAGGAGCCGGGCCGGGTCCACCTCCCGCCGGGTGGACGGCCGGGCGAGGAGCTCGAAGGCGAAGGTGAGGAGGCCGTCTCCGGCCAGGATGGCCAGCGCCTCTCCGAACCGCTTGTGGCAGGTGGGCCTTCCCCGGCGGAGGTCGTCGTCGTCCATGGCGGGGAGATCGTCGTGGACCAGGGAGTAGGTGTGGATACACTCCAGGGCGCAGGCCACGGGGAGGAGCGGTGTCTCCGGGGCGCCCACGGCCCGGGCCGCCGCCAGGAGCAGGATGGGCCGGATGCGTTTGCCGCCCGCGGTGAGGCTGTAGCGCATGGCCTCGCAGACCGGGGCCCCGGCCCCGTCGATTTCGGGCAAGAGGTCGGCGAGGGCCGCTTCCACCCGGTCCCGCTGGCGTTCGAGGTAGGCCCGGATGTCGAATTCCTGGGATGGACGGTTCATGCGTCCTCGGCGGGGTCGACCCCGGCGTCCGCCTCGAGGGGGTGGAGCACCGGGCGTCCCTCCTCGTCGCGGGTCAGCTCCTGGATGCGCCGTTCCGCCGCCTCCAGCGCCGCCGTGCAGTAGCGGGTGAGACGCACCCCCTCCTCGAAGCGTTCCAGGGCGGCCTCGAGGGGGAGTTCGTCGGACTCGAGCTGGGCCACCACGGCCTCGAGTTCCTTGATCGCGGTCTCGAAGGATTTCGCTTCCTTTTCTTCTGCCATGGTGGACTCGCAACGATCCAAGGTGGGGGAGGTGCGGCGCGAATCGCCGGGAGGCGCGGCGTCGGGCCTGCCCCGTGGACGCGAGGCTCGAAGGGCCGCGTTACGACGGCGATTCGTGTGCCGCCGGCGCGGTGGGCGATCCCGGCTGCACCGGCGCCTGCGACTTGAACCCCGAAGTTCCTTATGGTACCTCAAGCGCCATGAAAGTGCGAGAGGGGGCGCCGGGAGGCGGCTCCATCATGGAGGCGGGGCCCATCGGCTGGGGGCCGAAGGCCCTGGTCCGGTCGGTGGAGGCATGGATGGGCACCTGCCGGCTCCGGGTCGTCGGCCGCGATCGGGTCGGCGACCTCTTCACCCCGGGCCGGCCGGGGATCGTCGCCCTCTGGCACTTCAGCCTCGTCTACATCCTCTACCACTTCCGGAAGGTGCGGGGCCTCATCATGGTGAGCGGCAGCCGCGACGGCGACTGGGTGGCCCGGGCGGTCCGGGCCTGGGGGCAGGTGCCGGTCCGGGGCTCCCGCCACAAGGGGGGGCTGGCGGCCATCCGCGGGATGGCGGAGGCCATGCGGCGCCACCGCTACGGCGCGGGCATCGTGGCGGACGGGTCCCGGGGGCCGGCCCGGGTGGCCCAGAAGGGGGCCGTGGTCCTGGCCCGCGACACCGGGGTGCCCATGGTTCCGGTGGGGTTCGCCGCCCGCCCGGCCTGGCGATTCAACAGCTGGGACCGCCTGGTGCTGCCCGTCCCGGGGGCCCGGGTGGTGGTGGCCTACGGCGCGCCCATCCACGTCCCGGCCGGCGCCCGCGGCGGCACCATAGAGGCATATCGCAACCGCCTGGAAACGGACCTGAACGGCGCCACCGCCGAGGCGGAGGCCGCCCTGTGAACCCCTCGAGGCGGGGCCGCCGGCCGGGGACGTGATGGGCGGCTGGTTCCCGGATTTCACCTGGGTCGACTACGTCATCGCCGCGATGGTGGCGGTCATGCTGGTCCGCAGCCTCCTCAAGGGGTTCAGCCGGTCCATCGCCTCCGTCCTGGGCCTGGTGCTCGGCTTCGTGGCGGCCGTTTCTTGGGGCCCCGCCCTGGGCAAGGTCCTCTCCCCCTGGGTGGAGAACCCCGGGTGGCGGACGGTCCTCGCCTTCGTCTTCATCCTCGTGACGGCGGTCCTGGCCGCCACCGCGGCCGGGGTCCTGGCCCGGAACACCTTGGAGTCGTTGAAGCTGGGGTGGCTGGACCGCGCCCTCGGCGCCGCGCTCGGCCTGGTGAAGGGGATCCTCCTCGCGGCCGTCTTCTTCGCCGCTCTGTCCCTGGTGCTCCCGGGAGACTACCCGGCGATCCGCGGCTCGGTCCTCGGTCCCCGGATCGTCCGCCCCCTCGGCCTCCTGAAGTCGCTCCTTTTCCGCGACGCCCGCCCCTTCAAGGGCCTGGCGCCCTGGCGGCGCGGCGTGACGGCGGCCCCGCCCGCCGCCCGCCGGGCCGCCTGATCCCTTCCGGCCCGCCGCCCTTGCAATGCCCGGGGATCCGGTTATTATCGTGAATCGATTGCGATAAGACGCCCCGGCACGGGGCGGAAGGGAAACCGCTTCATGGATCTCACCATCGCCCTCGCCGGCAACCCCAACGCCGGCAAGACCACCATCTTCAACCACCTCACCGGTGCCCGCCAGAAGGTGGGCAACTGGCCGGGCGTCACCGTGGAAAAGAAGGAGGGGACCGTGGTCCACCGGGAGCACCGGGTGCGCGTGGTGGATCTGCCCGGCATCTATTCCCTCACCGCCTACTCGGTGGAGGAGATGGTGGCCCGGGACTACATCCTGAACGAGCGCCCGGACGTGGTGGTGGACATCCTCGACGCCTCCAACCTCGAGCGCAACCTCTATCTCGCCGTCCAGCTCATCGAGCTCAACGTCCGCCTGGTGTTCGCCATGAACATGGTGGACGTCGCCCGGGCCCGGGGGATCCGGGTGGACTACGCGCACCTGGGCCGGCTGCTCGGCGTGCCGGTGGTGGAGACCGTTGGGACTCGGGGGGAGGGGATCGACGCCCTGCTCGACAAGGCGGTGGAGGTGGCGGAGGGGCGGGACCCGGTGGCCCGCCACGTCCACGTGAACTACGGGCCCGAGGTGGAGGAGGAGATCGCCCTCGTCCGCCGGGCCGTCCAAAAGGACCCGGAGCTGGCCGCCAGCTGCTACCCCCGGTGGCTCGCCGTCAAGCTCATCGAGGGGGACCCGGCCGTCCGCCGCCGGGTGGAGGAGAGCCCGGCCGCGGCGGCCGTCCTCGCCCAGGTGGACCGGAGCCGGGCACATCTCCAGCGGATCTTCTCCGACGACCCCGAGACCCTCATCGCCGAGGCCCGCTACGGCTTCATCGCCGGGGCCCTCAAGGAGTGCGTGCGGCTGTCCCCGGCGGCGAAGAAGACGGTGAGCGACCGGATCGACCAGGTGGTGACCAACCGCGTCCTCGGCTTCCCGGTCTTCCTCCTCATCATGTACCTCCTCTTCCAGGGAACCTTCACCCTGGGCGAGTACCCGGTGAGCTGGATCGAGGCCGCGGTGGCGTGGCTCGGCCGCGCGGCCGGGGCGGCGCTGCCCGCCGGGCTCCTGCGGGACCTGGTGGTGGACGGCGTCATCGGCGGGGTGGGGGGGGTGATCGTCTTCCTCCCGAACATCGTGCTCCTCTTCCTCGGCATCAGCCTCCTGGAGGACACGGGGTACCTCGCCCGCGCGGCCTTCATCATGGACCGGGTCATGCACACCCTCGGACTCCACGGAAAGTCCTTCATCCCGCTCCTCATGGGCTTCGGCTGCAACGTCCCGGCCATCATGGCCACCCGGACCCTGGAGACCCGGCGGGACCGGATCCTCACCATCCTCATCAACCCCCTCATGAGCTGCTCGGCGCGTCTGCCGGTCTACGTCCTCCTGGCCGGGGCCTTCTTCCCCGGCCGGGAGGGGAACGTCCTCTTCGCCATGTACCTTCTGGGCGTGACGCTGGCCATCCTGGTGGGGCAGGTCTTCAAGCGGACCCTGTTCCGGGGGGAGTCCTCCCCCTTCGTCATGGAGCTCCCGCCCTACCGGATGCCCACGGGGCGCAGCCTCGTCATCCACATGTGGGACCGGGCCCGGGTCTACCTCCAGAAGATGGGGGGCGTGGTCCTGGCCTTCTCCGTGGTCATCTGGTTCCTCGGGGCCTTTCCGCGGGACGTGCCCCTGGAGCGGGACTACGGCGCGGAACGGGCCCGGGCGGCGGCGGAGATCCAGGCCGCCGAGGCCGCGGCCGCCACCCCCGAGGCCGCGGCCGCCCTCCGGGCGGCGGCCGCGGAACGGCTCGCCGCCATCGACCGGGCCGAGGCCCGGGACCGGGTGGCCCACAGCTACATCGGCCGCCTCGGACGGTGGATCGAGCCCGTGCTTCGGCCGCTGGGCTTCGATTGGCGGCTCGGGGTGAGTCTCGTCACGGGATTCGTGGCCAAGGAGGTGGTGGTGAGCACCCTGGGGGTCCTCTTCCAGGCGGAGGGGACCGGGGAGGAGGCCCACGGCCTCAAGGCGGCGCTCAGGCGGAGCGGGCTCACCCCGGTCACCGCCTTCGGTTTCATGGCCTTCGTCCTGATCTACGTCCCGTGCGTGGTGACGGTGGTGACCATCTGGCGCGAGACGGGCTCGGTGGGCTGGACGGCCTTCGCCGTCTCCTATCTGATGGTGCTCGCCTGGATCGTGGCCTTCCTCATACGGTGGGGAGGGACCCTCGCCCGGCTGGCGGCCTGATCCGGGCGGTCACCCGGCCCGCCGCAGCCGGAGGGCGTTGGCCACCACGGTGACGGAACTCATGGCCATGGCCGCCGCGGCCACCGCCGGCGACAGCCGGAGACCCCAGGCCGGGTAGAAGACCCCGGCCGCCAGCGGGATGGCGAGGACGTTGTAGGCGAAGGCCCAGAAGAGGTTCTGCCGGATGACCCGGACCGTGGCCCGCACCAGGCGGACGGCCCGGACCACCCCGGTGAGGTCCCCCCGCATGAGGCCGATGTCCGCGGCGTCCAGGGCGATGTCCGTGCCGGTCCCCAGGGCGATCCCCACGTCGGCCTGCACCAGGGCGGGGGCGTCGTTGACGCCGTCACCCACCATGGCCACGGTGGCTCCGCCCGTCTGGAGCTCCCTTACCCGGTCGGCCTTTTCCGCCGGGAGCACCCCGGCCCAGAACCCGTCGAGTTCGAGCCGCTCCGAGATGGCCATGGCCGTCCGCCGGCCGTCTCCGGTGAGCATGAAGACCCTGAGGCCCAGTTCCCGGAGGGCCCTGACCACCGCCGGGGCCTCGGGCTTGAGCTCGTCGGCCAGGGCCACGGCGCCCGCCACCCGGCCCGCGTGGGCCACGTAGACCAGGGTGTGGCCCTTGTCCACCAGGGGCGTCACCGCGGCCTCGAGGCCGGCGGTGGAGAGGCCGTTCTGCTCGAGGAGTTCCTGCTTCCCCGCCAGGAGCTCCCCGTCGGGGAGGGCGGCCCGGACGCCGAAGCCGGCCAGGGCCTCGAAGGCCGAGGGCCGGGGGATCTCTATTCCCCGGCGCCGGGCCGCGGCCAGGACGGCCTGCGCCAGGGGGTGCTCGGAGCCCCGCTCGGCCGCGGCGGCGAGGCGCAGGAGGCCGGCCTCGTCGAACCCCTCCGCCGGGACCAGGGCCGAGACCACCGGCCGGCCCGCGGTGAGGGTCCCGGTCTTGTCGAAGACGCAGACCGACAGGTTCGCCGCCTTTTCCATGGCCACGGCGTCCTTTACGAGGATGCCGAGTTCCGCCCCGCGCCCGGTCCCCACCATGACGGCCGCCGGGGTCGCCAGGCCCATGGCGCACGGGCAGGCGATGACCAGGACCGAGACGAAGGCGAGGAGGGCGTTGGTGAGCCGGGGTTCCGGCCCGAGGGCCAGCCAGGCCGCCAGGGTGACGAGGGCGGCGGCCAGCACCGCCGGCACGAAGACGGCCGCCACCCGATCGGCCAGGCGCTGGATTCGGGCCTTCGAACCCTGCGCCTCCTGGACCACGCGGACGATCTGGGCGAGCACCGTCTCGCTTCCCACCTTCTCGGCCCGGTACCGGAGCACGCCGTTCAGGTTGAGGGTCCCCCCGATGACGACGTCGCCCGGGGCCTTTTCCACGGGCATGGCCTCGCCCGTGAGCATGGACTCGTCCACGGCGGAGGCCCCGCCCACCACCACCCCGTCCACGGGGACCCGTTGCCCGGGTTTCACCACCACGGTGTCGCCCGGGACGATGAGCCCCGCCGGGATCTCCCGCTCTTCGCCGTTTCGGATCACGACGGCGGTCTTCGGGGCCAGTTCCATGAGCCGCCGCATGGCCGCCGTGGCCCGCCCCCGGGCGCGCCGCTCGAGATACCGGCCGAGGAGCACGAAGACCACGATCATGGCGGCCGAATCGAAGTAGACGTGGAGCGGCAGGCCCGCCCGGGTGAAGGGGGCGGGGAAGAGGGTCACCACCGAGGAATAGGTGAAGGCGGAGAGGGTCCCCAGGGCCACCAGGCTGTTCATGTCGGCGCTCCGGTGCCGGAGGGCCTTCCAGGCGCCGGAGAGGAAGTCGGCCCCCACGTGGAACTGGATGGGGGCCGTGAGGACCAGGAGCAACAGGAAGCGTGCCCGGTCCGGGAGCCACCGGGCCGGCGGAAAGAGGGCGGGCATGGAGAGCAGGAAGACGGGGAGGGCCAGGGCCGCGCCCAAGAGGAGCCGGTCCCGGAGCCGGCGGACGTGGGCCGCCTCGTCCCGGGCGCTCTCCCCGGTGTCGGTGACGGCGGATACCAGGCCGAGGAACCGGTACCCTTCGTCTTCCACCGCCCGGCGGACGTCGTCCAGGCCGGCCCGGGCCGGGTCGTAGGAGAAGGTCGCCCGGCCCGCGGCCAGGTTGACGGTCACGTCCGTCGTGCCCGGCAGGCGGGCGATGGCCCGCTCCACCCGGACCACGCAGGCGGCGCAGCTCATGCCGCCGATACCCACCGTCACCCGCCGCCCGGGCGGGGCCAGGGGACGGGCCCCGTAGCCGGCCTCCCGGATGGCGCGGACGAGGTCGTCCGGCGAGGTCCGGGCCGGGTCGAACCACGCCGTGGCGCGCTCGGCGGCCAGGTTCACGGCGGCCCGCCGGACCCCGGCAAGGGCCGAGAGGGCCTTCTCGATGCGGGCCGCGCAGGCGGCGCACCCCATGCCCGTGACGGCGAGGTCCAGGCGGGTCTCGTCCTTTCCGGCGGCGTCGTCCATGTCAGCCGTCCACCCCGTAGCCGGCCGCCCGAACGGCGCGGGCGATCTCCTCGTCGGGAACCGCCCCCGGGTTTTCGAAGGTGGCGGTCCCCGAGGCGAGGTCCACCTGGACGTCCGCCAGGCCGGGAAGGGCCTCGAGGGCCTCCCGGACCCGCATGACGCAGTGCTGGCAGCTCATTCCCGTGACCTTGATCGTTTGCGGCATGGTCGTGTCTCCTCCGGTGCGGTCGGGGTGCCCAGGCGGTCGCGGCCGAGAGGGCCGGCTTTGACCGCCGGGATCCGCCAGTTTAATACTGAAGGCGGTGTTTGCCGACCCCGGCGGTGGGGCGGCGGATCCCGAGGAGGGTTTCATGCGGTTTCCCCCGTGCGTGCTCGGTGCCTGGATCCTGCTCCTTCCGGCCCTTTCAGCGGCCGGTGCCGGTGAGGGGGCGGTGGGCGCGTTCGACCTGGGGCTTCTCACCCCGGCGGCGCTTTCGGCCGAAAGGGAGCGCTGGGTCGTCCTGGACGGCCGCTCCCGCCGGGCCTACGAGGCGGGCCACATCCCCGGGGCCCGGCCCTTCTCCTGGGAGGACCACACCGGCACCGACCCGTCCGGCGTGCCCTACCGGATGTGGCCGCCGGGCCGCATGGCCGGGGCCCTGGCCCGGGTCGGGATCGGCCCGGACACCCCGGTGGCGGCCTACGGGGACGCCGGCCGGAGCTGGGGGGGCGAGGCCTGGATCTGCTGGGTGCTGGCCTACCTGGGCCACCGGGGGCCCATCCGGCTCCTGGCCGGCGGCATCCAGGCATGGCGCCGGGCCGGGCTCCCGCTGGAACGGGGCCCGGCCCCGCCGCCCCGGCCGGGGCCCGGCTACACGGTGGCCCTCCGCCCGGACGTGCTGGCCGACCGGGCGGCGGCGGCCCGGGCCGCCCGCGAGGGGCGCCTGGTGGACGTCCGGTCCACGTGGGAGTGGTGGACGGGCCGGATCCCCGGGGCGGTCCACGTCCCCTGGACGGACTTCCGGGAGGGGGATCCCCCGGTACCGATCTCCGCCGGGCGGTTCCGGGCGGTGCTGGCCCGGGTGGGGGTTCCGGCCGACGGCCCCGTGGTCTTCTACTGCGCGGGCGGGGTGCGATCCGCCTGGGCCTGGCTCGCGGCGGTGCTCGCGGGCCGCGCGGGCGCCCGGAACTACGAGGGCGGCATGGCCGAGTGGCGGCAGGCGGCGCGCTAGCATGGACGTCCCGGCGGCGGCCTGGCTCCTGCTCCTTGCCGCGGCCGAGCTCGCCGCGGCCCTCCGGGGTCTCGCCGCCTGGCCCCTGGCCCTGGCGGCGGGGGCCCTCCTCGGGCCGGCGGCCGGTTCCGCCGCCGCGGCGGCCGGGGCCGTGGGCGGTGCCGCCGCGGCCTTCGGCCGGGCCCGCCGCCTGGGGCCCGCCCGGGTCGCCCGGCGGGTCGGCGCCGGGCGCCTTTCGGCCCTGGAGCGGGAGGTGGCCCGGTCCGGGTGGCGGGCGGTCCTCCTGGCGCGCCTCCATCCCTTCCTCCCGGCCCACCGGTTGGGCCTGGCCTTCGGCGCTACGCGGGTGGGGTGGAGGGCGTACCTGGCCGGGTCCGCGCTCGGATGCCTCCTTCCCTGCACGGCGCTGGCCGTTTCCGGCAGCGCCCTCCCGGGGCTCGCGGCCGGCCGGCCGAGCCCTTCCGCCTGGGTCGGGTCGGCGCTCCTCGCCCTATGGCTGCTGGTGCCGGCCGCCAGGAAGGCCGCCGCCGGACGGTCGGGATTTTTGATAGACGAAACCGATAGATCATCCTTATCCGAGCGATAATTACCATTCGACATCCCGGCGGCCCCGGGCTAGGTTCGAACCAGGAACGGAGGGCGTCCCTCCCCCCTTGGTGCGGTGCGCGAGCGGTTCGGTCCGCGCCGGCCCTCCGGTTCCCTCCAACCCACCCCGGGGTCCCGCGGCGGCGCGGGGCCCCGGTCTTCCACGGCGAGGAGTCACCCCAAGGAGTCATCGAAGATGGGCGGCGACTACGACGAGATGTGGCGCGGGCTCGGCCTGGACCTTCCCGCCCACGAACGGCTCCTCGAGCTCCTCGGCGGCTATTACCGGGAGGT
Organism: Dissulfurirhabdus thermomarina; assembly: GCF_012979235.1. Lineage (NCBI taxonomy): Bacteria > Pseudomonadati > Thermodesulfobacteriota > Dissulfuribacteria > Dissulfuribacterales > Dissulfuribacteraceae > Dissulfurirhabdus > Dissulfurirhabdus thermomarina. Next base: position 115,836 of record NZ_JAATWC010000002.1, read on the forward strand.
CTACCTCTCCCAGGCCGACCGGCCCCGGGCCATGGCCTACCTGGACGCCGTCATGGCGGACATCCACGGCGGGCGGGTCCGGGAGCTCCAGGCGGCCCGGGCCGAGGGCCGGAAGGTGGTGGGCACCTTCTGCGTCTTCGTGCCCGAGGAACTGGTTCTGGCCGCGGGCGCGGCGTGCGTGGGCCTGTGCGCGGGGGCGGAGGTCGGCTTCGCGGAGGCCGAGCGGCTTCTCCCCCGCAACACCTGCCCCCTGGTGAAGTCCTTCTTCGGCTTCCGCCTCGCCCGGCTCTGCCCGTTCATGGCCGCCTGCGATCTCCTGGTGGGGGAGACCACGTGCGACGGCAAGAAGAAGGCCTACGAGCTGCTGGCCGACCTCGCCCCCACCTACGTCATGGAGGTCCCCCAGGCGAAGCGCTCCGCCGACCGGGCCCTCTTCCGGGAGGAAGTCCGGCGCCTGGCGGAGGCCCTCGAGGCCCTCACCGGCCGCCGCATCACCGCCGAGGGGCTCGCCCGGGCCGTCCGCCTCGTCAATCGGCGCCGCCGGGCGCTCCAGCGGCTGGCCCGGCTCCGGGGCGCCGACCCGGCCCCCATCAGCGGCCGCGACGCCCTCCTGGTGAACCAGGTGGCCTTCTACGACGACCCGGAGCGCTTCACCGGCGCGGTGGAGGCCCTCTGCGACGAGCTTGAGGCACGGGTGGCCGCCGGGCGGGGCGTGGCACCGGCCGGGACGCCGCGCCTCCTGGTGGCCGGGGCCCCCATGGCCGTCCCCAACTGGAAGGTGCCCCACGTGGTGGAGGGGGCCGGCGCCGTGATCGTGGGGGAGGAGAGCTGCATCGGGGAGCGCCACACCCGGGACCTCGTGGACGAGGCCGCCGCGGACCTCGATGCCCTCCTCGACGCCCTGGTGGACCGCTACCTGCGGATCGACTGCGCCTGCTTCACCCCCAACGACGACCGCCTGGACCACGTGGTGGAGATGGTCCGCCGGACCCGCGCCGACGGGGTCGTCCACTTCGCCCTCCAGTTCTGCCAGCCCTACGCCATCGAGGCCGCGCGGGTCCGGGACCGGCTCGACCGGGAAGGGATTCCCATGCTGCGGATCGAGACGGACTACTCCATGGAGGACGTGGACGCCCTGGCGACCCGGATCGAGGCCTTCGTCGAGACCCTGGGGTGATGGGGCGGCGGGGCGTGGACGCCGTGGGCATCGACGTGGGCTCCCGCACCGTGGAGGTGGTGGCGGTGGCGGCGGGGGCGGTCCGCGTCCGCCGCCGGGCGGAGACCGCCTTCGATTACCTGGACCAGGTGCGGCGGATGCTTTCGGACCTCGACTTCCGGTCGGCCCTGGCCACGGGGTACGGCCGGCACCTGGTGGCCAAGGAACTCGGCATCGGCGCCGTCACCGAGATCCGGGCCCACGCCGCGGGCGCGGCCGTCCTGCGGCCCGGGGCCCGGGCGGTGCTCGACATCGGCGGCCAGGACACCAAGGCCATGACCCTCGGGCCCGGGGGGCGGGTGCTCCGGTTCGAGATGAACGACCGCTGCGCCGCCGGGACGGGCCGGTTCTTCGAGGTGACGGCCCAGTCCCTCGGCTGCCCGCTGGAAGACTTCGGGGCGCTCGCCCTCTCCGGGGCCGATACCGTGGCCATCAGCAGCATGTGCACCGTCTTCGCCGAGACCGAGGTGGTGGCCCTCCGGAGCCGAGGCGTGCCCGCGGCGGACGTGGCCCGCGCCCTGGTGGCCTCGGTGGCGGGGCGGGCGGCGGCCATGCTCCGGCGCGTGGGGGCGGCGGGGGAGGTGGTCTTCACCGGCGGGGTGGCCCGGAACCGCGCCATGGCGGAGGTGCTTGCCGGGGTCGCGGGGCTCCCGGTCTGGGTGCCCCCCGAGCCGGACTTCACCGGCGCCCTCGGGGCGGCGCTGCTGGCCGCGCGGCCCCGTCCCGGGAAGGTGGACCCGGTCCCGCCCCGGGATGAAGCGGCCCGGAACGGGCCGCCGGGCACACGGTGCGGCGAACCCGGGGGATGAGGCCGGCCGGGGCGGCCCCCGTCATCCCTCCCGCCGACGGAGGAGGAAGTCGTAGAAGGCCTCGGCCACCGGGGAGAGGGTGCGCTTGCGGTGGCGTACCAGGAAAAACCGCCGCCGGAGATCGACGCCGTCGATCTCCCGGATCGCGAGGAGGCCGTTTCGGACGTCGTCCTCCACGGCCCGCCGCGAGACCACGGCGCAGCCCAGCCCCGCCTTGACCGCCTGGCGGACCGCCTCGGTGCTGCCGAGCTCGGCCACCACCTCCAGCCGGCGGATGACGTCGCCGGCCTGTTCCAGGGCCCGCTCGGCGGCGATCCGGGTGCCGGAGCCCCGCTCCCGGGTGACCACGGGGAACCGCGCAAGATCGTCCGGGGTGACCCGGGGGGCATCGGCCAGGGGGTGGTCCGGCGGCACCACCAGGACGAGGCGGTCCTCGAGGAAGGACTCGTAGTGGAGTTCCGACCGGTTCAGCCGGGCCCCCACCACGCCCAGCTCCAGGTCCCCCTCGGCCACCGCGGCGGTGATGGACCGGGTGTCGCCCACGGTGAGGCTGATGCCCACCTTGGGCCGGGTGCGCCGGAAGGCCCCGATCAGCCCGGGAAGGATGTACTGGCCGGGGATGTTGCTGCCGCCGATCTCGAGCGTGCCCTTCTCCTGGCCCGCGAAGAGGGCCATCTCCCGTTCCGCCTGGCCCTGGAGGCGCCAGATCTGCCGGGCATAGGGGTAGAAGAGGGCGCCGGCCTTGGTGGGGGTGACCTCGCGGCCGGACCGGTCGAAGAGGCGGGCGCCGAGGTGGTCCTCCAGGGCGGCGATGTGGCCGCTCACCGTGGGCTGGGTGAGATGGACCGCCTCGGCCGCGCGGCTGAAGCTCCTGAGGCGCCAGACGGCGAGGAAGACCTGGACCTGGCGCATCTCGATCACGGCCGCCTCCGCCTCCGCACCGGGCCGCTCCCGCCGGCCACGGCCCGCAGGGCCTGCCGGTAGAGGTCGAGGTAACGGCCGCGGACCCGTTCCCAGGTGAAGTGCTCGCGGATGTGCCGGACGGCGTCCCGGCGCATCCGGTCGAGGACCTGCGGCCGCTGCCGGTGGTCCCGGAGCGCCCGGACCACGGCGGCCTTGAGGGCCGCCGGGGTGTTGGGCGCGTAGCCGTAACCGTTGAAGCCGTCCCGGACCTTGACGAGCCCGCCCGTCAGGTGCACTACCGGGAGGTTCCCCATGAGCTGGGCCATGAAGTCGGTGAGGCCGCAGGGCTCGTACCTGGAGGGGATGAGAAAGAAGTCCCCGGCGGCGTAGACCTTGAGGGCGAGGGCCGGGTCGTGGCCGAGCAGCAGGAGGAAGCGCCCCGCGTGCTCCGGCCGTTCCGCCAGCCTGGCCAGCCGCTCCTCCACGGCCCGTTCGCCGGCGCCCAGGATCAGCACCCCGAAGTCCGGTTCCTCGACCAGGAGGTCTTCCAGGGCCTCGGCCAGGATGTCCATCCCCTTCTGTTCGGAGAGCCGGGTGACGGCGGTGAGGAGCGGGACGTCCGCCGCGGTGTCCAGGGAACCGATGGCCGCGGCCCGGCCGGTCCGCCCGGCGGCGAGGTCGGCCAGCAACCGCCGCCGGCAGGCGGCCTTTCCGGCCAGGTCCCCGGTGGCGGGATCGAAGGGGGCCGCCAGCCCCAGGCGCCGGTGGCGGCGCGGATCGAAGGCGTCGGGGTTGATCCCGTTGGTGATGCCCTCGAGCCGGACGCCCCGGTCGCGCAGGGCGTGACCCAGCCAGCCGGTGAGGGCGTCCAGCTCCGTCTCCTGGAGTTCCCGGGCGTAGTTCTCGCTCACGGTGTTCATCGGGGCATAGGCGGCCCCGGCGAGGAAGGGATCGAAGGCCCCGTTGAGGAGCGAACCGGTGATCACCCGCCAGGGGAGGCCCGTGTTGGCCCGGGCGAAGGGGAGGTCCTGGATCTCCTGGTGGTAGCCGATGCCCGCGTTGTGGAGGGTGACGAGGGCCGCGCTCCGGCGGAAGAAGACCCGGAACCCCTCGAGCTCGCGCATGAGGGCGGGGAGCGTCGCCGTGTGGCCGTCGTGGCAGTGAAAGACCTCCGGCGCCCGCCCCCGGGCCACGGCCAGGGCCAGGGCGGCCTTCTGGTGGAGGACGTTCATGGCGAAGTAGTCGTAGTGACCGGCACCCCGCCGGTGGGTGGGGTCGGCGGCCTCCTCCTCGGCGGTGTAGGCGTAGACGCCGTGTTTTTCTGCGAACCTGTCCGCCTCCACCAGGACGATCTCCACGCCCCTTCGGCGCAGGGCGTGGAACGCCACCCGCTCCCGGCGTTCCTCGTGGGTGTAGTTCATGTCGATGTCGAAGCCGAGGTCCAGGGGGCGGAAGCCGAGGTCCGCCGCCGGCACGAACCCGTACCGGGGGAGCACCACGGTGACCCGGACCCCGGCGCGGGCCAGGGCCTCGGCGAGGTCACAGGTGACGTCCTGGACGCCGCCGGCGCCGGCGATCCCACGGTATTCCCGGGAGAGGAACCAGACCCGGAGCGGGCGGGCGGCCTTCGATGGGCCGGAGGTGGCGGGGCGGGGGGAGGTCTTCATCAGCGCTCGTATCGTTTCGTATCGACTAGGCCGATGACAACAGAGGCGGCGCCACTTGTCAAGCAGCGGTGGGGCCTATATGCTGGCCCCGTCTCGAAGTCGGGGCCGGAGCCGGAGAAGATGGCGAACAACGGACAGACCCCCCCGCGGCCGCGGGGCAACATCCTCGACCAGATCGGCCGCACCCCCCTGGTTCCCATCCGCAGCCTCAACCCCTACCCGCGGGTCGAGATCCTCGCCAAGCTCGAGTCCTTCAACCCCGGCGGCTCCATCAAGGACCGGATCGCCCTCGGAATGATCGAGGGGGCCGAGGCCCGGGGCGAGCTCACCCGGGGCAAGGTCATCCTGGAGGCCAGCAGCGGCAATACCGGCATCGGGCTCGCCCTGGTGGCGGCGGTCAAGGGCTACCGGTGCTGCATCGCCATGAGCGAGGCGGCCAGCATCGAGCGGCGCAAGATCATGCGGGCCTACGGGGCCGAGATCCTGCTGACACCCGCCCGGCTCGGCACCGACGGTGCCATAGAGGAGGTCTATCGGCTCGCCCGCCGGCATCCCGACCGCTACTTCTGCACCGACCAGTTCAACAACCCCGACAACTGGCGGACCCACTACGAGCACACCGCCATGGAGATCTGGGAGCAGACCGGGGGGCGGCTCGACGCGGTGGTGGCCACCATGGGCACCACCGGGACCCTCATGGGGCTGGCCCGGCGCTTCCGGGAGCTCGATCCCTCCATCCGCGTGGTGGGCATGGAGCCCTACCTCGGCCACCGGCTCCAGGGGCTCAAGAACATGAAGGAGTCCTACCGCCCGGGGATCTTCGACAAGCGGCTCCCGGACGAGATCCTCCACGTGGCCGACGAGGAGGCCCTGGAGATGACCCGGCGCCTGGCCCGGGAGGAGGGCATCTTCGCCGGCATGAGCAGCGGGGCGGCGCTCGCGGCGGCCCTCCGGGTGGCCGCCCGCATGGAGTCCGGCCGCGTCGTGGTCATCTTCCCCGACGGCGGCGAGCGTTACCTCAGCACCGACCTCTTCCACTACCCGGAGGAAGACGAGGAGGCCCGGCCCGGCGCCCTCCATCTCACCAACACCCTCACCCGGCGCAAGGAGATCTTCGAGCCCCTCGAGGCCGGAAAGGTGCGCATCTACTCCTGCGGGCCCACGGCCTACGAGTTCGCCCACCTCGGCCTCTGCCGGCGCGTGGTGGTGGCCGACCTCCTCCGGCGGGTGCTGGAGGCCCAGGGCTACGAGGTCCGCCACGTCATGAACATCACCGACGTGGACGACAAGACCATCCGCGCCGCCCTGGACCAGGGGCGCACCCTCGAGGAACTGACGGACCACTACGCCGCCGCCTTCCTCGAGGACGTCCGGAGTCTCGGCGTCCGCACCGCCGAGGCCTACCCCCGCGCCAGCCGCCACGTTCCGGACATGGTGCGCCTGGCCCAGCGGCTCGTGGAGGCGGGCTACGCCTACGAGAAGCACGGCTCCATCTACTTCGACATCTCGAAGCTGCCCAACTACGGGCGGCTTTCCCGGGTGGATCTGTCCCGGATCCGGCTCGGGGCCACCGTGGACCTCGACGACTACGAGAAGGACAGCCCGGTGGACTTCACCCTCTTCAAGCGGGTGACCCTGGAGGAGCTCAAGAACGGCATCGGCTACGAGACCCCCTGGGGACAGGTCCGGCCGGGGTGGCACATCGAGTGCGCCGCCATGTCCATGAAGGAACTGGGGGACTTCTTCGACATCCACACCAGCGGCTGCGACCTGGTCTTCCCCCACCACGAGAACGAGATCGCCATGGCCGTGGCCCTCACCGGCCAGCCCCTGGCCCGGTACTGGCTCCACAGCGAGCTGGTCCTGGCGGACGGGAAGAAGATGTCCCGCTCGGCCGGCAACGTGGTGACGCTCCGGGACCTCCTCGACGAGGGGTACACCGGGCGCCAGGTGCGCTTCTTCCTCCTTCGCACCCACTACCGGAAACCCCTCAACTTCTCCCGCCGGTTCCTCGATGAGGCGGCCCGGGCCCTGGACCGGCTGGACCAGTTCACCGGCGAGGTCCGCTGCCTGGCGGAGGCGGGGGCGGACGAGGGCGGCGATCCCCGGCCGGAGGTCATCGAGGCGGTGGCCGGGATGGAACACGGCTTCTCCCGGGCCGTGAACGACGACCTCAACGTCTCCCGTGCCCTCGCCCACCTCTACGGTTTGGTCCGGCGGCTCCAGCCCCTGGTGGCCGGGCGGCGCCTGTCGGCCCCGGACGCCCGGGCCGTGGTGGAGGGGCTCGCCCGGGTGGACGCCGTGCTCGGGTTCCTCGACGTGGATCACGCCTCGGCCCCGGTGGATCCGGAGATCCTGGCCCTCCTCGAGGAGCGGGAGGCGGCCCGGGCCCGGAAGGAGTGGCAGCGGGCGGACGAGCTGCGCGGGCGGCTCCTCGCCCTGGGGGTCGAGGTCATGGACACACCGAGGGGCCAGCGTTGGCGGTGGACGGTCCGCCGCCCCGGCCGGCCGGCGTGAACGGGCGGACCGGTCCGGCCGCGGGTGGACCCCGCCGCCCCGCCGGGGGCGGCGAAACCGCCGGCATCGCCAGGTCCGCCGGCTCCGTTGGGTTCGCGGTGCTGCTCTCCCGGGTGCTGGGCCTCGTCCGGGAGCAGGTCCTCGCCGGGCTCTTCGGCGCCGGGACGGCCATGGACGCCTTCGTGGTGGCCTACCGGATCCCGAACCTCCTCCGGGACCTCTTCGCCGAGGGGGCCCTGAGCGCCGCCTTCGTGGCGGTCTTCACCGACTACGACCAGAAGCGGACCCGGGAGGAGACCTGGGCCCTGGTGAACAACGTCATGGCCGTCCTGGCGGTGCTCCTCGGCCTGGTGGTCCTTCTGGGAACGGTCTTCTCCGACGAGATCGTCCGGCTCATGGCCACGGGGTTCGAGGGGCAGGCGCCGGGGAAGCTCCTCCTCACCCGGCGCCTCACCGTGATCATGTTCCCGTTCCTGATCCTGGTCTCGTTGGCCTCCGTGGTCATGGGGGTGCTCAACACCAAGGGCCGGTTCTTCATACCGGCCCTGGCCTCGAGCTGCTTCAATCTCACCTGCATCCTCCTCGGGGGCGGGCTGGCCCTGGTGCTTCCCCGCCACGGGGTGCCGGGGATCGTGGGGATGGCCGTGGGGACGCTGGCCGGGGGGCTGGCGCAGCTCCTCGTCCAGTGGCCGCTCCTGCACCGCCTCGGCTTCCGGCTCCGGCCGCGGATCGATCTCCGGGATCCGGGCCTGCGGCGCATCGGCCTCCTCATGGTGCCGGCCGTGGTGGGGCTCTCCGCCACGCAGATCAACATCTTCGTGAACACCCGCTTCGCCTCCCTGTGCGCCCCCGGCAGCGTGGCCTGGCTGAGCTACGCCTTCCGGATCATGTTCCTCCCCATCGGGATGTTCGGCGTGGCGCTGAGCATCGCCACCATGCCCGTGGTTTCGCGCCAGGCGGCCCGGCGCGAGATCGGCCCCATGCGCGAGACCCTGGTCTCCTCCCTCACCCTGGGCTTCGCACTCACCGTGCCCGCGGCCGTGGGGCTGTGGATCCTGGCAGAGCCGGTGGTCCGGCTCCTCTTCGAGCACGGCCGCTTCGGGCCCCACGACACCCTCATGACCGCCGCGGCCCTGCGGTTCTTCCTCATCGGGCTCTTCGCCTACGGGGCCGTCAAGATCGTGGTGCCCGTCTTCTACGCCCTGGACGACGCCAAGTGGCCGGTGATCGGCAGCTTTACCGCGGTGGGGGTGAACCTCGCCGTGGTCTGGTGGCTGCTCGGGCCGCTCCAGCACCGGGCCGTGGCCCTGGCCCTCTCCGTGGCCATGACGGCGAACTTCCTCCTCTTGGCCGTGGTCCTCTACCGGAAGGTCGGGGGGTATCCGGCGGGTCGGCTCGTGGCCTCGCTGGCGAAGATCTGCCTCGCCTCGGCGGTCATGGGCTGGGTGCTCGTCCTGCTCCGGGGCCCGCTTTTCCTGGAGCCCGGGGCCGGGTTCTGGGCCACGCTCTGGGGGGTGGGGGCGGCGGTGGTCCTCGGGGCCGCTTGCTACGCCGTGGTGCTGGCGCCGCTCCGGGTGCCGGAGGTGGCGGTCCTCGCCTCGGCCCTCCGGCGGCGGCTCGGTCGGACCGGGACGGCCTGAGGGGGAGGCCGGGTCAGCGCCGCTTCGGGACGAAGAGCACCGGGAGCGGTCCGTGGCGGGCCACGGCGTTGGCGGTGCTCCCCATGTAGACCTCGGGGAGGAAGCCCCGCCCCTGGGTCCCCATGACCACCAGGCTGAAATCCTTGTTGCGGGCGAGGTGCAGGATCCGCTGCGCCGGGACGCCGTAGGAGACCTCCACGTGGCAGGGGCCCGCCCCGTTGGCCTCGAGGTGGGCCTTGAGCCGCTCGAGGCGTTCCCGGTCCACCCGGTCGAACTCGGGGAGCCGGTCGCGGAGGTAGGGATCGATGCGCGCCCGGTCGTGGACGTGGTAGAGGGTGACCTCGGAACCGGCGGCCCGCGCCAGGGCCTCGAGGTAGAGGAAGGCCCGCTCGGCCGTCTCGGAGAAATCCGTGGGGAAGAGGATGTGGCGCAGGCACTGCGCGGGGCCCGCGGGGGCGTCGCAGGCGCCGTCCCCCCAGAGCCGCACCAGAAGCACCGGCCGGTCCGTCTCGTGGAGGACGCTGTAGCTGGTGCTCCCCACCAGGGCGCCCCGGAGGGTGCCCCGGTGATGGGACCCCACCACGATGACCGAGGCGTCGTGCCGGTCGGCCGCCTCGAGGATGGCCCGGGTCGGCACCCCGGCGGGGAGGTCCACCTTCACGCAAAATCCCCGGGCCTCGAGGCCCCGCCGGGCGGCCGCGATCCGGTCCGCCGCCCCGGCGGCGTCCGGCCCGGCCACGTGGACCAGGACGATTTCCTCCACGCCCAGGGGGTTGCCCTCGGGCAGGCATTCCAGGATCCGCGGCGAGGCCGCGTCGGTGTCGGTGGCGATGAGGAGTCTCTTGAACATCGATGCCCGCTGGGCCGGGCACCTCCGGGCCCGGCGCATTTTTTCAACTTAGGACGGCCACGCGGGGCTTGTCAAATCAGGGCGCAAAATCGGGTGATTTCGCACGCCTTTTCCCGGGGAGATCCGGGGGGTAAGATGAAATCGAAATGGAACGCCGGCCGGGCGGCCGCCGATCCATCAGGAGGGACATCGCATGGAAACCGCCGTACTGCTGGGTTTTGCCGCGGGGATCGTGGTGGGCCTCGTGCTCGCCTGGTGGCGCCATGCCCGCTCCGGCGGGGGTGGGGTCTCCTGCCTGCTCAAGGGCCCGGCGCGCCTTCTCCGGGAGCGGTTCGAGCGGGGAGAGATCACCCGGGCGGAGTACGAGGCCAAGATGCGGTACCTGGCCGAGTGCGGGTGAGACCGGTCCAGGCCCGGCGGCGCCGGGTGAGGATCAGCGGCGGCGGGTGCCCGCCCGGGGCGCTTCGCCCCGGGCGGTGTCCAGCGGCTGCACCGGCGGCGAGAGGATGCTGAAAAAGTCCGTGATGTCGTCCAGCCGGGCCGACCGGGCCAGGCTGTCGTCCACCAGGCCCGAGACGTCGTCCGTGCCGACGAGTCCCACCTCCATCATCCGGTGCGCCAGCTCCCGGAGTTCCTCCACCTTCGGCACGAACCGGTCGTAGACGAATCGTCCCCGGGGGTGGGTGAGGCAGTCGGCCACCGTCTCCGCGGGCATGTTCCAGTACTTCGCCACGATCCGGGCCGCCTCCTCGGGATGGCGCGAGGCCCACAGGCCGGAGCGCGCGGCACCCTCCACCAGGCGCGCGATCCATTCCCTGCGGCGTTCGAGCAGGTCTTCCCGTACCACCAGGAGGTTGCAGATGAAGCCGGGCCAGACGTCCTCCACGTGGAGCAGGACCCGGGCCCGTCCCGTCCGCACCGCCTGCATGGCGAAGGGCTCCCCCACGAAGTAGGCGTCGAGCCCCCCGGAGAGCAGGGCCGATGGCATGTCCGGCGGGTTCATCTCGAGGATCCGGATCCGGTCCTCGATGCCGTACTTCCGGGCCAGCAGGCGGGCGGCCACGTTGTGGCCGCTGTAGCGCATGGGGACCGCCAGGGTGTGCCCCGCCAGGTCGCGGAAGGTCCGGACCGGGAGTTCGGATCGCACCACCAGGGTGCTCTCGTGGCGGTTGCCGATGTAGACCACCTTGACGGGGACGCCCTGCTGGCGCATCACGATGGCCAGGGGGGCGATCATGAAGGCGGCGTCGATGTGGCCCTCGCGGAGGGCGTCGCCCATTTCCGCGAAGGAGCCGAATTTGAGGGCCTCGAACCGGACGTCGGCGGCGTTCCGGGTGGCGTAGTCAAGGAGGGGGCAGGCCAGGTTGGTCACCACGGGCATGTAGCCCATGCGGAGGACCTGGACCCGCCCGTGGTCCACGTTCCTCCAGTAGTGCAGGGCCGAGATGAGGGCCACCCAGGCCACGGTGGCGAGGGTGATCCGCCAGGCGTTGGAAGAGAGGTGGGTCGGGCTCATGGCGCGGTGGGCCGGGCGACCGGCTCCCCCTACTATAGCCCCCGGAACCGTGCCGGGAAACCGGGGATCATGGGGCGGGGGGCGGCGTCCGGTCTGTGGCCGGCGGCAGTTCCGGCAGGGTCACCACCGGCGGGCGGCCGGTGAGGGATTCGAGGAAGCGGGTGACCAGGGTGACCTCGCCGGGCGCAAGGCGGAGACCCAGCTGTGCCGATCCCATGATGGCCACGGCCGTGTGCAGGTCCCACACCTTTCCGGAGTGGAAGTAGGGCGGGGTCATGGCCACGTTGCGCAGGGACGGGGCCTTGAAGACGAACTCGCAGGTGATGGTCTCCACGACGGCCTCGCGGCCCGGGTCCGTGGAGGGACAGACGCCGGCGGGCGGAGCGTCGGCCACCCCGAACTGGTAGTAGCCGTTGCCGCCCACGTTCAGGCTCATGTGGCAGGCCGCGCATCCCTTGTCCATGAAGAGGGCGAGCCCCTTGCGCTGCTCCGGGGTGAGGGCGTCCGGGTCGCCCTGGAGAAAACGGTCGAAGGGGGCGCCGGGGGTCAGGAGCGTGGCCTCGAAGGCCTCGATGGCGAGGGTGGCGTTCCGGAAGGTGACGGGGTCGGCTTCCCCGGGGAAGGCCTCCCGGAAGAGGCGGAGGTAGCCCGGCATGCTCGAGAGGACCTGGACCACGTAGGCCTTCGAGGCCGCCATCTCCAGGGGCGACTGGATGGGAACGCCCGCCTGCTCGGCGAGATCCCGGGCCCGGCCGTCCCAGAACTGGGCCAGGTTGAAGACGGCGTTCAGCACGGTGGGGGCGTTTCTGGGGCCCCGCTGCCAGGCGTGGCCGATGGATGTCTCCTGGCGGTCCACGCCCCACAGGGAGAGGTTGTGGCAGGTGTGGCAGCTCACCGCCTGGCTCCGGGAGATGCGGGGGTCGAAGAAGAGGGTCTTTCCCAGGCGGACCTTCTCGGGGGTCACGGGGTTGGCGGGCCGGTCGGGCGGGTGGTCCGGCAGGGGGTCGAAGTGGAGGCGGGCCCGCTCGAGGAGCGGGTCGGCGGCGAAGGCCGGAAGGAGGGCACAGGACCAGCCGAGGGCCAGGAGGAGGGCGGCGAGGCGGTGCTTCACGGTGAACCTCCGGTGGGGCCGGCGTCGGCCGGCGGGGCGAGGTCGGCCGGCGGTCAATACCGGGCGTCCTCGGGTTTTCCTCCCTTGGGCCAATCCCGTTCCTTGCCGGGAAAGTCGGGCCGGGGCTGGTGGATGACGAAGTCGGCGATGTCGTAGGCCTCCTGGACGGTGAGGGTCCCGCCGGCGGCGAGCGGCATGTTCCGCTGGATGAAGGCCGCGGCCTTGTGGAGCCGCGCCATGCCCGCCGCGATGTTGAAGGAGCGCGGTCCCCAGAGCGGCGGGAAGCCGTAGGGGTAGCGGGGCGGCTTCTGGTCGAGCCGACCGGCCCCGTCCTCCCCGTGGCAGACGGCGCAGCGGTCCAGGTAGAGGCGGGCGCCCCGGCGCCGGTCCGGGACGGCGGGTTCGTCCAGCATGGGCATGCCGCGGCCCTCCACGGTGGCGCCGGGCGGGAGGTCCTTGGACAGCCAGCGGATGTAGGCCACCAGGGCGTCCATGGCCCGGCTGTCCTTCCGCGGGGCCTTCCCGTTCAGGCTGCGCTGGAAGCACCCCTGGATGCGTTCCCGAAGGTCCACCTGCCGGGCGTTCCGGGCGCTGTAGCGCGGGTACCGCGCCGGGGCTCCCACCCACGGCGCGGCGTAGGGAACCGTCCCGGCCTTGAGGTGGCAGTTGCTGCACCGGAGGGCGTTGCCGCCGAGATCCGGCAGTTCCGCCGGGGTATGCGTGGCGATGCGGCGCCCCAGGCGGACGAGGTCGGCGCCGGGGCCGGCGGGGCGTTCCGTCTCGGGCGGGGCGCGGAAGGGGAGGACCTCGCCGGCGCCGGCCGGGGCCGCGAAGAGCAGGACGGACAGCAGGAGGGCGCCGCGCCGGCCGAGGCGCCGCGGCGGGGGGGTGGGCCCGTGGGATGTCATGCCTCGTCCTCCTTTTCTCGGGAGGTGGCCTCCCGCAGGAGTTCCCTGAACCGCTCCAGGGTCTTTTCGTCTTCCGCCAGCGTCAAGAGGACGTCCCCCGCCTCGAGGCGGGTCTTGCCCCTGGGTACCATCATCTGCTCGCCCCGGAGGACCGCCACCACCAGGAGGCCGCCGGGCACGGCCAGGTCCGCGAGCCGCCGGCCGGCGCCCGCGCCGGCGTCCAGCTCGGCCAGCCGCAGCCCGCCCCTGGCCACCAGGGAGAAATCGAGGCGATGGAGGCCCCGTATCGTCGAGAGGATCTCCGCCGCCGCGGCGATCTTGGGAGCGATCACCCGGGTGACCCCGATCTCCTGGCACGCGGCGCGGAGGCCCACGTCGTTCAGCTTCACCACGATCTTCCCGACTCCCATCCGGTGGCCCAGCATGGCGATCACCGTGTTGATGGCGTCGGTGCCGGTGGCGCAGACCAGGGCGTCGGCCTCCGGAAGGCCCGCGTCCTTGAGGAGCTTTGGGTCGGTGGCGTCGCCGTGGAGCACCAGGGCGTCCAGCTCCTCGGAAAGATGCTCGCAGAGCCTCTCGTCGCTGTCCACCAGGACCAGTTCCACGTCGTCCCCGCGGGCGAGCATGTCCGCCAGGTTGCGCCCCGTGTCCCCGACGCCGGTGATGACGACCTTCATGGCCGCGTCCTTCCCGGGCGGCGCCGGGGCCGCCAGTGCCAGGGGGCCAAGAGGACGAGGAGGGGCAGGATCTCGAGCCGGCCCGCCAGCATGTCGAATATCAGGAGGGCCTTGGCGGGGAGGGGGAGCCCCGGGCCCGTGACGCCCGCCGAGAGGCCCACCGTCCCCAGGGCCGAGGCGGACTCGAAGGCCGCGTCCCCCGCGGGAAAGCCCCACAGGGTGAGGACGAGGGTGGAGGCGGTGAAGATGAGGGCGTACAGGGCCAGGAAGCCGAAGGCCGACCGGATGTCCGTCTCGGAGAACTGGACGCCGCCGATGGCCAGGGGGACCTTGGCCTCCGGCGGGAGGAGGAGCCGCTTCATACCCCATGATACCACACGGAGTGCCAGGACGAGCCGCAGGATCTTGATGCCGCCGGCGGTGGACCCAGTGCTTCCGCCCACCAGCATGAGGATCGTGGCCAGGGTCTTCTCCGGGGGCGCCCAGGCGGCGGGGTCCGAGAGGGCGAAGCCGGTGGTGGAGAGGGCGCTCACCGCCCGGAAGGCGGCCGCGTGGAGCCCGGGGGCGCCGAGCGCCAGGAAGGCGGCGGTGGCCGCGGCGGCGATCCCCGCCATCCAGCGGAGTTCCACGTCCCGGGCCGCGGCCCGCAGCCCCTTGGTCCGTACCCGGTGGTAGAGGGGGAAGCTCACGGCACCGAGGAACATGGCCGCCGTCACCGCGGCCGAAAGGCCGGGGCCCGCCCCGGAAAGGCCCTCGCGGGCGGGGGAGAAGCCGCCGGTGGAGATCGTGGAGAAGGCGTGGAGCACCGCGTCGAGGGGGGACATCCCGAGGCCCAGGTAGAGGAGGCAGCAGCCGGCCGTCAGCAGCACGTAGGCGCCGAGGACCACGCGGCCCGTGGCCCGGACGCTCCCGACCAGGTTCTCCCCGCCGAACTCCGCCCCGTAGAGCCGGAAGGCCGCCTGGCCGGGCCCGAAGAGCAGCACCACGGAAAGGACGATGATGCCGGCGCCGCCGACCCACTGGGCATAGGAGCGGAAAAAGAGGAGGGAGCGCGGCAGGGCCCCCGGGTCGAGGATGCCGAGGCCGGTGGTGGTGAAGCCGCTCACGGCTTCGAAGAGGGCATCCCAGAAGCCGGCCGCCGGGACGAAGGCCAGGGCGCCCGCCAGCCCGGCGGCCACGTAGGCCAGAGCCGTGACCACCAGGGCCTCCCGGAGGGGCAGGTCCGGGCCGTGGCCGCGGCCGCCGAGGAACCCGGCCCCCCACGTGCCGGCGGCCAGGAGGGCGAAGCGCGCCGCCGGTTCCCATTCGCCGCCGGCCGCGGCCACGGCGGCGGGGACCGCCAGGAGGAGGCCCAGGAGCCGGAGCACCGCCGCGAGATGGTGCCCCACGGCCCGGAGGTCCAAGGGCGGGATGTAGGCGGCGAGGCCGGGCACGTTCGCTGGACTCTCGGCGGCTCCTGGATGAAGTGGCGCAGCAGCGGCCGCCGCGGGCGTCCGCTCCAGGCCCCGGGAACGAGCCTAGGACGGCTCCGGGCCCGGGTCAAGGTGCCGGGGGATGATGGAGACCGGGCCCGCGGGCGGCGGGTCCCCCCGCCTGGCCGGCATGAACCCGCCGAAACGAAGACGGCCCCGGGGAAGCCGGGGCCGGGCCGTTCTGGGTGGTGCCGAGAGACGGAGTCGAACCGCCGACACGAGGATTTTCAGTCCTCTGCTCTACCAACTGAGCTATCTCGGCCTCGAAGCGGCCCCATTATTATGGGGGGTCCGGGCTTTGTCAAGGATCGGCGGCGCGGCGGAAGGCCGCGGGCCGCCACGGCGGCGGGCAGTTCGAGGGGCAGGCCGCGGCCGGAAGGGGGCTTGCGGCGCCGCCCTCTTTGACACCGTTTCCGGCCCCCGTTACATTCCGTGCATGCGGATGGAAGAACTCACCATGGAGGCCTTCGAGGCCGAGCTTCGCCGCACCCGGACCGTCATCGTCCCCTTCGGCTCCGTGGAAGAGCACGGGGCGCACCTCCCCCTGGGCACCGACACCCTCCACGTGGCCGAGCTGGCCGCCGCCGCCGCGAAGAAGCGACGGGCCCTGGTGGCGCCGCCGGTCTGGTACGGCCTGTGCCGGAGCACCCGCCGCCACCCCGGGACCCTCACCCTGTCCTTCGGGACGGTCCGGCGGCTGGCCGTCGAGATCGCCGGGAGCCTCTATGCCCAGGGCCTCCGGAACTTCGTCCTCGTCTCCGGCCACGCCGGGGGGACCCACATGGCGGCCCTGGAGGATGCCGGGGAGGAGATCCTGTCCACCCTGCCAGAGAGCCGGGTGGCCGTCCTCTCCGTCCTCGATCTCGTGGCCGGGCTCGAGGACGGGCTGGTGGAGACCCCGGGAGATTCCCACGCCGGCGAGGTGGAGACGGCCCTCATGCAGCATCTCCGGCCGGCCCTCGTCCACGGCACCAGCCCCGCGGAGTATCCCTCCTTCCCGAGGCCCCTCCTGGTCCGGGACAAGCGCCGGTACTGGCCCGGCGGCGTCTGGGGCGACCCCTCCAAGGCCTCCCCGGAAAAGGGACGCCGGATCCTCGAGGCCGAGGCCGAGGCGCTGGCCGCCGTGATCGAGCGACTCGAGAAGACCGACCCCGGTTCAGACCTCTAGAGCGAAAAATCCA
This sequence comes from Dissulfurirhabdus thermomarina, assembly GCF_012979235.1. NCBI lineage: Bacteria > Pseudomonadati > Thermodesulfobacteriota > Dissulfuribacteria > Dissulfuribacterales > Dissulfuribacteraceae > Dissulfurirhabdus > Dissulfurirhabdus thermomarina. Next base: position 132,303 of record NZ_JAATWC010000002.1, read on the forward strand.
AGCGGCCGGTTCGATGCCCTCGCGGGCCCCGGTGCCGGCCTTGCAGCGAGGAACTTCATGACAAAACACTGCCTGCGCATCCTGTTGCCGGTCGTCGTCGCGGTGAGCATCCTGTGGGGGGTCTGGAGCCCCGGTCCGGCCGCCGAGGCGGCCGCGCGGCCTCCGGCCCCGGATTTCCTGCTCCTGAACCTCTCCGGCCAGGAGGTTCGGCTCTCCGATTTTCGAGGCAAGGTGGTCCTGCTGAACTTCTTCGCCACCTTCTGCCCGCCCTGCCGCATGGAGATACCGGACTTCGTGGAGCTCAAGAAGGCCTACGCCGGCCGGGGCTTCGAGGTGGTGGGGATCTCGGTGGATTCCAACCCGGTCCGCGTCTTGCCGGGCTTCGTGGCGGGGTACGAGATCAACTACCCGGTCCTCCTCGGGACCGAAGACGTCATCCGCGACTACGGGAACATCTACGCCATCCCGGTGACGTTCCTTGTGGACCGGAAGGGTCGCATCGTGCTGCGGTACCAGGGCATGGTCTCCCGGGGCGATCTCGAGCCCTACATACGGAGGGTCCTGGCCGAGCGGTGATCCGGTGGCCGGGGGGGCGGCCTACTTGCGCATGGTGGCGATCATCCGGTGGGGCTTCAGGAAGATGTCCAGGGCGTCGAGGATGTTCAGGAACACCACCCGGCTGGCCTGGATGGCCTTGGTGGAGGCCCCCTCCGGGCCGATGACGCAGATGCCGAAGGCCGCTTCCCGGAGCATGAGGGCGTCGTTGCAGCCGTTGCCGATGGCCACGGTCTTTTCGCGGCCGAGCCGCTCGATGTAGGCCAGCTTCTGGATGTCGCCCCGGCCGGATTCCAGGGCGTGCAGGGTGATGTCCATGTGGCCCGTCAGCTCCGGGGCGATCCGGTCCAGGGTCTGGTTGGTGTCCGCGGTGAGGATGTGGACGTTCAGGATCTGGGTGAGTTGCTTCAGCCGGTCGGGCACGCCCTCGATCATCCGCCCGTCCACGGTGAGGGTCCCGTTGAGGTCCAGGACGAGGTTCGAGAGGTCGTAGAAGACCCCGCAGGGCAGGTCCAGCGCGATATGCCTTTCAGCCATGAAATCCTCCTTGCAGCGTGGTGACGCAGCTTGTATGCGACCCCGCCCTCCGCGGGCGGGGTGGATGCCGCACGGGGGCTGGCCGGGTGCCGCGCTAGGCGTTCACCTTGGCCAGCAAGGCGTGGCGGATCCGCTCGGGGAGGAAGCGGATCGCCAGCTCGGCGATCTCCCGGGCGCTTCGGACGATGTCGCCCTCTCCCCGCCAGTGTTCCCGGAGGACCGCCTCGTCGGTCCGGACCAGGAGCCGGAGGAGGGCCAGGGCCACCAGGTAGACGTCGTCCACCATGCCGAGGAAGGGGATCCAGTCCGGGACGAGGTCCACCGGGTTCAGGAGGTAGGCCACGGTGGCTCCGAGGATGGCCTTGTCACCGGCCGAGACCCTGGGGTCCCGGAGCAGGTTGACCAGGAGGGCCAGGAACTTGGGGATGCTCCTCGCGGCCCTGCGAAGCACTTCCGTGTCGAATGCGGGGGGCATCGAGGTCACCTCCCTCGGCGAGATCTCCGGCGGTTCGTTCACGACGGCGCCCGCAAGGACGCCGGGGCTGCCGCAGGGCCCCGGCCGGGATCGATGCCGCCGGGCCTCCGCGTTGCGCACTCGGTGATCCGTTCCGGGCCGTCCCGTTCGTCGTCGTGCGCCTTCCGTTTCAACGGAAATAAAACCGATCGGCGGAGATTCGTAAAGTGAGGCCGCCAGCGGCGGCATCCGCATCCGTCCGTCGGCCTGGAATGGTTCCAAGAAAGAGGCCGACCATGACGGCGTCGCAAAAAGTCGCGGGCTGCGGCGTTGCTTTGGATGTTCTCGTCATTGCGGTGTACCGTAGGGTACGCTTCATTCCCCGACATCTTCGCGCCTTGCATCTGGCGATTTTTGCTTGGCCATCCACTCAGAAGACTTTTTAAGAGGCCATCAACCATGAATGTCCCGGACGCCCTGATCTATCCCGTCACCTTCCCGCGCCGCCGCCTCCTCGCCCCCCTCTCCGGCCTCTTCCGCCGCCTCGTCCTGCTCCAGCCCACCGAGGAGGTCCGGCCGCCGGGCCTCGACGAGACGTGGGTGCCGGGGGCGCGGGTCGATTTGGTGGCGCCCCTTCCCCTGGGGGCCGGGCTCGGCGACTTCCAGCGCCGCCTCCGGGAGGCGCTGGCGTGGGCCCGGGAGGTCGGCCTCGGCGAGGGCCGGGTCCTTTCGGCCCTCGTGGGGCTTTCCGGGCGCGGCGGTGAGGAGACCCCCCAGGACATCCTGGCGGCCCTCAAGGGGCCGGCGGCGGACGGCGGCCTGGAGGCGGCCCGGTGGCTCCTCCAGCTCGCCCAGGTCCAGGACGAGGAAGAGGACGCCGTGGACGCCGATTTGATCGACCTGGAAGGACGCCGGGCCCGCCTCGAGTCGCTCCTCCGGGGGGCCGACGGGGTGCCCCTGGAGGTCCGGTCTCCCTGGGTGGGGGACACCGGCCGGGGGGTGCCGCCCGTCGCCCACGCCGGTCCCCGCCTCCAGGCCTGGGCCCGGCTCTGGTCGGCGGGGCGGCCGGCGGTGCCGGCGGCCTGCCCCGTGGGATGCGGGGCCGCGGTGAAGGACGAGCTGGAGCGGTTGCACGAGGCGGAGCGGACGGGCGGCGTGGCCCGCGACCTCGCCGTCCTCCGGCTGGACGAGCCCCCGGGGGAGGCCGCGGCGATGGCGGCCGCGCTGGCGGATTTGGCCCGGGAGGCCGGTGTCCGGGCCCTCGGCCCCGGCGGATCGGCGGCGGCGCGGATCGAGGAGATCGAGGCCCGCTGGAACGGCGGCGGGCCGCCGGACCCGGCGTGCCCGAGGCTCGTCCTCACCGGGTTTCCCGGCCGCCGCCTGGAAGATCTCTTCCGGCGGGCCGCCGGGGCGCCCCCGGACGAGGCCCGTGGGGCGGCGGACGGCTGGTCGTTCTTCCTGGTCTAGGGGGCCGATCCCGCCGCGGCCGCCCCGCTCAGCCGCCACTTCAGCGTCTTTTCGAGGCCTTCCGCGAGCCCGGTCCGGGGCTGCCACCCGAGGCCGTCCCGGGCCTTTTCGATGCGCAGGCAGCTGCGGCGGATGTCGCCGGGCCGGGCCGGGGCGGTCTCGAGGCGCCGGAGCGCCGGATCGAGGCCGGGGATGAGGCCGGCGGCCAGGTCGAAGAGGGTCTCGTAGAGCTGCCGGGTCCGGGTCCCTACGCCGGTGGCGATGTTGAAGGCCGCGCCCCCGCCCACGGAGAGGGCCTTGAGGTTGGCCTCGGCCACGTCGCCCACGTAGCAGTAATCTCGCACCATCCCGTCGGGTTCGCCGGGGAAGTGGTAGAGGGTGGAGGGCCGGCCCGCCGCCAGGTTGTCCATGAAGATGGCCACCACTCCCGCCTCCCCGTGGGGGACCTGGCGGGGGCCGTAGACGTTGCTGTAGCGGAGGACGGTGTAGTCCAGGCCGTGCTGGGCGCGGTAGAAGGCGAGGTACTGCTCGGCCACCGCCTTGGTGATGGCATAGGGCGAGACGGGCTGCGGCGGCGCCGCCTCCGAGGTGGGGTACTCCTGGGCTTCGCCGTAGATGGCGCCGCCGGACGAGATGAAGATCACCTTCCGGACGCCGGTGCGGCGGGCCGCCTCCATGAGGTTCAGGAAGCCGTCCACGTTGACGGCGGCATCGCGGCGGGGATCCCGGACGGAGTCCGGCACGGAGATCTGGGCGGCGTGGTGGTTGAGGACGTCGGGGCGCTCCTGCTCGAAGAGGCGCCGGATCCCATCGTCCCGGATGTCGGCGCGGTGGAAGCGGGCCGCGGGGTGGAGGTTTTCCGGGCGGCCGGAGGAGAGGTCGTCCACCACCACCACGTCGTGGCCGGCCTCGATGTAGGCGTCCACCACGTTGGAGCCGATGAACCCGGCCCCGCCGGTCACGAGGATCTTCATCTCGACGGCCTCCTGCCAGGGCTCCTGGGTCCGTGGGCGTTCAAGAACGGATGGCGTCGCGAGAATCGCCGATAACGGTGGTGTTCCAAGCTCCTCGCTCCTCCGCAGAGTTTTCAGTGACGCCTCATTCCTCGCGATGGCCGTGCCTTGTCTTTGGCGATTCTCGCTCGGCCATCCGTGCAGAGGACCTTTTACGAGGGCGTCACCGCGGGGGGCATGCCTCGCCCATGACCTGAAGCTCGAGGCGACGGGTCCAGTGCATCTCGAAGCCGCCACGGATCCAGGAAGGTCTCAGGCGGGCATGCTAGCACGGAACGGGCCGGGGGCAAAGGGCCCCGGCCGGTCCGGCCGGGGGCACTGGACGCGGCCTTTCCCTTTTTGCTAATATCCTCGGGTCGGCCGCCGCCGGGCGGGCCCGCCCGGGGCCGGCGGCCGTATCCACATGGGAAGCCGCTGGAACGGGGCGGGCGAGGGGGGCCGACATGCCGAAGGTGACGTTCCTGCCATCCGGGGTCGAAGTCGATGTCCCGCCGGGGGAGAACCTCCTGCGGGCCGCCATGCTGGCCGGTCTCCACGTCAATGCCTCCTGCGGGGGCGCCGGCGTGTGCAACAAGTGCAAGGTGCTCCTCGAGGCCGGCGAGGCCCGGGGCGAAAGGCTCCCCGACGGGGGCTGGAAGGCCTGCGCCACCGTCCCCGCCGGCGACGTCCAGGTGCGGATCCCGGTGGAGTCGGAGATGGACCGGCGGGCGCTGGCCCGGCCGCGGCGGGCCGCCGCGTGGATCCAGGCCGGCGAAGGGCGGGCCGAGTGGCCGGTGGCCCCCCTGGTCCAGAAGACCTTCCTCACCCTCCCCGCGCCGACGCCCCAGGACAACGTGAGCGACCTCTACCGGCTCCGCCGCGAGTTGGCCCAGGGAGAGCTGGCCGACGTGGCCCTCGAGGTGGACCCTCCGGTCCTCTACACCCTCGCCGAGACCCTCCGCGCCGACGACTGGCGGGTGACCGTGAGCCTCCGTGGGCATCTCGGCGTCCCGGCGCCGCCCCGGCTCATCCGGGTGGAGGCCGGCGACACCACGGGCGCCCACGCCGCGGTGGCCGTGGACATCGGCACCACCACCGTCTCGGCCGAGCTGGTGGACCTTGCCACCGGTGCCGTTCTGGCCGAGGTCTCCGACTACAACCCCCAGGTGAGCTACGGCGAGGACGTGATCTCCCGCATGGAGTTCGCCCGGAAGGGGGACGGGCTGGCCGTGCTCCAGCGGAAGGTGGTGGAGCGTCTGAACGGCCTCGTCCGCGAGCTCTTCCAACAGGCTGAGCTCTCCCCCGACCGTCTCTCCCTCATCACCGTGGGCGCCAATTCCGTCATGACCCACTTCCTCCTCGGGCTCGACCCGCGCCATCTCCGCATGAAGCCCTACACCCCGGTGGCGAACCACTTCCCGGCCTTTCGGGGGAGGGACATCGGCCTGCACGTGGCGCCCCACGTCCGGGTCTACCTCGCCCCGTGCGTCGCCAGCTACGTGGGCGGCGACATCGTGGCCGGGGTGGTGGGGGTCGGGCTCCAGCGTGAGGAGGCCCTCACCCTCTTCATCGACATCGGGACCAACGGGGAGATCGTGCTGGGCAACCGCGACTGGATGGCCTGCGCGGCCTGCTCCGCCGGCCCGGCCTTCGAGGGCGGGGGGATCCGCCACGGCATGCGGGCCACCACCGGGGCGGTGGAGCTGGTCCACGTGCACCCCGAGACCCACGAGCCCATGGTGCTCACCATCGGCGGGCGGCGGGCCAAGGGGATCTGCGGCTCCGGGATCATCTCGCTCCTGGCCGGGCTCTTCACCTCCGGGGCCGTGGATCCCCAGGGGAAGTTCCGGCGCGACCTGGCCACCCCCCGGATCCGCGAGGGGCGGGACGGATGGGAGTACGTGGTGGTGGAGGCGGAGGCCACGGCCACGGGCGAGGACATCGTCTTCACCGAGGTGGACATCGAGAACCTCATCCGGGCCAAGGGGGCCATGTTCGCCGGCTACCTCACCCTGCTCGAGTCCGTGGGGATGACCTTCGAGGACCTCGACCGGGTGGTGCTCGCCGGCAACTTCGGCAGCTACCTCGACCTGGAACAGGCGATCACCATCGGTCTCTTGCCCGACATCCCGCGGGAGCGGTTCTTCTTCGCCGGGAATGCCTCCCTGCTCGGGGCCCGGTCGGCGGCGGTCTCGCGGGAGGCGGCGGCGGAGCAGCACCGCGTGGCCCAGATGATGACCCACTTCGACCTCAGCGACAACCCGCAGTTCATGCAGCACTACATGTCGTCGCTCTTCCTGCCCCACACGGACGCCGCGCTCTTTCCCAGCGTCGGGGGCGGGGCGGCCTGAGGGCGGCTACCGGAGGTCGGCGAGGAGCCCCGCCGCGTGGCGGCGGCAGGCCTCGGCGTAGTCTTCCGGGTAGTGCCCGGTGACCCACCGCTGCTGCCATTCGCTGAAGGCGCCGGGCGATTGGGGGTGGCGGGGCAGGAAGCAGTAGAAGAGCCGCTGGTCGGTCCCCGCCTCGTCGAAGCGTTTCGAGACTTCGTACACGGTGATCATCCGGGCGCCGAGGCGGTCGAGCACCCGCATGGCGAGCCAGAGGGCCCGGTCGAGGGCGGCCCGGAACCGGGTGCCGGCCTCGAGGACGTTGCCCACCGGCTCGGCGGCGAGCACCTGGATCTCCCCCTGCGAGCGCTGGGCCTTGGGCACGTGGAGGAGGACGCCGTCCGCCTCGTGGATCACGAGGTCCGCGGGGCCGCCGCGGCGGCCGTCGAGGCGGGTGTTGCCGCGGATGGCCGCAATGTAGGCGTCGAAGAAGTCCCGCCCGGCGGCCCGCCGGTACCGGCGGGCGAAGGCCGCCACCTGGTCCCCCACGGCGTAGCTGGGCGTCTCCCCTCCGCCGCCGGCCGCCTGGACGGTGGGCCGCACCAGGGCGAACTGCTGGTGGATCTGCTGGTGGGTGGCGTTGAGCCGGTAGCCGGAGGGAGAGAAGTCGAAGCCGAAGTTCCATCCCCACATGGTGGCCGTGAAGGGAAGGGGACTGCCGCCCTCGCGCCGGCGGTGGACCTCGTCGAGGACCCTCCGGCGCAGGTCTTCCAACTCGTCCGTGGAGAGCCGGCGTCCCCGGCCCGGTACCTCGAGCCCGAGCTCGATGGCCATCTGGACGAAGGTCCGCTGGTAGTAGAGGTGGCGGAGGCCGGCCATGTCCCGGGGGGAGAGGTCCCCGAGGCGGTAGCGGACGGCGTCCTGGGCCATGTTCGAGGCGTAGTGGCCCCAGGGGATGTAGCTGTTGGCCCTCAGGTATTCCCAGACGTGGGTGACGCCGGGGTCGAGGTATTCCCCCACCACGGGGTTCCGGCCCTGGACCCCGGGGTTGAGGGCCATGGCGCGCTTGATCGCGTCGGGGAGGGCGGGGTTGTTGAGGACCACCTCGAAGAGGTCGTGGTCGTGGACCAGGGGCCGGGGCTCGCCCGACGGACCCGGCCGGAAACCGATGCCGCCGCCGGGCTCGAGTTCGCAGGCGAGCGCCGCCAGCGCCGCCAGCAGCTCCGGGTCGTCCGAGGTCTGGGCCAGGGCCAGCTTGAGGGTGCGGGGGAGGTCCGCCAGACCGTAGCGGCGCCCGCCCGGCCCTTCGAGGCCGGGGCCGAGGAGATCCCGGAGGAGGCCCCGGGCGGGCGGGGGATCCGGGGGTGGCTCGTCCCGCAGGCGGAAGGCGGCCGGGGCCTCGGCCAGGCGGTCGGCCGGGGCCTGCAGGATGTAGGTGGCCCCCCAGAAGGGGAAGGGATTGGGGACCTCGAAGACCCCCTCCGTCTCGGCCAGTTCCAGGTCGCCCTCCGGGAAGTTGGCGTCGTTGCGGATCTCAACGCCGCCCGGCAGGTGCCCGAGCACCAGGGGGGCCGAGGTCCCGCGCAGGTTGGCCGCCCGGAAGGAGGGGCGGTGGTGCCCGCACCGGAAGACCCCGTCCGGGTGCACGCAGGTGGGTGGGAGGTCGGCGTCCTGCACGGTCTTCGGGTTCGGGCCGGCGGCGGGCCGGGTCACAGCTCCAGGCGGCTCCGGCGCTTCCGGCGGCCTCCCAGGGCACCGAGGAGCCATCCCACCAGGAGGACGCCTCCGCCCGCGAGGAAGTAGCTCACGAACCGGTCCCGCTCGAGCTGTTGGTTCTTCTGCTCGAGGATGGCCACCCGCTGGCGGAGCTTTTGGACCTCCGACTGGCTTTCGTCGTAGGCGTTCTTGAGCGCCACCACGTCCTTGGCGTCCTCGGCGAGGGTCTTGTAGGCCTTTTGGGCCTGGTCGCGGGCCTTTTCGGCCTCGGCGAGGGCCTTTCGGGCCTTGGCCAGCTCCTCCTTGAGGGCGGCGTTCAGGGTCCTTTCTTCCTTGAGCCGCCGGCCGAGGCGGTCCCGCTCTCTCTCGACCTCGGTCAGGACATCCCTCAGGGGGCGCTCCGTGGTGACGAAGCGGCTGGGCATCCAGCCTTCCTTCCCGCTGGGCAGCCGCACCCGGACCCACTTGTCCCCTTCTTCCAGGACCTCCACCGGCGTCCCGTTGGGGACCAGGGCGATGATCCGGTAGGTGGTGTCCTGGCCCGTCCGGAGGGGGACCTCGATGGCGGGGGCCACGTAGTGGCGGGTGGTGGCGTTGGCCTCCGTGGGCTCGGCGGCGGCCGCGCCGGGCAGGGCGGCGGCCGCCAGGGACGCGGCCAGGAGGACGATCAGCACCAGGTCCACGGGGACGGCGGATCGGCGGCGGAAGGAGGGGGATGGACCCATGGCGTATGCTCCCTTGTACCAGGCTGGCGGGTTGGGGTGGCGGAACACCGGCTATTTTAGGGCACGAGGCCCCGAGGGCGCAAGGCGCCAGGGGGGCCGCGCCCGTCCCCGCCGCGTGACGACGCCGTCAAAATTGTCAGGCGCGGGTGCCGGAGTTATGGTGCCGCCGAGGCCCGGTCCGGGTCCGGCCGGGTCATCTCCGTGCGACAAGGAGGAACCCATGGATCGCCGAACCTTTCTCAAGACGGCCGGTGCGGCGGCGGTCGCGGCCGCCGGGGCCGCACCCGCGGTGCATGCCGGGGGCCGCCGCCTCTGGCGGATGGTGACCGCCTGGCCCCCGGGGATGCCCATCCTCCAGACCGGGGCAGAGGGCTTCGCCCGCCGGGTCTCGGAACTCACCGGCGGGCGGCTCACCATCCAGGTCTTCGCCGGGGGCGAGCTCATCCCGCCCCTCGAGGTCTTCGACGCCGTCTCCCAGGGCACGGTGCAGTGCGGGCACGGGGCCGCCTACTACTGGGCCGGCAAGGAGCCGGCCTTCCAGTGGTTCACCTCCGTCCCCTTCGGGCTGAACGGCCAGGGCATGAACACCTGGCTCTACGAAGGCGGGGGCCTCGAGCTGTGGGAGAAGGTCTATGCGCCCTACAACCTCGTGCCCCGGCCCTGCGGGAACACCGGCGTCCAGATGGGGGGCTGGTTCAACCGCGAGATCCGCCGGCTGGCCGACTTCAAGGGGCTCAAGATGCGGATCCCGGGCCTGGGCGGCCGGGTCTTCGCCCGGGCGGGCGGCACGGTGGTTCTCCTGCCCGGCGGCGAGATCTACACCTCCCTGGAGCGGGGGGTCATCGACGCCACCGAGTGGGTCGGGCCCTACCACGACATGCGGATGGGCTTCCACCGGATCGCCAAGTACTACTACGGGCCTGGCTGGCACGAGCCCGGGAGTACCCTGGAGCTCATCGTGCACCGGCCCGCCTACGAGGCCTTGCCTGCGGACATGAAGGCCGCGGTGGATGCCGCCGCCGCCGAGGCGAACCTCCGCATGCTTGCCGAGTTCGAGGCCCGGAACGCCGAGGCCCTGGCCGCCATCCGGAAGGAGGGCAAGGTCGCGGTGCGGACCTTCCCGGCCGATCTCCTCGAGGCCCTTCGGAAGCTCTCGAACGAGACTCTGGAGGAAGAGGCGGGCAAGAATCCGGTGACCCGGAAGGTGCACGCCGCCTTCACGGCCTTCCGCCGGCGGTGGCGGGCCTGGGAAGAGCTGTCCGAGGGGGCCTACTACCGGTCGCTGCTCTAGGCGGCCCTTCCGCGCGGGGCCTCCGCCCGCCTCACCGGGCGGCCACCACCCCCGGCAGCCAGGTGGCCAGGCCCGGCACCAGGACCACGATGGCCAGGGCCGCCAGTTGCAGGGCCACGAAGGGGACGATGCCCCGGTAGATGGAGAGGGTGGAGACCCCCGGAGGGGCCACGCCCTTGAGGTAGAAGAGGGAGAAGCCGAAGGGCGGCGTGAGGAAGGAGGTCTGGAGGTTCATGGCGAAGAGCACCGCGAACCAGACGGGGTCGAAGTGGAGGGCGTGGAGAATCGGTGTGAGGATTGGCACATAAATAAAAGTTATTTCGATAAAATCAAGAAAGAAGCCCACCACGAAGATCAGCCCCATCACCAGGGCCAGGATCCCCCACCGCCCCAGTGGCAGGGCGAAGATGAACTCCCGGATGAGCGCGGGGCCCCCGAGGCCGCGGAAGACCAGCCCGAAGGCCGCCGCCCCCACCAGGATGATGAAGACCATGCTGGTGAGCTGGGTGGTGGCCGCCATGACCTCCCGGAGGATGCGCCGGTCGAACCGGCCCCGGGCCATGCAGAGCAGGGTGGCGCCGGAGGCCCCGAGCCCCGCGGCCTCGGTGGGCGAGGCGATGCCGGCGAAGATGGAGCCGAGCACCGCCACGATGAGGACCATCGGGGGGACGAGGGCCCGGGCCACGAGGCGCGGCAGCGAGGTCCCCTCAGGGATGTCCGCCTCCCGCCGGTCCACGGCCGGGGCCCGTTCCGGGTGGCGCCAGGCCTGGACCAGGATGTAGGCCATGTAGAGCCCCACCAGGAGGAGGCCCGGCAGCAGCGCCCCCACGAAGAGATCCCCCACCGAGACGCCGATCACGTCGCCGAGGAGCACCAGGATGATGCTCGGCGGGATGATCTGGCCCAGGGTGCCGGCGGCCGCCACGGTCCCGGTAGCCAGTTCGTGCTGGTAGCGGTGCTTGAGCATGGTGGGCAGGGCGAGCAGCCCCATGGTGACCACGGTGGCCCCGACGATGCCCGTGGAGGCCCCGAGGAGGGCCCCCACCACCACCACGGTCACCGCGAGCCCCCCGCGGATGCGCCCGAAGAGGAGGGCCATGGCCTCGAGGAGCTCGCCGGCGATCCCGGCCCGTTCCAGCATCACCCCCATGAAGACGAACAGCGGCACCGCCACCAGGGTGAAGTTGGTCATGACGCCCCAGACCCGGAGGGGGAGCAGATCGAAGAAGCTCCAGCCGAAGCCCAGGAGGCCGAAGAAGAGGGAGGTGCCGAGCAGGGTGAAGGCCACCGGGAAGCCCAGGAGCAGGAGGGCGGTCATCACCACGAACATCCAGATCGCAAGGTACTCCATCAGCGGGGCTCCTCGGGTTCGCCGGCCCGCCGGCCCGCCAGGGCCGCGGCGCTCCTCACGGCCAGGGAGACGCCCTGGAGGGCGAGCAGCACGAAGGCGAGGGGGATCATGGCCTTCAAGGCGAAGCGGTAGGGGAGGCCCCCCGGGTCCGGCGACCCCTCGAGGGCGCGCCACGAGGCGGCCACGAAGGGCCACGAGGTCTTGATGACCAGGAAGCAGCCGGGGAACAGGAAGAAGAGGCAGCCGAGGAGGTTCACCAGGGCCCGGGTGCGGGGGCCGAAGCGCTGGTAGAAGACGTCCACCCGGACGTGGGCGTCATGCCGGAGGGTGTAGCCGGCGCCGAGGAGGAAGAGGACGGCGAAGAGGTGCCATTCCAGTTCCTGGGCGGCCACGAAGCTCACCCGGAAGAGGTAGCGGAGCGCCACGTCCACGGTCACCAGCACCACCAGGGCCAGGGAGAGCCACGAGGCGGCCCGGCCCACGGCGTCGTTCAAGGCGTCCGCGGCGCGGGCGATCTTTTCGGGCAAGCGGGTCATGGCGATCAGGCGCCACCATTTGGATCCGTGGGCGTTCGAGAACGGGCCGGATGCAAGGCGGCGACGATGTCGATGATACCTGAAGTATATCGACGAGTTGCCAACGCAGCAGATGGCCTGTCATCGGGCGCCCCGAAGGGCGGCGGGATGAATTCGCCACAGGGGATTATGTCCGCCCATGGCCTGAAATTCCAGGCGACTCGGTCCAATGCATCTCGAGGCCGCCGCGGATCGCAGGTTAGCGCCCCGGGGGCGGTGGTGCAAGCAGTCGGGGGCACCGGCCGGAAATGGAATGCGGCAGCTTCCTTTTCGGCGCCTGTCCGGAATGTTGATGGCCTCGCAAAAAGGCCTCCGAGTGGATGGCCCAGCAAAGATCGCCAGATGCTGGGCGCGACCCTCGCGTCATGATACGCTGCGGCGTTTTGCACGGGACAGGAGGCAAATCCGGCGTTCCGGCGGCGGCGCGGTGCCGCCGTCGCCTGCGGCGGGCGTTACTTTTCTTTGCGTGCCCAAAGAAAAGTAACCAAAAGAAAGGGCAGCCCACTGTGGAGCCCCGCCCCGTCCCGCCAACGGCGGGGCGGGGGACGGGGCGGGGTTCCCTCGGCGTCTCGGCGGGGCCGGGCGCGACGAGAACTCGCCCCGCTTCGCGGGGCTCGGACAGTTCGTCGCGCTCTTTCCGGCCCCGCCATCGACGCCTTCGGCTCCACAGAGGGCGGGGGGCGGCGATGGGCCGGGAGCAATCCATTTTTCCGGAGAGCCTGGAGCGATGTTCTGATTCCCCGGCGATGCTGATCTCCTCGCAAAAAGGCCTCCGAGTGGATGGCCCAGCAAAGATCGCCAGATGCAGGGCGCGGGGATATCGAGGAACGAGGCGTACTTGAGCTGCGCCGCAATGACGAGGGCATCCGAAGAGCGCCGCCGCCCACGACTTTTTTGCGACGCCATCATATTTGCCGTTTTGCTTCCGGTGCCCTATATATACCCCAACCTACATCTCGCACTTCGAAGGGAGGACTTTGCCATGCGTTTGATCCTGTTGGGCGGGCCCGGGGCCGGAAAAGGCACCCAGGCCAATTTCATCATCCAGAAGCTGGGCATTCCGCAGATCTCCACCGGTGACATGCTCCGGGCCGCCGTGAAGGCCGGCACCGAGCTCGGCCTCGAGGCCAAGAAGTACATGGATTCCGGGGCCCTCGTCCCCGACGAGGTCATCATCGGCCTCGTCAAGGAGCGCATCACCCAGCCCGACTGCCAGAAGGGCTTCCTCTTCGACGGCTTTCCCCGGACCATCCCCCAGGCCGAGGCCATGAAGGAGGCCGGCGTGGACATCGACTACGTGGTGGAGATCGCCGTGCCCGACGAGGAGATCATCAAGCGGATGAGCGGGCGCCGGGTGCATCTCCCCTCTGGCCGGACCTACCACGTGGTCTTCAACCCGCCCAAGGTCGAGGGCAAGGACGACGTCACGGGCGAGCCCCTCATCCAGCGCGACGACGACAAGGAAGAGACCGTCCGCAAGCGCCTCGAGGTCTACCACGCCCAGACCGAGCCCCTGGTGGACTACTACAAGAAGTGGGAGGCCTCCGGCGACCCGAAGGCCCCGAAGTACGTCCGGATCGACGGCATCGGGAAGGTGGAGGAGATCCGCGACCGGATCTTCGCCGCCATCGGCGCCTGATCCGCCCGGACGGCGTCCCGCCGTGCCGAAGAGACGGGGCCCGGGGGTCTTCCCCCGGGCTCCGTCGTCTCCCTTGCTTGTCCCCGGCGGCGTTCCGCCGTCTCCCTACTCCGCCGCCTCCCCCACGTCCCACCAGGTCAGCAGCCCCAGCTCGAACTTGTGGGAGAGACCCTTCCGGTAGGGGTAGCACCGGAGGGTGAGGCCGATCCGGCCGCTGGAGAGGCACAGGAGGTGGCCCTGGTAGAGGTGGCCCCGCTCGCTTCGCTCCCCCGTGTAGAGGAGGGGCAGGGCGTGGCCCTCCGGGATGTTGCCCTCCGCGTCGAGGCGGCCGATGTAGGCCTCCACCCGGACCTCTTCCGGGGAGAGGCCGTCCATCTCCACCGCGGCGCGGATGGGCAGCCGGTCGCCCACCTTGGGGGTCCCCTCCATGGGGAGCTGGACGTCGGTGATGGAGACCCCGCTCCACTTCTGCTGGACCGCCTTCTTCCAGGTGCAGATCTCCTTGGCCTCCCGCCACTGTTCCTTTTCCAGGTTGTGCCAGGTGTCGATCTTGGGGAGATAGGCGCTGTTGGCGTATTCCTCCACCATCCGGTTCGTGTTGAAGAAAGGGGCGATGCTCTTGATGGAGTTCCGGATGGTGGCCACCCATTCCACGGGGATGTTCTGGGAGTTGCGCGTGTAGAACATGGGGACCACGGTGTTCTCGAGGAGTTCGTAGAGGAGCCGGCTCTCCACGTCGTCCTGGTAGTTGTGGTCGTCGTATTCCTCGCCGGCCCCGATGGCCCAGCCGTTGTCGCCCTGGTAGCCTTCCACCCACCAGCCGTCCAGGATGCTGAGGTTGAGCCCGCCGTTGGCCACCACCTTCATACCGCTGGTGCCGCTGGCCTCGTTGGGCCGGCGGGGGGTGTTCAGCCAGACGTCCACCCCCTGGACGAGGTTCCGGGCCACCTCGATGTCGTAGTTCTCGATGAAGACGAGGCGGTTGCGGAACTCGGGCCGGTTGGCCATCTGGATGACCAGGTGGATGAGCTCCTTCCCCTCCATGTCCTTGGGATGGGCCTTGCCGGCGAAGACGATCTGGACCGGCCGGTCCTTGTGGTTCAGGATGGCGGCGAGCCGTTCCGGGTCGCGGAAGATGAGGTTGGCCCGCTTGTAGGTGGCAAAGCGCCGGGCGAAACCGATGGTGAGGGCCTCGGGGTCGAGGACCTCCTCGGCCTGGTCGAGCTGGTAGCCCGGGGCGCCCTTGGCCTTGAGCTGCTGGACCAGGCGGCGGCGGGCGAAGGCGATGAGCCACTCCCGGAGCCGTTCCCGGCTGCGCCAGAGCTCGAAGTCCGGGATGAGGTCCACCCGTTCCCAGACGGCGTGGTTGGCCGGCTCGTCGATCCAGCGCGAGCCGAGGTAGCGCTCGTAGAGGCGGGCCATCTCGCTGGAGAGCCAGCCCAGGGTGTGGACCCCGTTGGTGACGTGGGTGATGGGGGTCTCGTGGCGCGGGATGCGGGGCCAGATCTCGGCCCACATCCGACGGGAGACCTCGGCGTGGAGCTTGCTGACCCCGTTGGTCTGCGAGGCGGTCTTGATGGCCAGCACCGCCATGCAGAAGGGTTCCGCCGGGTCGGCGGGGTTCATGCGGCCGAGGGCCAGGAAGTCGTCCATGCCGATCCCGAGCTGCTTCACCATGCCGGCGAAGTAGCGCTTCATGAGTTCCGGAGGGAAGCGGTCGATCCCCGCCGGGACCGGGGTGTGGGTGGTGAAGATGTTGGTGGCCCGGACCACCTCCAGGGCCTCGTCGAAGTCCAGCTTCTGTTCCTCGACGAGGCAGCGGATCCGCTCCACCGCCATGAAGGCCGAGTGGCCCTCGTTCATGTGGCAGACGGTGTGGCAGAGGTCCAGGGCCCGAAGCGCCCGGAACCCGCCGATGCCGAGGATCATCTCCTGCTGGAGGCGGGTCTCGAGGCTCCCCCCGTAGAGGAACGAGGTGATCTGGCGGTCGGCCAGGGTGTTGGTGGGGACGTCGGTGTCCAGCAGGTAGATGGGGACCCGGCCCACCACGAGGGACCAGATCCGCGCCTTCACCTCGCGGCCCAGGATCTCCACGGAGACGGTGAGGGGCTCGCCGGCCTCGTCCCGGACCAGGGTGAGCGGCATGTTGTCGAACTCGTTCAGGGGATAGGTCTCGAGCTGCCAGCCGTCGGGGTTGAGGTATTGCTGGAAGTAGCCGTGCTTGTAGAGGAGTCCCACGCCCACCATGGGGAGCCCGAGGTCGCTGGCGGACTTCATGTGGTCGCCGGCGAGGATCCCGAGGCCGCCGGAGTAGAAGGGGAGGCTCTCGTGCAGGCCGAATTCCGCCGAGAAGTAGGCGATGCGGCCCTGGGCTCGGCCCTCCGAGGCGGTCCCGTACCAGGTCTGGAAGTTCAGGTAGCGGTCGAGTTCCTCCAGGACCTCGTTCATCCGGGCCAGGAAGATCTTGTCCCGCTCCAGGGCCTCGAGCCTGGGCTGCTCGATGCTGCCCAGGAGGGCCACCGGGTTGTGGCCGCAGCGTTCCCACAGCTCCCGGTCCATGTCCTGGAAGAGGTGGATGGCCCGCGGGGTCCAGGTCCACCAGAGGTTGCGGGCCAGGGTGAGGAGCGGGGCCAGCCGTTCCGGCAGGCTCGGCAGGATGGTGACGGTCTGGATGGTGGGCATGGCGGCTCTCCGTGGGGCGGGCGCCCGGGCGGTCTTCCGCGCGGTTCCCCAGGCCCCTATGGTGACCCAATTCGCGTTTCTTCACAAGCCGTTCGTGGGGTCGCCGAGGGGGCGCCGGGACGGCCGGCCGTCGTTTCTCGGATCGGCATTCCGGCCGGTGTCCGTGAGCGACTTCCAGCGCGGCCGGCCGGGGAGGGGCGGGCCCGGCATCCCGGGGCGGTGCCTTCCGTTGACGGGCCCCGCCGGGTATGGAAAGATCGCCTGCGGGCGGGAGGGCGATGGAGGGCCGATGGTGGAGATCTTCGGGCCAGGGCACACGGATCGGCGGGAGGGGAGGCGTCTTTCGGTCCGGCGGGTCCTCGCGCGGCTGTCCCGGGCCGCCGGTGACGGCCGCGCAGGCGGCGGGGAAGGGGCCCGGCGCATCGCGGCGCTCTTCGACCCGCCGCCCCCGCCCGCGGCCGGCCGGCCCCGCGTCACCCTGAGCTACGCGCAGAGCCTCGACGGCTGCATCGCCGCGGAGCCCGGGCGGCCCCTGGCCCTCAGCGGCCGGCCGTCCCTCGCCCTCACCCACGGCCTCCGGGCCCGGCACGACGCCATCCTGGTGGGCATCGGCACGGTGCTCGCCGACGACCCCCGGCTGAACGTCCGGCTGGCCGAGGGGCCCGATCCCCGGCCCGTGGTGCTCGACACGGGGCTCCGGTTCCCGGAAGGGGCCCGGATGCTGGCCAACGCCGGGCCGCGGCCCTGGATCGTGGCGGGGGCCGGCGCCGACCCGGGCCGCGCCCGGCGTCTCGAGGCCCTGGGGGCCCGGGTGGTCCGGGTGCGGCGCGGCCCGGGCGGCGTGGACCTGCCGGCGGCGCTGGCCCGGCTGGCGGAGCTGGGCGTCCGGCGGCTCATGGTGGAGGGGGGCGCCCGGGTCATCACCGCCTTCCTCTGCGGCCGGCTGGTGGACCGGGTGGTGGTCACGGTGGCGCCGGTCCTGGTGGGCGGGCTCAAGGCGGTGGACCGGTTCTGCCCCCCCGACCCCGCCTGCCTGCCGCGGCTTCGAAACGTCCGGTACGAGCGGGTGGGAGAAGACATGGTGGTGTGCGGCGACCTCGAGTGCGAGGCGGCGTGAGAGCCCGGGCGGTCTGGTTCACCGGGCCCTGGCGGGTGGAGGTTCGCGATGAGCCGGTCCGCGAGCCGGGCCCGGGCGAGGTCCGGGTACGGACCCGGCTCTCGGCCGTGAGCCGGGGGACCGAGCTCCTGGTCCTCTCCGGGGCGGCGCCGGCGGCGCTCGCCGCCGACGAGCACATCGGGGCCCTGGCGGGGGCGTTGTCTTTTCCGCTCAAGTACGGCTACGGGTGCGTGGGCGAGGTGGAGGCCGCCGGCCCCGGCACGGCCCCGGATCTCGTCGGCCGGACCGTCTTCGCCTTCCATCCCCACCAGGACCTTTTCTGCCTGCCGGCCGCGGACCTCCGGCCGGTGCCGGAGGACCTGGCCGGCGAGGACGCCCTCTTCTTTGCGGCCATGGAGACGGCCGTCACCCTGGTGCTCGACGGGCGGCCCTTCCTCGGCGCCCGGGTGGTGGTCTTCGGCCTCGGCGTGGTGGGGCTGCTGGCGACGGCACTTTTGGCCCGCTTTCCGCTGGAGGTGCTCGCCGGGATCGACCCGGCGCCCCTCCGGCGCAAGATCGCCCGCGAGGCCGGGGCCCACGCCGTGTTCCCGCCGCCGGAGGCCCGGCCCGGCGGGGCGCTCTTGGAGCGGCTCGGCGCCGGGGGGCGGACCGCGGGCGCCGACCTCGTCCTCGAGACCTCGGGGGTGCCGGAGGCCCTGGACGCCGCGGTGGGCGTCGCCGGCTTCTCGGGCACGGTGGTGGTGGGGTCCTGGTACGGCACCCGGCGGGTCTCGCTGGACCTGGGAAGCGCCTTCCACCGGCGCCGGCTGCGTCTCGTGAGCAGCCAGGTGAGCACCCTGGCGCCGGAGGCCACCGGGCGCTGGAGCCGCAACCGACGTACCGGTACGACGTGGGAGTGGATCCGCCGCCTCCAACCCGGTCGGTACCTCACCCACCGATTTCCCCTGGAGGCGGCCCCCGAGGCCTACGAGTTTCTCAGGGGGGGCACCGGGGAGGCCCTCCAGGTGGCCCTGGTCCACCAGGGCTGACGGCGCGGCGGGCGTCACCCGGCGGCGGCACCGGGCCATCACCCCGACGGCTGAACGGAGGACGGCGGAGATGTACACGGTCTGCGTCATCCGGGAGTTCCGGGCCCGGCACCATCTCTCCGGCGGGGACTGGGGCGGCGAGAACCGGCCGCATGCCCACGCCTACCGGCTGGAGGTCCGGGTGTCCGGTCCGGAGCTCGACGCCCACGGGTTCCTGGTGGACGTGACGGTGGTGGAGGCCGCCCTCGACGACCTCCTCCGCCGGTACGAGGGGGCCTTGCTGAACGAGCTTCCGGAGTTCGGGGGGCGGAATCCTACCATGGAACGCCTGGCACGGGCCGTGTGCCGGCGGGTGGCCGCCTGCCTCCCCGGCGGCCCGGGGTGGCGGGTACGGGCCAGGGTCTGGGAGAGCGACCGGGCGTGGGCGGAGCACGCCCTGGGCGGGGCGGGGTCGGACGGATGACCGGGGCGAGGGTCGGGGTTGAAGAAAATCCGCCGCTTGTACGATAATGCACTAAGGGACGGCCGCGCCGCTTGCGGCGCCGTTCGGATTCGGATGGGGCGGGACCCGATGATGAGGGACCGGAAGACACATCCCGGCCCCGGGACGAGAGATTGACGGGGAGGCTGTGATGGCCCTGGCAACCAGGTGGACGTGGCGGCTCTTGCTGATGGTCGGCTTGGCGGTGGTGTGGTGTGCGCCCACGGTGGGGGCCGAAGAGTCGGGGCTCGAGGATCTCCTCATGTTCTACCGGCCGGAGGACCTCATCATCACCGCCACCCGGACCCTCAAGCGCGTGGAGGACGCCCCCGCCATGGCCACCGTGGTTACCGCCGACGAGATCCAGCGCATGGGGGCCCGCACCCTGGCCGACGTGGTGGAACGGGTCCCGGGGTTCGGGGTGAGCATTACCAATATCGGCAACCGGGTTTTCGAGGTCAGAGGCATCAAAAGCTATCATGGGGAAAAGATCCTCCTCATGGTGGACGGCCACCGGGTGAACGATGGATGGCACGGGGGCGCTGCCTGGACCTTCAACCGGATGCCCGTGGACAACGTGGAGCGGATCGAGTTCATCCGGGGGCCGGGCTCGGCCCTCTACGGGGAAAATGCCTTTGCCGGCGTCATCAACGTCATCACCAAGCACTTCGTCCCGTTGGGGGACGTGGCCCCGGCGAAACACCTCATGGAGCCCCAGCGGTTCGTCACCGCCTACGGGGGAACGGAAGACACCGGCGGCGGGAGCTGTTACGCCGGGGACGCCGACCGGAACTGGGCGGTCACGGCCTATGCCCATCACTTCCATACCAACGGGCAGGACCAGACCGTCCCGGCGGACATCCTGAGCCTCAACCCGGCGGTGGCCGGCTACTCCCTGGCCCCGGGCCACACGGATGACCGCCTGGATCAGCAGGATGCCGACCTCTGGCTCCAGTACAAGGAGCTCACCTGGCGGACTCGGTACCTTCAAAAGCACCAGGGCCCGTACATCGGTATCACCGACGTCTTGGAGCCTGATTCCAGGCGCCTGAGTAAGAGTCTTTTTACTGAGCTGTCATGGGAGAACATCCCTCTTCTCGGGCCCCACTATATTGTCAAGGCCTACCTCGATCACCAAGAGATGGACAACCTGTGGGTGGGAGGGCCGCCGGGTTACCTGGGTCTTCCCCAATTCGGCAATGGTGTCCGAGCGGAGGTCAAGGGCAAATTCGAGACCTTTGGTTTAGAGGGACAGGTTGATTTTCACCCGTTCCAGGGGCATACCCTTTCCGTCGGCGCCACCTATCGGCGCCAGCACCAGTTCGACATCGAACAGTATGCCAACTATGACCCGAGAAATTCCATAATTACTCCGCTGCCTGGTGGATTTCAGGACGTGTCCTCTTTTTCAAACTGGGCCAGCCGTTCCGACCACTGGGATTATGACTGGGCCATCTTCCTCCAGGAGGAATGGCAGATCATGAAGGCGCTCGACCTGGTGGCCGGGGTCCGGCACGACCATTACAAGAACTTCGGAAGCACCACCAACCCACGGGTGGGGATGGTTTGGAAGCTCATGGAGAACTGGCAAGTGAAGGCCCTTTATGGGGAGGCATTCCGAGCGCCAAGTTTCATCGAGCAGTTCAATACCAACAATCCTGTCTTTATCGGAAATCCTAACCTGGATCCTGAGAAGGTGCGCACTACGGAGCTGGGGGTGATTGGCCCACTTTGGGGCGCGCACGTGGAGGCCACTCTGTTCTACAGCCGGTACAAAGATCTTATCATCCAGGGTCCCAAACCTTCTCTTACGACGGCGGCCCAGTATGTCAACAAGGGTGCCGCCGAGGTCCAAGGATTCGAGCTGTCTGCGGCCAAGAGAGTGATGCTCGGTGTCACGGTTTCCGGCAACTACGCCTACCAGTATACCCGGGACGAGGAAAGAGGCGGACGGATCCCCTACGTTCCTGCCCATCGCGGGAACATCATGCTGGATTGGAAGGTGCTGGACAACGTATTCGTGAACGGTCGTCTCTACTTTTGCGGCAAGCGGTATCGAGAGAAGGGGGACCCGAGGGATGAGCTCCCTGGGTTTGCTACGGTGGATCTCTCTCTGCTGTTTCGAAATGTTGGGATCAAGCGGTTGGACTTTTGGGTGAAAGCCTCGAACCTCTTGGATCAAGACTACAAGGATCCGGCCCCTGTGGCAACCATCTCGAGAGATTATCCTCGTAATGGACGGGCTATTTTGGCCACCGTGGAGTATACTTTTTAGGTGGCTTCATCTAGGACTTCATATATGAATGCGAAGTCTTTCTGGATTTTATTTTTGGAGAGGCCAAAGTCTTCTGGTGAATATCTGTGATGCGAAGTGTAGTTATTTTGTTTTGATGATTGGTCCTTCAATATTTTCTGGAAATTTTTTCCAGGATGAATCTGGCAGAAATCTAGTAATTGTTCTATAGTTTTTATAAATCTTTTTTTTAAATAATTATAATTAATCACAAGTAATTCGTTCCCAGGCGTTCTTATTTTTTTGTTTAGTTCTTTATAGTATAAAATTGACATATTGTAAATATTCTTTATATATTGTTGCTTCATCTTCGGATCATTTTTTTCAAAGTTCATTAATTTGCTCTGGACCCGGCACTCTAGAGAAAGCATTGATGGGACGGCATCCAGAGGATCACGAACCAACAGGATGATCTTGGGATCATGGAAGTGTTTCCTGATGAGATCAATTTGAAACAGGAGCGTGAAGGATTTGGAAATTGCTCTTTGCCCGGTGCCATGCGTATTCACGGCGTGGAGACGTTCCAAATACGGCAAAAAACGAGGGTCTTGCGTGAAACGGGCAATGCTGTTTTCCAGGTGGGCCGTTGTCGGGTAATGACCCCATGCGGCGAAGTATATCCATGAGAGGAGCCCGCTAAAGAATCTCAAGGAAAGTGCGATGTCATCGGCCTCGGGCAGCATGGGGCCTGTCCGATGGATATCCGGATCATAGATACGATCGAATGTTTTCCCTCGCAAGATTGGTAGGAGTGGTTTTAGAAGGATTTTGGTGGATTTATATGGAGCAGCTATTTCCCAGAGATGGGCGCCGCGAATTTCTGGGCAGTTCTGAACGAGGAAACGATGCAAAAAAGTCGTTCCACTTCGAAGGTGGCCGATGAGAAAAATTGGGCGATCCAATTGGTGGCACTTGCTGCCGGGAACGAGATCGTCAATGACGCGCGCTGTTGTGAGAAGAGAACACAAAAAAAGTCGAGAGAAAGCAAGTCCTGCAAATTGGCTTCTAATTCCTAGAGTTTCGTAAATTTTTTTTATGGTATATGGAAAATTATACATCGTTGACTAGTATTTCCCAAAAACTAAAGAGATATTTGTCCCGCCAAATCCAAAAGAATTGGACATGGCGACTTTTACTGCTGCCGATCTCGCTTCATGAGGTACGTAATCAAGATCGCATTCCTCGTCAGGCTCGTCAAGGTTGATGGTGGGCGGGATTACATCGTTTTTGACCGCCAAGGCCGTGAACATGGCCTCCATAGCACTTGCGCCGCCTATTGCATGCCCTGTCATGGACTTCGATGCACTGATTTTGAGCTTGTATGCATGATCTCCGAAGACTCTTTTGATGGCGAGGGTTTCTGCGACATCACCTCGTTTGGTCCCCGTAGCGTGTGCGTTGATGTAGTCGACCTCTTCAACCTGGATCCCAGCATTCCGAAGGGCGTTTTGCATGCATTGTGCTGCCCCTCTCCCGTCGGCCGGCGGAGCCGTAATATGGTAGGCGTCGCAAGAGGTCCCGTAGCCGAGTAGTTCTGCGTAGATGGGGGCATTGCGGTTCTTGGCGTGTTCCAAGTCTTCCAGAGCCAAGATGGCGGCTCCCTCAGACATGACGATACCGCTTCGGTTTTTGTCGAAAGGGCGACAGGCCTTTTGGGGATTATCGTTTCGAAGTGAAACGGCCTTCATGGAGATGAAGCACCCGATGCCCATGGCGCAGATGGTGCTTTCGCTGGCCCCGGCAATGGCCACATCCAATGCGCCACTCTTGATTGCATCGTAGGCGTTGGCAATGGCATTCGCCCCTGTCGAACAACCGTTAGCAACTCCGAGGGTGAGGCCTTTGA
This sequence comes from Dissulfurirhabdus thermomarina, assembly GCF_012979235.1. NCBI lineage: Bacteria > Pseudomonadati > Thermodesulfobacteriota > Dissulfuribacteria > Dissulfuribacterales > Dissulfuribacteraceae > Dissulfurirhabdus > Dissulfurirhabdus thermomarina. Next base: position 155,379 of record NZ_JAATWC010000002.1, read on the forward strand.
GTCCATAGATGATGGCCACGTTGGCGGCGGCCATGTTAATGCTGACGCGCGGGATCAAGAAAGGAGAAATGCATTTGTGTCCGCGTTCCTTGTATAGGTCGTAGTTTTCGAAGAGGGACAAGAGTCCACCGATTCCCGAACCGATGATCACCCCGACCCGGTATGGGTCCTCCCGGTCCAGGTCGAGGCCGCTGTCGGCGATGGCCATGGCGGCGGAGGCCATGGCATAATGGGAGAACGGGTCCATCTTGGAGACGTTCTTCCCGGGTATCCACTCGGCGGGGTCGAAGTTTTTGACTTCGCCCGCAATCCTGCAGGGGAGCTCGCTGGCGTCGAACTTGGTGATGGGGCCGATGCCGGAGCGGCCGTGCACCAGGTTGTCCCAGTTCTCCTCGACGCCGATGCCGAGCGGGGTCACCGCCCCGAGGCCCGTGACGACCACCCGTCGTTCAGAGTCCCTGCCCATGGCGCCAGTCGATGACCTCCTCGCATCCTGATGTGCCCGGCCGCGGGGCCGGGGTGAGTCCATGCGGTTCGTCCTGCTGACCTGCGATCCTCCGGGGGCGGTCTCGGGCGGCGCCCTCTACGACCGCCGCCTGGCCGATGCCCTCGAGGCCGCCGGTCACCGGGTCGTCCCGGTGTCGGTCCGGGGCGCCGGCGGCCTTTCGGCCCGGTGGGTGGAGGCGGTCCGGGGGCTGTCCCCGGACGCCGTCCTCCAGGACGAGTTGTGCCACGTCGCCTTCCTGCGGGCCCACCGGCGCCTGCGGCGGGCGTTCCGGGGCCCGGTGGCGGCGGTGTTCCACAACCTCGGGGCCCGGGAACGCCGGGGCCCGGCGGCTCCCCTGGCCCGGCGCCTCGAGGCGGCCTACCTTCGCCGGGTGGACGGCGTCGTCTGCAGCACCCGTGCCGCGGCCGCGGACCTGGCGGCGCTGCTTCGGCCGCCGCCCCCGCACGTCACGGCGCCTCCCGGCCGGGACCACCTCGGCCCGGACATCCCGGATCCCCGGGAGATCGCCGCCCGGGCCGGCCGCCCGGGGCCGCTCCGCGTGCTCTTCCTCGCCAACCTCACCCCCCACAAGGGGCTGCACGTCCTGATCCGGGCCCTCGGGCGCCTCGCGCCGGAGAGCTGGACCCTCGACGTGATCGGCAGCCCGGAGGCCGCCCCCGCCTATGCCCGGCGCCTTTCCAGTGAGATCCGCCGGCGGGGCCTGGCGGGCCGGGTTCGTCTCCACGGGCGGCGCACCGGTGCCGCCCTGGCGGCGCTCCTCCGGCGGGACCACGTCCTGGCCGTTCCCTCCCGCTACGAGTCCTTCGGCATCGCCTACCTGGAGGGGATGACCTTCGGGCTTCCCCCCCTCGCCACGGCCGAGGGCGGCGCCGGGGATCTCGTCGCCCACGGGGTCAGCGGGTTCCTCGTGGCCCCGGGGGACGCGCCGGGGCTGGCCGCTCACCTCGCGGCCCTCGCCGGCGACCGTTCCCGGCTCGCCCGCATGGGTTGCGCGGCCCGGGCCAGGGCCCTGGCGCACCCCACATGGGCCGAGGGCCTCGCCCCGGCCGTCCGTTTCCTGGAGGAACTGGTCCACCGGCACCGGGGCTGACCCCTCCGGCCCGGCACCGGGCGGGTCCCTGTGCGGACCGGTACGAACAGGCCTTTCATGCCGTCTGCGCGGCGGGTTTTGCAAGAATCCCCTGAGACGCCAACACGTACGAATACATTATATTAATCATAATAGCGTTCGAGCGCTTTGTCCAGCAACCCCTTGAGATCGAGGAGGCGCTCCGCCGCCTCCCGGACGGCGCCGTGCCCGCCGGGCGCCCGGGTGACCAGGGCGCAGGCCCGCCGGACGGCGGCCGGGGCGCCGGGCACGGTGACCGGGAACCCCGCCCGGCGGAGGACGGGGAGGTCCACGTAGTCGTCCCCCATGTAGAGGACTTCCGGATCGGAGAGCCCGTGGCGGGCCTTGAAGGCCTCGTAGGCGGGGAGCTTGGCCTTGGCGTCGGCGTGGATCTCCGGGGCCTCGAGCTCCAGGGCCCGGGCGAGGACCCCCGAGGGGGTGGCGCGGCCCGTGAGGAAGGCGGCCCGGATCCCCCCCCGGGCGAGCAGCCGGAGGCCGAGGCCGTCCCGCGCGGAGAACCGCTTGTATTCCCGGCCCTCCGGGTCGTAGGCGAGGCCGCCGTCCGTGACCACCCCGTCCACGTCGAGGAGCACCCAGCGGACGGGGGCGGCCAGGCGGCGGAGCCGGTCCTCGGTCTTCACGGCCGGCCTCCCCGGCCCCCGGCGGAGGCGGCCGCGTCGAGCCCCGTCTCGGCCCATGCGGCCTCGAGGCGCTTCGGCGAGACGGGGACGGCAGTCTTGAGCTCCGGGGCGAAGAGGGAGACCCGGTATTCCTCGAGGAGGAAGTCGTAGGCCGCCAGGCGCGCCTCGGCGGCGGGGCCGGCCGCGCGCCGCCGGGCCTCGAAGGGGGCGAGCCGCGCCTCCTTGGCCGCGTCCTTGGCCGGGTCGGCATGGGCGCGGCGTGCCCGGACGGCCAGGGCCCGGAGGTAGCGGGGGAGGTGCGGCAGGCGGTCCGCCGGCACCCCCGAGGGGAACTCTGGCGGGACGATCCGATGGAGCTCGGCCCGGACCCGGCCCATCCACGCCGGCTCGCCTCCCGGCCGGCCGGCCGCGGCGCCGGAGAGGCGCCGGAGTTCCCGGTGGACGGCGAGGCGTTCCGAGAAGACCCGTTCCACCGCCTCCAGGATGGGGCGGGCCCGGGCGAAGAGCCGGCCCTCCAGCGCGGCGGCCGCCCTTCGGAGTTCTTCCGGGGCCGGGAGCCCCGGCCCCCCGGGGAGGGGCAGGAGCTCTGCCTTCAGGAGGGCCAGGGTCCGCTCGGCCACGATCTCCGGGCCGCCGAAGGGGGCCACGGCCTCGAGGCGGTCCTTCCCGGGGCGTGCGAGCCGGGCCAGATCCTTGAAGTCCCGGGCGAACCTGGCCTCGAAGAGCCGCGGGAGGGCCGCCCGGGTGGCGGCCTCGGCGGCGTCCGGGGATGGGAAGAGCCGGAGGGCCACACCGCCGTCCTCGGCGGACAGGCCCGGGTAGGCCGCCGGGGCGCCGGGGTCGTCCGGGTCCACCGGGACGGCGGGCGGGACCTCCGGGAGGTCGTCCAGGCTGACGCGGCCGCGTTCCCACCGCGCCCTGGCGGCGGGCCAGGCCGGGTGCGACTCCGCGGTTCGGGCGAGGGCGCTGGAGAGCCGGGCCCGGAGCCCGGCGGGATCCCGGGCCGCGGCGAGGACCCGCCCCCGGGGGTCGCGGACCTCGAGGCGCATCCGGAGGTGGGGCGCGAGGCCCGCCTCGGCGGCGGCGAGCGCCGACGGGTCCAGCACCAGGCCGAACCGGCGGCGGACGGCCCGGGCCAGGGCGCCGGCGAAGTCCCCTTCCCGGTCGGCGGAGATGTCGCCGGCCAGGGCCTCGGCCGCGGCGGGGAGGGGGACCAGGGGCCGGCGGAGGGCCTTCGGAAGGGCGCGGAGGACCTCCTCCACCTTGTCCGGGAGGAGGCCCGGCACCAGGCGGTCGAAGTGGGCCGGCCGGAGGACCGGGACGAGCTCCGGCGGGATCTCGGCGGTGACCCCGTCCTCCGGGTCGCCGGGAGCGAAGCGGTAGCGGAGGGGGACGCGCCGGCCGGCCACCTCGATGTGCCCCGGGTAACGTGCCAACTCGAACGGGGAGGGGAGGGCCCGCCGGACCTGGTCGGCCGTGAGCCGCAGGAACCGGTCGGATCCCGCGGCCTTGATCGCCCCCCTCAGGGTGGCGGCGTCGCAGATCCGCCCGGCGGGCCCGAGGGCCCGCCGCACCGCCGGCGTCGCCTCCAGGGCGTCGAGGGCCTCTCGGTAGAAGCCGGCCAGGACCTCCTCGTCCACCAGGAGGTCCGTCCGGCGCGTCCGCTGCTCCAGATCCCGGATCTCCTCCACGAGCGCCGCGTTGTGGCGAAGGAAGGCGGGGGGACGGGAGACCTCGCCGGGGACGAGGCCCTCCCGGATGAAGATTTCCCGGGCCTCGTCCGGGTTCACCGGGGAGAGGCGCACCCGGCGGCCCTGGACCAGGGGGAGCCCGTAGAGGGAGACCCGCTCGAGGGCCGTCACCTCCCCCCGCCGCTTGTCCCACCGGGGCTCGGCGTAGGAGCGGGTCACCTGGTCCCCGGCCACCGCCTCGATCCACTCGGGCTCCACGGCGGCCGCGGTGCGGGCGAAGACCTGGGAGGTCTTCACGATCTCCGCCGCCACGATCCACCGGGGCCGCCGCTTGTAGAGGGCGGAACCGGGGAAGAGAAGGAGTTCCCGGCCGCGGGCGCCGAGATAGCGTCCCTTTTCCTTGTGCACGGCCACGTGGCCGAGGAAACCCGCGAGGATCGACCGGTGCACCGCGGCGGGATCCGCCGGCTCCCGGTTGGGGCGGAACCCGCCGGCCTCGGCGAGGATGGACCGGAGCTGGTCGTGGATGTCGTCCCACTCCCGCATCCGGTTCCAGGAGAGGAAGCGGTCGCGGCAGAACCGCCGGAGGCGCCCGCCGCTCCCGGCCGCCTTCTCGCGCTGCCAGGCATCCCAGAGCCGCAGCCAGAAGACGAAGTCGGAGGCCGGATCCCGGAAGGCGGCGTGGGCCTGGTCCGCCTGGACCGCCTTTTCGGCGGGCCGCTCCCGGGGGTCCTGCACGCTGAGGGCCGCCGCGATGACGAGGATCTCGCGGAGCGCTCCCTCTTGCCGGGCCTGGAGGATCATCCGGGCCAGGCGCGGGTCCAGGGGGAGCCGCGCCATGAGCCGTCCCGTGCGGGTGAGGCGCCCGTCCGCGGTCAAGGCGCCGAGCTCCCGGAGGGTCCGGACCCCCTCCCGGAGGGCCCGGGGCGAGGGCGGCGTCACGAAGGGGAAGGCCGACGGGTCGCGGAAGCCCAGGGCGGCCAGGCGCAGGATCACCTCCGCCAGGTTGGAACGGAGGATCTCCGGCGGGGTGTGGGCGGGCCGGGCCTCGTAGTCGGCCTCCGGGTAGAGGCGCACGCAGCGGCCGGCCTGGACGCGCCCCGCGCGGCCCGCCCGCTGGTCGGCGCTGGCCCGGGAGACGGGCGCCACCGGGAGGGTGGTGGTGCCGGATCGGACGTTGTAGCGGGGGATGCGGGCGAGGCCCGAGTCGATGACGGTCCGGATGCCCGGGACGGTGATGGAGGTCTCGGCCACGTTGGTGGCGCAGACGATCTTCTGTACCGGGGCGGGGCGGAAGATCCGGCGCTGGTCGGCCCCGGAGAGGCGGCCGAACATGGGGAGGACGAGGGCCTCCTCCCCGGTTTCGTCGCGGAGGGCGGCCACGGCCTCCAGGATGTCCCGCTCGGTGGGGAGGAAGACCAGGATGTCGCCGCGGCGGTCCTCCCGCCGGACCTCCCGCACCGCCGCGCAGACCTGTTCCACGAGCCCCGGGGCCTCGCCGTCCGCGGCCTCGTCCGGGGGACGGTAGCGGACCTCCACCGGGTGGCCCCGGCCGGTGACCGCCACGTGGGGCGCCTCGGGGAAGGCGGCCCGGATGGCGTCGAGGTCCAGGGTGGCCGAGGTCACCAGGACGCGGAGGTCCGGCCGGCGGGGGAGGATCGTCTTCAGGAGGCCGAGGAGGAGATCGATGTTCAGGGTCCGCTCGTGCACCTCGTCCACGATGACGGTGTCGTAGCGGCGGAGCAGGAGATCGCGCTGGGCCTCGGCCAGGAGGAGGCCGTCGGTGACGAACCGGATGCGGGTTTCCGGGCCCGTCCGGTCGCGGAACCGGATGCGGTAACCCACGAGCCGCCCGCCCGGCGGCCCCAGCTCCTCGGCGACCCGTTCCGCCACCGTCACGGCCGCCACGCGCCGGGGCTGAGTGCAGGCGATGGAGCCGCTTCTGCCCCGCCCGGCGGCGAGGCAGATCTTGGGCAGCTGGGTGGTCTTGCCGGAGCCGGTCTCGCCGGTGACGACGACCACCGGGTGGCGGCGGACGGCGGCCACGAGTTCCTCCCGGGCGGCGGCGATGGGGAGGCCCGGCGGACAGGCGAGTTCGGCCTCCCGGATGAGCATCTCCACGTCGCTCACCGGCGGCCGGTGCGGGACGAGGCGCGCGGCGGGGCGGGGGGAGGATCGGGGGTGAGAGCGGGCCATCTCTTCTGCTCCACGGGCACCGGCCGGCGCGGCGATCGGGGCGCGGTTCCGCGTGTCACTTTACCATACCGGGTCCCGGGCGGTGAAGAGAACGCCCCCGGGCGCCGGAGGGCGGCCCGGGGGCGGGGGCGCGGCCGTGCGGCGCGCCGGGTCAGTCGGTCTTGAAGACGGCGAGGAGATCCTGGAGCTGTGCGGAGAGCGTCTCCAGCTTGGAGGCGGCGGCGCGGACCGCCTCGGCGCCCTCGGCGTTCCGGGTGCTGGCCTCGGTGATGCCCTCGCTCACCTGGGCCATCTCCTGGACCTCTTCGCTCACCTGCTGGGCGCTGGAACTCACCTCGCTGGTGGTGGCGGTCTGCTCCTCCACGGCCGCGGCGATGCTGTTGCTGAGCTCCAGCACCCGCTCCATCACCGAGACGATGCGGGAGACGGCCTCGGTGGCCTCCCGGGCCTCCTGCTGGAGGCCCTGGACGATCTCGTCGATCTCCGTCACCGAGTTGCTGGTCTGCTTGGCGAGTTCCTTCACCTCGTCGGCCACCACGGCGAAGCCCTTGCCGGCCTCGCCGGCCCGGGCGGCCTCGATGGTGGCGTTCAGGGCGAGGAGGTTGGTCTGCTCGGCGATGGAGCCGATGAGCTGGCTCACCTCGCCGATCTTGGTGGAAGACTCGGCGAGACTCGCGATGACTTTCTGGGCGCCGGTGGCCTGGGCGTTCGCCTCCTGGGCCACGTCCCGGGCCTCCCCGGTGTGCTTGGCGATCTCGGCCACGGTGGCGGTCATCTCCTCCATGGCGGCGGCCACCCCGGTGACGTGCTCGCTGGTGCTCTCGGCCACGCGGTGGACCTCCGCGGCCTGGGCCTGGGCCTCGGTGGCCATGGAGGCCATCTGCTCCGAGGTCGAAAGGAGCGCCCCGGCCTCGGCCTTCACCTGGTCTCCCTCGCCCCGGATCTGGCGGATGATGTGGGCGATGCGGTGCATGAAGGCGTTGACGAAGGCGGCGGTGGCGGTGAGCTCGTTCCCCACGGCGCGGCGGAAGATCTCGCAGTGCTCGCAACTGGCGAGCTTGCCGGACTTGATGCGTGGGCAGTGGATCTCGGGGGCGAAGCTGCCCGCCTCGTACCAGCAGTGGCCCTCCCGGCCGTAGACGGGGCACTCCCGTTGGCCGCAGCCCAGCTTCTCGGAGCAGTTCACCGCGGGGACGTCGAGGTCCCGGGTGAGATCGGCTTCGCCGGTGGACAGCCCCCGCATGTTGTCCACGAGGCGGTGGAGGGGGACGAGGGCCTCGTGCCGGATCACGAGCCAGAGGAGGGGCAGGGCGAGGGCTAAGGCCCCGAGCACCAGGGCCAGCATGAGGACGGCCCCCCGGTGCTGGACGCCGAGGACCGCCGAGAGGTCGCTCCGGATCACCAGGGCGCCGAGGATGGGCTTGGACTTTTCGTGGCACTGGTGGCAGGCGGAGCCGTTGTCGAGCCGGTGGAGGCCGAGGATCATCCCCTTGCCATCGCCCAGGTCCACCAGCCGGACCGCCATGTCCCCGCCCGTGGAGCGCAGGGTCTCCGCCCCTTCCCGCCATTCAGCGAAGTCCGGCATCCGCCAGACGTTCCGCCCCTTGTCCGCCGGGTGGGTGGCATAGGTGACCACGCCGGCCTCGTTCACCATCCAGACGTCGGCCACATCGGCCAGGCTGCGAAGGGCGGCGTCGATGCCGTCCTCGTCTCCTTGGGCCATGGGATACTGCAGGGCCGCCTTCACGCTGTCGAGCAGGGCGCTGGCCTGGATGTGGACACTGGCCCAGTTGCCCTTCCCGACGATGTAGAAGTGGAGGGCGAGGCAGGCCAGGGTGCCGCCCACGAAGAAGACGAAGATGGGGACGAGCAGCCGGAAGGCCATGCTGTGGGTGTTGATCTTGCCGAAGAGGTGCATCTCCCGATCCCCCTTTCGCGGTGACGGTGGCGGTGACGCCGGGCGGGGCCGAAGCTGGAGACCCGGAGTTTCCTTTTTCCTATCGGCGAAGATCGTCGCGGCCTTTAGGCCCGCGGCGGGGGGCTCATGGAGGCCGGCCGGCGTGCCGAAACGTAGGGAGAGGGCCCGGGTCCGGGTCCGACCGACACCGCCCATCGAGGCGAGGGGGGGCCATGGCACAGGAACTCGGCATCTTGGTGATGGACGACGCGGAAGACGTGACCTTCATGCTCCGGCAGGCCCTCTCCGGCCCCGGGCGGCGGGTGGACACCGCCCGGGACGGACGGGAGGGGCTTCGCCTGGCCGGGGAGCGGGTGTACGATCTCTTCGTGGTGGACCTCGTCATGCCCCGGATGAACGGCTACGAGGTCTGCCGGGCCCTCCGGGAGATCCCGCGGTACCGGCGGACCCCCATCCTGGTGCTCACCGGGCGCGACGACCCCGGCGACCGCGACCTGGTCCACGCCCTGGGGGTGGAGAAGTTTCTCACCAAGCCCGTGGCGGTGGCCGAGCTCAAGGAGACGGTGGACCGCATCCTCTGCGACCGGATGCTGCAGGAGCTCGACGACGAGATGGAGACGGATTGACGGGATACCCGCGATGAGGGACCACGCCGACGATCCCAGGGCCCTTCGGGTCCAGCTGGAGACGGAGGGGATTTCCGCCTTTGACGGGAGGTTCCGCCTGGTGGTCCGGGACCGGGGCATGGCGCTCCACCTCGTCCCGGAGCAGGGATGGGAGCATGCCGACCTGCCGGACATCGGCGATATCTTCACCACGCTTTCCGGCCTGGGGCTCGACGCCGAGCTCTTCTCCACGCCCCGGCGGCGGGGCGACGGCTGGATCCTCGCCGAGGGTGTGCCACCTCTCGACGGGGCGGACGGCAGGCTCGAGATCCTGGCCGAGGATCCCGCGCCCCCCGGCACCGCGGCGAACGGCCCGGCGGAGCGGACCGACTGGCGGGAGCCTTCCGACCTGATCCGCAACGTCCTCCAGGATCAGCCGGTGGCGGTCCTCAGGAAGCCGAGCCCCGGCTACGCGGGGAAGAACGTCTTCGGGGAGCCCATCCCCGCCCGCGCCGGCCGGCCCGCCAAGGTCCGGCTGGGGGACGGGGTCGCGGCCGAGGAGGACGAGGAGGGGGTCCGGGTCCGGGCCGCGCGCGACGGGCACCTGGCCTGGAACGGGTCCGTGCTGTCGGTGGCGGACGTCTTCACGGTACCCGGCGACGTGGACTACGCCACGGGGAACCTCATGTTCGTGGGGCGGCGCCTGGAGATCGGCGGCGACGTCCTGCCCGGTTTCCGCGTCCAGTGCCGGGGCGACGTGCACGTGAAGGGCCTCGTGAACGACGGCACGGTGGAGGCCGTGGGAGACGTCCATGTGGACGGCGGGGTCATCGGGGAGAAGGCCGAGGTGCGGGCCGGGGGTGACATCCGGGTGGGGTTCGCCGAGAACGCCCGGCTGGACGCCGGGCAGGACCTCTACGTGAGGGATCACCTCCTCCAGGTGGACTGTTTCTGTCGGGGGCGCCTCGTGGTCGTCGAGGGCAAGGGCGCCATCGTGGGCGGGAGTTCCCTGGCCCTGCGCGGCGTGGAGGCCCAGGTCATCGGGTCGGCGGCCGCCGTGCCCACCCTGGTCCACGTGGGCTACGATCCCAAGGCCGAGGAGACCAAGGAGCACCTGAAGGACGAGCTCGACGGTTGGAAGCTCCGCCTCATGAAGGTCAAGCGCAAGATCCGGGAACTCCGGGAGCGGAACGGCGGCGCCGGGGCCCTCGAGAAGGCCGAGCGGATCGAGGCCATGGTCCAGCAGGCCATCCGGGAGGCAGAGGCCCGGATGGATACCCTGAACCAGCACTTCTCCCGGTGCCGGAAGGCCCGCGTGGTGATCCGGAGGGAGGTCTTCCCCAACATCCAGGTGGGCATCTACAACGCCTGGGACGTGAACAAGGTGCACCGCTCCGGGCCCTGCGAGTTCTTCCTGGACGACGCCGCCCGCGTGGCCCTCTCTGCGGGCGGCGAAGTCAGGCCCCTGGACGGGTGACCCGGCTCCCCTTGCATCCCGTTTCCATCCTTGTACATTAGGGCCGTATGCCGTCGCGGACGGCGCCATGCCGGTGCCGACGTTCCTCGGCGGCGCCGCCCGAATGCGCCGAGCGGGACGCTTGGCGGCGTGGCTTCGGATGTTCGTCCCGGCGGCGTACCCGGGTACGCCCCGTCCCTGGGCATCCCCGCGCGTGCATTCGGCGCTTTTTGCTGAGCCATCCACGCGGAGCGGCCTCTTGCGAAGCATCTTTTGATTCTTGTCGAGGAGGGATTCTCGCGCATGACCTCGGAACGGACGTCTCCCGCCCCCGGCCTGGTGGTCCAGAAGGACGGTTCCCTGGCGCTCAGCCTCGAGTTCGCCGGCGGCCTCGTGTCCCCGGAGGTGCTCGAGGCCGCGGCCGCCGTGGCCCGCCGGCACGGGGCCCTGCTGCACCTCACCACCGCCCAGAAGCTCATGGTCCTGGGGCTCGACGACCGGTCCGGGCCCGCCGCCATGGAGGCCCTCGAGGCCGCCGGCGCCGTGGTCCGCAAGGCCCGGGACATCTCCCAGGCCCGGGTCTGCGTCGGGAAGCCCTACTGCCCCCTCGCCCTCCAGGAGACCCTCCCGGCGGCGCGGCTTCTCTACGAGCGGGCGGCCCGGCATCCCATCCCGCCCAAGATGAAGGTGGGCATCGCCGGCTGTCCCGCCTGCTGCTCGTGGGCCAACGTCATGGACCTCGGGTTCGTGGGCCTGCGCAGCGGGTTCAAGGTGATGCTGGGCGGCCACGGCGGTTACCGGCCGCGACCCGGGGTGGACATCGGGCGGGTGCCCGACGCCGAGGCCGCGGCCGCCGTCCTGCTCCGGCTCGCGGATCTCTTCGCCCGGGAGACGGAGAAGAAGGGGCGGGTGGACAAGATCGTCGAGAAGCTGGGCGTCGAGACCCTCCAGCGGGAGCTCGGGCTCTGAGTTCCCGCCGGCGGGGGACTACTTCTGCCGCCGTGGCGGACCGCCCCGCGACAGCCCCGAGGATCCTCCTCCTCTTCTTTTCCCTGAGCGGCCAGACCCGGCGGCTCATCCGGGCCATGGCCGACGGCATGCGGGCGGCGGGGGCCGATGTGGTGGAGGCGCGGCTCCGGCCCGAGCGCCCCATCCCGTTTCCCCTGCCTTCGCTCCGGCGGACGTTCTGGATGATGCTCCGGACCTTCTTCCGGGCCCGGACGCCCATCCGCCCTCTGGCCCCGGAGGCGCGGTCCGGGCGCTTCGACCTCGTGGTGCTCGCCGGCCCCACGTGGTCCTTCAATCCCAGCGGCCCGGTGCTGGCCTTCCTCGACCGGGACGGCGCGGCGGTGCTCGGCGGGCGGACCGTCCTGCCCGTCATCTCGTGCCGGGGCTACTGGCGGGCGCACTGGTGGGGGCTCTACGGGCGGATCCGCCGGTGCGGCGGGCGGCCGTTGGCGCCCTGGGTCTACACCCACCCGGTGGCCGAGCCCTGGCGGACGCTCGGGGTGCTCCTCACCATCGCGGGCTGGAACGTGAAACGGGTGGGGTTCCTGGCGCGGCGCTACGCCCACTACGGCCACTCGGAGGACCAGGTCCGGGACGCCGCGGAGAAGGGGCGGCGGTTCGTCCGCTGGATGGCGGACCGCCCGCCCGGGGGCTGAGCCGTGGCGCCCTGGGCGGCCTGGCTCGTGGTGGGGGGCGCCGCCTTCGTGCACGGGCTGGCGGGGTTCGGCTCGGCCCTCTTCGCCATGCCGCTCCTGGCCCTCTACCTGGATCTCCGGACCGTGAGCCCGGCGGTGGCCCTCATGGGGCTCACCCTGAACCTCGTCCTCCTCTGGCAGCTCCGGGGCCGGGTGGCCTGGCGGCACCTGCCGCCCGTCCTCGCCGGGGCCCTGGCCGGCGTGCCGGTGGGGGTGGGGATCCTGCGGGAATGGCCCGTGGCGTGGCTGAAGGCCGTTCTCGGGGTGGTGCTCGTGGCCTACGGGGCCTGGCGGCTGCGCCGCCGCCCGACGCCGGGCGCGGGGGACCGGCCCTGGCCGGCCGCGCTCCTGGGCTTTGCCGCCGGGTGCCTCGGGGGGGCGTTCAACACCTCGGGCCCGCCGGTGATCCTCTGGGCGGGCCGCCAGCCCTGGCCGAAGGACACCGTGAAGGCCACGCTCCAGGCCTTCTTCCTCGTCCTCTCCGCCGGGGTGGTCGCCGGCCATGCCTGGGCCGGGCTGATCGACGCCCGGGTCACCGCCTTCTACCTCTCGACGCTCCCCGCGCTCCTGGCGGGGCTCGCCCTCGGGGCGTTCCTCTATCGCCGTGTCACCACCGAGGGGTACCGGGATCTCCTCCACCTGGCCCTGGTCGGCCTCGGCCTCCTCTCCCTCTGGAGCGCCAGGGGCGGGTGAACGGGGCCGGCCCGCTCCACCTTGATCTCCTGCCGGGGGGCGGGGCGTCAGCCGCGGACCGCCCGGGCGGCGGCATAGGCGTAGACCTCCCCCGCCCCGGCCCGGCGGAGCACCCGGGCGCACTCGGCGAGGGTGGCCCCGGTGGTCATGACGTCGTCCACGAGGAGGATCCGCCCGTCGCCCGGGGGCGGGCCGGCGGCGGCGAAGGCCCCGCGGACGTTCCGGCGCCGCTCGTCGAGGGGGAGGCGGGCCTGGGGCGGGGTGGGGCGCACCCGGCGGAGGAGGCCCGGCGCGGCAGGGACGCCGGGGAAGAGCCGCCGGGAAAGGCGCAGGGCCTGGTTGAAGCCCCGTTCCCGGAGCCGTGCCGGGTGGAGCGGCACGGGAACGAGGAGGTCCGGCGGGGGGAGATCCGGCGCCGGGGCGGCCCGGGCCAGCTCGCAGAGGGCGCGGAAGGCGTGGCCGTCGTCCCGGTACTTGAAGCGCTGGAGGAGCACCCGGACCGGGCCCTCGTACCGGAAGGAGGCCCGGGCTGCGGCGAAGGGCGGGGGCTGTCGGAGGCACCGGCCGCAGAGGTGGCCGGTGCCCGGCGGGCCGTGGAAGGGTTCCCCGCAGGCGGTGCAGCAGGGCGGGGTGACGGCGCGGACCTCCGAGCGGCAGGCCCCGCAGAGGCGGTCCGCGCCGCCCGGGGCGAGCGGCCGGTCGCAGGCCGCGCACCGGGGCGGGAAGACCAGGTCGCGGAGGAGGGCCGCGCCCCGGCGGATCAGAGCGCGGCCACGATGGCGTCGGCGAATTCCGAGCACCGGACCTCGACCGCCCCCTCGATCTGGCGGGCCAGGTCGTAGGTGACCCGCTTGCCGGCGATGGCCCGCTCGAGGCCCGCGTGGATCCGGTCCCGGGCCTCGGTCCAGCCGAGGTATTCCAGCATCAGGGCCCCGGAGAGGATGAGGGAGCCCGGGTTCACCTTGTCCTGCCCGGCGTACTTCGGCGCCGTTCCGTGGGTGGCCTCGAAGACGGCGAACCCGTCGCCGATGTTGGCCCCCGGGGCCATGCCGAGCCCCCCGACCTGGGCGGCCAGGGCGTCGGACATGTAGTCGCCGTTCAGGTTGGGGAGCGCCAGGACGTCGTACTCGTCGGGGCGGAGCAGCACCTGCTGGAACATGGCGTCGGCGATCCGGTCCTTGACCACCACCTTGCCGGCCGGCGCCCGCCCGCCGTGGGCGTCCCAGAGCTCGGTCTCGGTGAGGGTCTCGTCCGGGAACTCGTCGCGGGCCAGCTCGTAGCCCCAGGTCCGGAAGGCCCCCTCGGTGTACTTCATGATGTTGCCCTTGTGGACCAGGGTGACGCTCCGGCGGCCGTTGTCCAGGGCGTAGCGGATGGCCTTCCGGACGAGGCGCCGGGTGCCGGTCCGGCTGATGGGCTTGATGCCGATGCCGGAGTCCGGCCGGAGACCGGCCCCCATCTCCCGGGAGAGGAAGTCGATGACCTTGCGGGCCTCCGGGGTGCCTTCCTCCCACTCGATGCCGGCGTAGACGTCCTCGGTGTTCTCCCGGAAGATCACCATGTCCACCCGCTCGGGGTGTTTCACCGGGCTCGGGACCCCGTTGAAGTAGCGGACCGGGCGGACGCAGGCGTAGAGGTCCAGCTCCTGGCGGAGGGTCACGTTCAGGCTCCGGATCCCGCCGCCCACCGGGGTGGTGAGGGGGCCCTTGATGGCCACCACGTATTCCCGGACGGCCTCCAGGGTCTCGGGGGGCAGCCACTGGCCCGTGGCCGCCGCGGCCTTCTCGCCGGCGAGGATCTCCTTCCACTCGATCCGGCGGCGGTCCCCGTAGGCGGCCGCCACGGCGGCGTCCAGGACCTTCCGCGTGGCACGCCAGATGTCGGGGCCGATGCCGTCGCCCTCGATGAAGGGGATGACGGGGCAGTCGGGGACGGACAGGGTGCCGTCCGCCTGGATGGTGATCTTTCCGGGTGTCTGGGCCATGTGGCTGCCTCCTGTGGTCCGTATGGGCCGGGCGCCCGCGGGGGCGTTCCCGCCGGCTGCACGGACGAGGACCCTAGCGAAAAACTGGGTGGGCGTCAATCCCGTCCGGCTTGGAGTCCCCTCGCGGTCCAGGTAACATGGGAGAAAGGAGGTTGTGCCATGACGCACGTGCTGGGACTGGCCGGTTCGCCGAGGCGGGGGGGCAACACCGAGATCCTGCTCGACGCCCTCCTCGAGGGGGCCGCGGGTGCGGGGGCCGCCGTGGAGCGGGTCCGCCTCGCGGACAAGAAGATCAGCCCGTGCATCGAGTGCGGCGGGTGCGACGCCACCGGCGTCTGCGTCCTCGACGACGACATGACGCCCCTCTACGACGCCCTGGCCGCCGCCGACGCCGTGGTCCTGGCCTCCCCCATGTTCTTCTACAACATCACCGCCTTCACCCAGGCCGTGGTGGAACGCTCCCAGGCCTGCTGGGTGGGGAAGCACGTCCTCGGCCGGGGTCCCCTCGGGGGCAAGCGCCGGCGGGGCTTCTTCCTCTCCGTGGGGGCCACCCGCGGGGCGCGGCTCTTCGAGGGCGCCCGGTTGGTGGTGCGTTACTTCTTCGACGCGGTGGACGCCGACCCCACCGGGGCCCTTCTCTACCGCGGCATCGAGAAGCGGGGCGAGATCCGCCGCCATCCGGCGGCCCTCGACGAGGCCCGGGCCGTGGGCGCCCGGCTCGGCGCGGGGGACGATCCCGCGGGGCTCGACTTCGTGCTCCCCCTGGTGGCCGCTCGCTGAGGCCCCGGCCGTGCCCCGGCGGCCGGCGGTGGCGCCGTCTTCCTTGACAAGCCCCGCGTTTTCACTATAGTAACTGGATTTTGCAGGGCCCATAGCTCAGCTGGTGAGAGCCACCGGCTCATAACCGGAAGGTCCCAGGTTCGAGTCCTGGTGGGCCCAAAAATCGCCACCATGGGCGCCGGATGAAAGAACGGCTTTTCGACATGGCCGCGCACGCTGGGCGGAAACGGGTGCAACGTACGGACGGTTGCACCTTTTTTGTCCCCTGCCCGATCCCCGGGCGGCCGCTTGCAGGCGGGGGGGGCGCCCGGCTGCCCCTCGGCCGGGAAGGCCGGCCGTGAGACCCACCGCGGCCGCCGTCCTGGCGGAACTCGAGTCCTGGGCGCCGGCCGGGCTGGCGGAGTCCTGGGACAACGTCGGGCTCCAGGTGGGGGATCCGGGCCGGGAGGTCGGCAAGGTCCTCGTGGCCCTCGACCCCGCGGCCGGGGCCCTGGAGGCGGCGGACCGCCGGGGGGCGGACCTCGTCGTCACCCACCACCCCCTCCTGTTCGAGCCCCTGGCCTCCGTAGACCTCTCCCGACCCGTCCCCAGCCTGGTGGCGGGTTTTTTGCGGGCCGGGATCTGCCTCGTCGCCCTCCACACCAACCTCGATGCCGTCCCCGGTGGCGTGAGCGACCAGCTGGCCTGTGCCCTCGGGCTCACCGAGGTCCGGCCCCTGGTCCCCGCGGCATCCGGGCCGCCGGGGTCCGGCCTGGGGCGGATCGGCCGGCTGCCCGAGGCCGAGACCCTCGGAGACGTCCTGGGACGACTCGCGGGGGCCCTGGACGCCCCGTGGCTTCGGGTGGTGGGGGAGGAGGGGCGCCTGGTCCGGATCGCGGCCCTGTGCGGGGGGGCCGGTTCCTCCCTGTGGCCCGAGGTCCTGGCCGCCGGCGCCGATCTCTTCGTGACCGGGGAGATCAAGCACAGCGTGGCCCGGGAGGCGGAGGCGGCCGGCGTCGCCCTGGTGGATGCCGGCCACTTTCGCACGGAGCGCCCGGTGGTCCGGGTGGTCCGCGACTTCCTGCGCCGGAGGGCCGGGGCTCTCGGCTGGGAGGTGGTGGTGGAGGCCTTCGAGGACGAGCCGGATCCGTTCCGGCTCTGGACGTCGGCACGTTGACCCGCCGGGGCCCCGGGATTGCTTCCGGGGCCGGGCGGTCGAATACCACGGCAAGGAGTGGACATTGAGAGAAGAATTGCAGACGCTGGTACAGTTGCAGGACATCGACCTCCACATCCGCGAGCTGGAACAGAGGAAGGCGGAGCGACCGGAGCGGATGCTGGCCCTCGAGGAGAAGGCGGCCGGGCTGGAGGCCGAGATCGCCGCCCTCAAATCCAGGGTGGAGGAGCTGGAGCACCGGAACCGGGACGTCCGGCTGGAGCTCAAGTCCGAGACCGAGCGGCTCTCCCGGTCCCAGGCCCGGCTCATGGAGGTGAAGACCAACCGGGAGTACCAGGCCCTCCTCAAGGAGATCGAGGAGCTCAAGAAGGCCAACAAGGCCCGGGAGGAGGAGATCCTGAACCACGAGACCGAGCTCGGGATGCTCAAGGAGGGCCTGGCGGAAAAGGAACAGGAGGCCGCCGGGATCCGGGCCGAGCTCGAGACCGAGACCAAGGCCCTCGAGACCGCGGCGGCGAAGCTCGACAAGGAGATCGCCAAGCTCGGCAAGGAGCGCCGGGCCGTGGCGGAGAAGGTGCCGCCGCAGCTGCTCCGCCGCTACGACTTTCTCAAGGACAAGCGGGCGGGGGTGGCGGTGGCCGCCGTGGTCCGGGCCGTGTGCGCGGGCTGCAACATGAACATCCCGCCCCAGCTCTACAACGATCTCCTCCGGGACGAGCGGGTTCTCACCTGCCCGACCTGCCAGCGGATCATCTACGCGGAGACGGAATCGGGCGAGGGCTGACGTGCCCGCCCCGGGCCTTGCCAAGTCGGCCCGGAGGGCCTATCGTGAAGACGCCGGTGGAGACGGCGGGTGATCGCCCGGCGGGGGTTCCCGCCGGGAGGAAAGTCCGGGCTCCGCAGGGCAGGGTGGTCCGTAACTCGGACCGGGGGCGACCCCAGGGAAAGTGCCACAGAAAGCAGACCGCCCCGCCGCCGGCGGGGTAAGGGTGAAACGGTGAGGTAAGAGCTCACCAGCCGCGGTGGCGACACCGCGGGCTCGGCAAACCCCACCCGGAGCAAGATCACGTAGGGAAGCGTTCGAGGGTGGCCCGCCCGAGGCTTCCGGGTAGATCGCCAGAGGTGCCGGGCAACCGGCATCCCCAGATGAATGATCACCACCCCGGCCCGGCCGGGGGGACAGAACCCGGCTTACAGCCGTCTCCATCGGTCTTTTCCTGCCCACAGGTCCGGATTCCATGGAAGCGACCCCTCACTCCCGCCCCCAGGACCCCGCCGGCGAGGCGCCGGCCCGTGTCACCGTCCCCGATCTCCAGCAGATGAAGGACGAGGGCCGGCGCATCACCATGCTCACGGCCTACGACTGGGGCATGGCCCGCCTCGTGGACGAGGCCGGGGTGGACGTGGTGCTGGTGGGGGATTCCCTGGGGATGGTGGTCCTCGGCTACGACGCCACCACGCCCGTCACCATGGACGAGATGCTCCACCATGCCAAGGCCGTCCGGCGGGGCGTACGGCGCGCCCTGGTGGTGGGCGACATGCCCTTCCTCTCTTACCAGGTCTCCCGGGAAGAAGCCGTGCGCAACGCCGGCCGCTTCCTGAAGGAAGCCGGGTGCGGGGCCGTCAAGGTCGAGGGCGGGGGGGCGGTGGTGGAGACCGTCCGGTTCATGACCGCGGCGGGGATCCCGGTCATGGGGCACCTGGGGCTCACCCCGCAGACGGCGGCGGCCACGGGCGGTTTCCGGGTGCGCGGCCGCGACTTGGCATCGGCCCGCCGCCTCGTGGCCGACGCGGCCGACCTCGAGGCGGCCGGCGCCTTCGCCCTGGTGCTCGAGTGCGTGCCGGCGGCCCTGGCGCGGCTCGTCACGGAGCGCCTCCGCATTCCCACCATCGGCATCGGCGCCGGGCCCGGCTGTGACGGGCAGGTCCTCGTGGTGAACGACGTGGTGGGTCTCTTCGACCGCTTCCGGCCGTCCTTCGTCAAGCGGTACGCAGAGCTCGCCCCAACCGTCCGCGCGGCCGTTGGCGAGTACGTGGCCGACGTCCGGGAGGGGCGGTTCCCCGACGAGGCCCACAGCTTCACGGGCGAGCCGCCCTGGCTCGCCGACCTCCGGGCGGAGCTGGAGGCGGGCTGAGGCCGGCCCCGCCACCCGCCGGCGCCTTCCCCCCACCCGTGGTGATGGCGTCGCAAAAATGCGCGGCCTGCGGCGTACTTCTACGCCGCATTCCTCGACATCCTCGTGCCTTGCATCATCACCCTTCCCGCTGCACCAGGTCCACGGTCACCAGCTTCGAGACGCCCTTTTCCTCCATGGTGACCCCGTAGAGGGTATCCGCCGTCTCCATGACGCGCTGGTTGTGGGTGATGACCACCACCTGCGACCGCTCGGCGATCTTCTGGAGCAGCCGGTTGAACCGGAGGGTATTGGCCTCGTCCAGGGGGGCGTCCACCTCGTCGAGGACGCAGAAGGGGCTCGGCCTTATGAGGTAGAGGGCGAAGACGAGGGCCAGGGCGGAGAGGGCCTTCTCGCCCCCGGAGAGGAGGTTCAGGTGCTGAAGCCGCTTGCCGGGGAGGCGGATGAGGAGATCCACCCCGGCCTCCAGGATGTCGTCGGCCTCCGTGAGCTCCAGGCGGGCCTCGCCGCCCTCGAAGAGCAGGGGGAAGACCTCGGCGAGCTTTTCGTTGACGGCGTCCAGGGCCTGCCGGAACCGATCGCGACAGGTCCGGTTGATGTGGCGGATGGCCTGCTGGAGGTCGGCGATGGAACTTTCGAGGTCCGCCTTCTGGGACTGGAGGAATTCCCAGCGCGCGTCCAGCTCCTGCTTCTCCTCGAGGGCGGCGAGGTTCACCGGGCCGAGTCGCTCGATGCGCCCGGCGATCTCCTCGAGGCGGCGGGCGGCGGCATCCGGGTCGAAGTCCGCCGGGAGCCAGGCATCGGCGTTTTCGGGGAGCGGGGCCTGGTGCCGGGTGCGGGCCTCGCGCTCGAGGTTCTCCAGGGCCAGGCGCAGCTCGGTCAGCTCCAGCTCCAGCCGGTGGGCCGCCTCCTCGGCCTCCCGTAGTTCGGCGGAGAGCTCCTTGAGCCGGGCCTTGCGGCCGGCCAGGGCCTGGCGCTCCCGGTCGTAGGCGTCCCGGACGGCCTCGAGCTCCCGGTGGGCCGCCGCCACCGCCTCGACCTGGGCCTCCATCGCCCGCCGGTTGTCGCGGAGGGCCGAGCGGAGGCCGTCCAGGCGCCCGGCGGCCGCCTCCCGCCGGTGGGCCAGCTCGGCTCCCCGGCGCTTGGTTTCCTGGATCCGCCCGGTGAGGGCGGCGAGCCGCTCCCGCCGGGCCCGCTCCTGTTCCTGGGCACGGGCCAGGGCGAGGCGCAGTTCCTCGGCCGCGGCCCGGGCGCCGTCACGCCGGGCCTCGAGGGCCTGGCATTCTTCCTCGATCCGGCGTCCTTCCGCCTCCGAGGTCTCCTGCACCCGGCGGGCCGACTCCAGGGCCTCTTCGGCCCTTTCCATGGCCACCTGGACCTCCAGGAGTTCGCCCTCGGCCTCCTCCGCGGCCAGCCGGAGGGCCTTCGCCCGTTCCCGGTCGGCCTCGAGGCGGGCCCCGGCCGCGTCCAGCTCCCGCTCCGTCCCGGCCACGGCCTCGGCGAAGGCCGCGGCCTCCGCCTCGATGCGGGCCCGGTCGGCCTCCAGTCCGGAGGCCCGTTCGGTCGCGGCCGCGATCTCCTCCTCGATCTCCCGGAGCTTCGCCTCCAGGGCGTCTTCGCGCCGGCGAAGCTCGGCTACCTCGGCCTTGCGGGCGATCATCCCGGCGGCACCCCCGGGGTCCCCGATGGCGACCTCTCCGGCCGGGGAGACCGTCTCTCCCGCCGGGGTCACGAAATGGAAGAAGGGCCACCCCGCCGCCGCCAGGGCGGCGGCGGCACGCAGGCCCGCCTCCGGGTCGGGCACCAGCCGCCACGGGGCGAGGAGGATCGCCAGCGCCCCCTCCACGGGCGGACGGGCCGTCACGACTCCGCCGAGGGGCCTCAAATCAGGTATTGTGTTAAGAATATTATTTAACTCAGTGTTAAATTGTACTTTTTCTTTATCCAGGATGGCGGCGAGGATCCGCGCCCCGCCCCCCTCCTGGGCCAGGAGGGATCGGGCGGCGGCCAGGGGTGTCTCCCCGCCGGGGACCACCGCCTCCAGGGCGGCCCCCAGGGCGGCCTCCACGGCCGCCTCGTAGCCCTTTTCCACCGTCACGAAGTCGGCCAGGATCCCCTGGTTGGGGAAGCCGCCCTCGAGGAGCCGGCGGTTGCCCTCCGAGACGCCCTCCCGCCGGGCCTCGAGGTCTTCCAGGTGCCGGCGCTGGCCGCGGGTGATCTCGAGTTCCGCGGCGAGGCCCTGGCGCTGCTCCCGGGCCGCTTCGAGCCGCCGGCCGGCGGCGGAGAGTTCCGCAGCGACGGCGGCGGCGCGGGTGCGGGCCTCTTCCAGGGAGCGGCGGGCGGCCTCGAGGCCCCGGCCGAGGTCGGAGAGGCGGTCTTCGCCCGCCGAGGCCGCCGCCTCCACCTGCCCCAGCTCCTCCCGCTGGCGCTGGATCTGCCGCTCCAGGCGCTCCCGCCGGTCCCGGAGGCCGCGGCGCTCGCTGTCGGCCCGGGCCGCACGGGCCGCGGCGTCGACCAGGTCCACCTTGACCGACTCGAGGTGCTCTCGGGCCCGGGCGCAGGCGGCCTCCGCGGCCTCGAGGGCGGCTTGCCGGGCCTCGGCCTCGCGGCCCAGGCGGTGCGTCTCTTCCGCCCCGGCGGAGAGGGCCGCTTCTAACTCCGCCAGCTCCGCGTGGAGCGCCTCCACGGCCGCTCCGGCCTCCTCGATCTCCGCGCCCAGGGCCTCTGCGGCGGCCTCCTCCCGCTCGATCATCCCGGAAAGCCGCCGTTCTTCGCCCTTGAGCTCCTCCCGGCGGAGCTCGGCGGCCTGGAGCCGCTGGCGCCCCCGGTCCAGGCGTTCCTCGAGTTCGAGGAGCCCGGCCTCGAGCCGTTCGTTTTCGAGCCGGCACGCGTCCACGGCGGCCTGGGCCGCGGCGGCCCGTTCCGCCGCCGCCCGCCACCGGTCGTCCCGCTCGGCGAGCCGGTCCCGCGTGGCGGTCCACGCATGGGCCAGGCGGGCCCGGTCCAGCCGGTCCTGTTCCTCCCGCCAGGCGAGGTAGCGCTCGGTCCGGCGGGCCTGCCGGGTCAGGGAGCGCCGTTGCTTGTCCACTTCGGCGAGGAGGTCCTCGAGGCGCTCGAGGTTGTGCCGGGTCTGGCGCATGCGGCGCTCGGCCTCGACCCGGCGGGCCTTGTAGCGGGAGATGCCGGCCACCTCCTCGATGAGGCCCCGGCGTTCGTCCGGTCCCATCTCCACGAAGGCCCCGATCTGGCCCTGGTCGATGATGGAATAGGCCCTCGCCCCGGCGCCCGTGTCCATGAAGAGGTAGTGGATGTCCTTCAGGCGGCAGGGGCGGCCGTTCAGGCGGAAGTCGCTCTCGCCGGTGCGGTAGAGGCGGCGGGAGATCTCGATCTCGGGCTGGTCCGCCAGCTCGGGGGGCACCTTGGCGCCGTCGATGTTATCCAGCACCAGGCGGATCTCGGCGAAGTTGACCGCGTTGCCGTTGGCGCCGCTGTAGAGGACGTCTTCCATGTGGCGGGCCCGGAGGAGGCGGGGGCTCTGCTCCCCGAGCACCCAACGGAGGGCGTCGACGATGTTGGACTTGCCGCACCCGTTGGGGCCCACGATGGCGCTGATCCCTTGGGGAAAGGCCACCTGGGTCCGCGTGGGGAAGGACTTGAAGCCGAGGAGCTCGAGGTACTTGACCCGCATGCTGGTCACGTCCGGGACGGGGGGCCCGGGGTCACGCGGCGTCCGTGGTGGACGGAAGCCGGGCGTCCTTCAGGCGGAGTTCGAGGCGCCGGCGGCCGTTCCATTCATTCATGCAGGCGTGGCAGGCCAGTTCCATGCGGTCCCATGGCAGGGAGAGCTTTTCGCCCAGCCCCCAGGCGAGGAGGTCGAGGGCGCCGCCGGGCGGGTTGGGCGCGCCGATCCGGAGCTTGAGGTGTCTTTCGCCCACCACGTGTTTCTGCTGGAGCTCGAACCCCCTCAGGAGGAAGAGTGGCTCATGATACCCCGGTCCGAAGGGGGCCAGCAAGTCGAAAAAACGCCCGAAGACCGGGTCCGCCAACTCCTCCACGGTGGCCGGCCCGTCGAGGACGAGGCGCCCGGCGGCGCCCGTGGCCTCGAGGGTTGCGGCCACCACGGCCTGGAAGCGCTCTGTGAAGGCCGGCAGATGCGCCGCGGGGAGCCGGATCCCGGCGGCCGCGGTGTGGCCGCCGAAGGCCGTGAGTCCCTCGGCGCACCGGGAGAGGGCCTCGAAGAGGTCGAGGCCCTCCGGGCTCCGGCCGGAGCCCCGGCATTCCCCCCCGCGCCGAGCGAGGAGGATCACCGGCTTCCCGAGCTGGTCCACGAGCCGGGAGGCCACGATGCCCACGACGCCTTCGTTCCACCCGTCCCCGGCGAGCACCAGGGCGGGGCGGTCGGCCTGGCCGGCCGCCAGCCCCAGTGCCTCCCGGAGGATGGCGGCTTCCTCGGCCTGGCGTTCCTGGTTGAGCTCGTGGAGACGCCGGGCCAGCGGGTCCGCCTCCCCGGCGGAGGCGGCCAGGAGGAGGTCGAGGGCCGCGCCGGCGTGGTCCATCCGGCCGGCGGCGTTGAGGCGGGGGACGAGCCGGAAGGCCACGTCGCGGGCCGTGGGGGTGCCGGAGAGGCCGGCCACCTCCATGAGGGCGCGGACCCCGGGGCGCCGGGTCGCCCCGAGCACCTCCAGGCCCACCCGGACCAGGACGCGGTTGTCGCCCAGGAGCGGCACCACGTCCGCCAGGGTCCCCAGGGCCACGAGGTCGAGCTCCGCCTTGAGGTTGGGCGGCGGGGCCCCGCCCCAGTGGCCACGCTCGTGGAGGCGCTGGCGGAGGGCCCGGACCAGGTTGAAGGCCACGCCCACCCCCGCCAGGTGCTTGAAGGGGAAGCGGCAGCCCGGCCGCTTGGGATTGATGACCGCCAGGGCCCGCGGGAGATGCGGGGGCGGCTCGTGGTGGTCGGTGACGATGACGTCCATCCCGAGTTCCCCGGCGGCGGCCACCTCTTCCGGGTTGGCGATGCCACAGTCCACGGTGACCAGGAGCCGAACGCCGGCGGCCGCCAGTTCCCGGAGGGGTTCCAGGTGGAGGCCGTAGCCCTCCTCCCGGCGATGGGGCAGGTAGGTGCGGACCGGGAGGCCCAGATTCCGAAGGAAACCCGCCACCAGGGCGGTGGCGGTGACGCCGTCGGCGTCGTAGTCCCCGTAGACCGCCACCGGTTCGCCTGCGGCCACGGCCCGGACCAGCCGGTCCACGGCGGGCTCCATGTCGGCGAGCCGGAAGGGATCGGAGAGGGACTGGAGGGTGGGGGAGAGGTGGGCCGCCGCGGCCTCGGGGCTTCGAAGGCCCCGGAGGTAAAGGAACCTGGCCACCATGGGGGGGATGTCCACCGTCCGGGCCAGGTGGGCCACCGCCTTCGGGTCCGTGGAGGGGAGGGCCCAGTGTCGCTCCAGGAGGATCGAAGGCATGGGCCAGACACTACCCGCGGCCCCGGGGGCTGTCAACGCGGCGCCTCCGGCCCGGCGCCCTTCCGCCTCCGGCCTCTTCCGGCTATCCTGCGGCATGGACGAGGGCGAGCGGCTGCAGCTGCGCATCCACCCGGGTGCGGTCCATCTCCTGCGTTTCCTCCTGGAGGGCTACGACAACCTCTTTTTCCTCCGGACCCTGGACCCGGGGGCGGGACGCGTGGAGGTCACGGTCACGGCCGGGAGCCGGGAGATCCTCCGCGACGTCCTCCGGGCGCACCGGGGGCGCCTTCGGCCGCGGCCGGAGGGGGCCTGACACTTCGCCGTCCCCCCAGAGGGCTTGTTGCGAGGTCACCATCCACCCAGGCGGCTTTTTGCGGGGCCGCCGTACGATCGACATCGTCCACGCCGTGCATCCGGCCCGTTCTTGAACGCCCACGGATCCAGGTTATAGTACGGCGACCGACAAGGTGAAGGGCCCGCCGAACGACGAGCCGGGCCGGGGATGCGAGGCAGCCGGATGCCGACGAAACGGGTCTACCTGGCGACCTTCGGGTGCCAGATGAACGAGTACGATTCCCTCAAGATGCTCCAGGTGCTGGGCGGCGGCTGGCGGCGCACCGACCGCCCCCGGGAGGCGGACCTCATCCTGGTCAACACCTGCAGCATCCGGGAGAAGGCCGAGCACAAGGTCTACAGCCTGGTGGGGCGGTTCCGCTCCCTCAAGCGGCGCAACCCCCGCCTCGTCATCGGGGTGGCCGGGTGCGTGGCCCAGCAGGAGGGGGAACGCCTCCTCCGGCGCCTGCCCCACCTCGACATCGTCTTCGGGCCCCAGCACATCACCGAGCTGCCGGACCTCGTCCGCCGCGTGGCGGCGGGGGAGGGCCCGGTGTGCCGGACCTCGCTCCGGGCGGACTACGCCATCCCCCTGGTCCGGGGCCCGCTGCCGGGGCCGCCCGCCGTGCGGGCCTTCGTGACCATCATGCAGGGGTGCGACAACTTCTGCGCCTACTGCGTGGTGCCCCATGTCCGGGGGCGGGAGGTCAGCCGGCCGGCGGACGATGTCGAGGCCGAGGTCCGTGATCTCGTGGCCCGGGGCGTGCGGGAGGTGACGCTCTTGGGCCAGAACGTCAATTCCTACGGCCGCAAGGGCGGCACCGCCACCTTCGCGGAGCTGCTCCGGCGCATCGGGGCCGTCGACGGTCTCCACCGGCTCCGGTTCACCACGAGCCACCCGAGGGACCTCACCGACGACATCATCGCCTGCTTCCGGGAGGTGCCCGTGCTCTGCGAGCACCTCCATCTTCCCGTCCAGTCGGGGTCCGACCGGATCCTCCGGCGGATGAACCGGCACTACACCCGTGCGCATTACCTCGGCCTGGTGGACCGGCTCCGGGCCGCCGTCCCGGACATGCCCCTCACCACGGACCTCATCGTCGGGTTCCCGGGCGAGACCGTGGCCGACTTCGAGGCCACCCTGGATCTGCTCACCCGGGTCCGCTTCGAGCAGGTCTTCGCCTTCAAGTACTCGCCCAGGCCCTTCACCCCGGCCGCGGACCTTCCCGACAAGGTGCCCGAGGCGGAGAAGGCCCGGCGCCTGGCCGAGGTGCTGGCGCTCCAGGACGAGATCGGCCGGGAGCGCCTCCGGCGGTTCGAGGGCACCCTCCAGGAGGTCCTGGTGGAAGGGCCGAGCAAGGGCGATGCCGGCGAGTTGACGGGGCGCACCCGGGGCAACCACGTGGTGAACTTCGATTCCGCCGGCGTTCGGGTGGGCGAGATGGTGCCGGTGCGCATCGAGCAGGCCCTGGCCCACTCCCTCCGGGGGCGGGTGCGGCATGCCGCCTGAACCCGCCCGGTTGACGCGAGCCCGCCATAGTGTAACGTTGGGAGGCGCGGTGTCCGACCGGCGCACGACCTGCAGACGGAAACCGAAGACGTAGACTAGGTGAGCCATGCCCGCCATCGCCATGACCGCCCATGCCATCACCATCGACGCCAAGTCCAATTCCCCCATCCTGATCCTCAAGGAGCGCGGCGGGGAGCGGGCGCTGCCCATCTGGATCGGCCTCCTGGAGGCCACCGCCATCGCCACCGAGATGGAAAAGATCGAGTTCGCCCGGCCCATGACCCACGATCTCGCGCTCAACCTCCTGGCGGCCCTGGGGGCCCGGATCACGCGGATCGTGGTGAACGACCTCCGGGACAATACCTATTACGCCCTCATCACCCTCGAGAAGGACGGCGAGGTCCTCGAGGTGGACGCCCGCCCCAGCGACGCGGTGGCTCTGGCGCTCCGGGCGGGGGCGGAGATCTTCGTGGAGGAGGCCGTTCTCGCGAAGTCGGTTCCCTCGCGGGAGGGCACCGAGGCCTCCGCCGATTCGGACAAGGCCGACAAGTGGCTCGAGATCCTCGAGGGGCTCGATCCGGAGGCCTTCAAGTACAAGATGTGAGGAGAGGGGCGCCGCGCGGGGCCCACGGCCATGATCGATCTCCACTGCCACTGCCTCTTCAGCGACGGCGAACTCCTCCCCTCGGAGCTCGTCCGGCGCGTGGCCGTCATGGGCTACGAGGCGGTGGCCATCACCGACCACGCCGACGCCTCCAACATGGACCACATCCTGCCCCGGCTGGTGCGCCTGGCCGAGGAGCTCAACCCCTTGAGCGAGACACGCCTCCTGCCGGGCATCGAGCTCACCCACGTCCCCCCGGAGCGCATCGCCCCGCTGGCGGCCCGTGCCCGGGAGCTGGGGGCCCTGGTGGTGGTCTGCCACGGCGAGACCCCGGTGGAGCCCGTCCGGCCCGGCACCAACCGCGCCGCCCTGGAGGCCGGCGTGGACATCCTCTCGCACCCCGGCCTCATCGCGGAGGACGACGTCCGGCTGGCGGCCGAGCGGGGGATATTCCTCGAGCTCTCCGGCCGGAAGGGGCACTGCCTGGCCAACGGCCACGTGGCCGCTCTGGCGCGCCGGCACGGGGCGCCCTTGGTGGTGAACTCCGACGGCCACGCCCCCGGCGACTTCCTGACCGCCGAGATGGCCCGGAGGGTGGCCCTCGGTGCGGGGGTCCCGGAACCCGAGGTGGCGCCTCTCTTCGCCCGGGTACGGGAGTGGGCCGCCGCCCGCCGCTAGCCCTTCCTTCGAAGGCCGGTTTCAAGCTTCTCCCCGTTCGGCCGAAAAGCAGTGAGGGGAGAGCGAGCGGTTTGCGCCTCGTCCCGGTGACGCCAATTCTTGGAAACGCAGCAAGTCCGGCGATCGGGGGCCCCGGCCCCGGGAGGGGCGGAAGACCGGTCCGCCGCAGATCCCACATGAACGACGAGGTCAAGGACCGGTGGCGCGCCTAGACGTCCGCCTCATCAACCCCTTTCTCGACGCCGCCATCAACGTCCTGCGCACCATGGCCGGCGTGGAACCGAAGGTCGGGCGCCCGTACCTCAAGAAGGACACGGTGGCCTTCGGCGACGTCTCGGGGATCATCGGCGTCACCGGGGCGGAGAAAGGCAGCATGTCCCTCTCCTTCTCCGAGCCGGCCATCCTCACCATCGTGAGCAACCTCGTGGGCGTGCCCGTGACGGAGATCAACGAGGAGGTCAAGGACGCCGTCGGGGAACTCACCAACATGATCTGCGGGGACGCCCGCCGTCGCCTCCAGGACCTCGGCGTGACCCTCCAGGCCGGGACCCCGACGGTGGTCTCCGGCAAGGGGCACAGCATCTCCCACTTTCACGACGGCCCCTTCATCGGGGTCACCTTCGAGATCGATTCCGGCTCCTTCGTGGTGGAGGTCGCCTTCGGGGAACACCGGTCCCTGGAGCAGGCGGCCGCCCGATCCGCCCGCGCCTGAATCAGCCCTTCCAGGGCCGCCCGGTCCACCTCGCTGTGGCGGCAACTGGGGCGCTCGAGGAGGATCCCCTGGGGCACCACCCCGCCCAGGCCCGACTCCGCGCCCCGGGGCGAGAGGTTCCGGAGGCGGAGGTACTTCCGCGTAAGATCCAGGGCGCACAGGGCCCCGATCACCGCCCGGGGCCGGTGGCGCCGGATCTTGTCGAAGATGAAGTCGCGGCTCCGGAGGAGGCCTTCCCGGCGATGGAGCCGCCCGCTCACCACCACGTAGACCCCCATGTAGCCCAGGCGCTCGGCCTCGGCCTTGAGCTCGCCCACCAGGCACCCGTTGCATCCCGCCGGGCACACCAGGCCCAGCTCGGGATCGATGCGGGTGGGGCAGTCCCGGGCCCGGAGACAGTAAGGCAGGAAGAGGAGGCGCTGGTCGTAGGGGACCGCCTCGAAGCGCTTGCGGAAGCAGGCGTTGGCGGTTCGGACGACCCGGGCGATGTAGCGGTCCTGGTCCATCCAGGGAGCGAGGCACGCCAGGGGCCTGTAGAGCAGGATCTGGACGGGCAGCGAGATCCAGGGCGGGACGCGGATCATGGAACGGCGCCGGGGGCGGCCTGGCTCGGCGGCGAGGTCACAGGCCTTCCCGCAGGAAGGGGTTGGTCCGCTTCTCGCGCCCCACGGTGGAGGTCGGCTGGGGGCCGTAGTCGTGGCCCGGCAGGACCACGGTCTCCTCGGGGAGGGTGAGGACCCGGGTCTGGAGGGAGTGCATCAGGGTGGCGTAGGACCCCCCGGGGAGATCCGTTCGGCCCATGGCCCCCACGAAGAGTGTGTCGCCGGTGAGGACGTAGCCTTCCCCGTAGAGGCAGATGGAGCCGGGCGAATGCCCCGGAGTGTGGAGGACCTCGAAGGAGAGGGTCCCGAGCCGGAGGACCTGGCCGTCCTCGATGTGGTCGTCCGCCGGCGGGGCGGGCTCGAAGCCCCAGGCCCGGAACATGGCCGCCGCCTCCGGTGTCCGGAAGAGGCGGTCGTCGTCCGGGTGCATGAGGACCGGCGCCCCCGTCAGCTCCTTCATCCGGAGGTTGCCGCAGGTGTGATCCGGGTGCCCGTGGGTGTTGACGATCCAACGGAGACGGAGCCCGAGGTCGGTGATCTCCCGGGCCAGCATCTCCTCGCTGCCGGCCGGGTCCACCACCAGGGCCTCGCGGCTTTCCGGGCATCCCACCACGTAGGCCCGGACGGCCAGCGGCCCCACCGTGTGGGCCTTGAGGATCATGGATCGCCCCCCCCGGCCTCCTGCCGCCGCTTGCGGACGTGGTCGGCGGCCGCCAGGCCCGCCACGCATCCCTCGCCCACGGCCTTGGCCATCTGGAAGGGCGGGCCGCAGATATCTCCACACGCAAATATTCCCGGAATATTGGTGGCTTGGTTTTTATTTGTAACAATATAGGTGAACTTTTCCGGGTCCATCTCCACGCCCAGGACCGAGACGAGTTCCATGGCTCCCTTGGCCCCGGTCTCCACGAAGAGGCCGTCGAGTTCCAGCTCGGTCCCGTCGTCCAGGCGGATGCCGCGAAGGCCCTGCTCGTCGGAGACGAGTTCCGCCACGCCGCGGCCCGTGAGCACCCGGACGCCGGCCTCGCCGAGGCGCTCGAGGAGCTTGGGGCTCGTGGCCGGCTCCCGGGTGACGAGGTGGACCTCGGCGGCGATCCGTGAGAGGGTGAGGGCCCCGTGGGCCGCGGCGCTCCCGTCCCCGGCCACGGCCACCCGGCGGCCCCGGTAGAAATTGGCGTCGCAGTCGACGCAGTAGCTGAGGCCCCGGCCGACGAGGTCCTTCTCGCCCTTGAGGCCGAGGCCCCGGCGCTGGACCCCGGTGGC
Organism: Dissulfurirhabdus thermomarina; assembly: GCF_012979235.1. NCBI lineage: Bacteria > Pseudomonadati > Thermodesulfobacteriota > Dissulfuribacteria > Dissulfuribacterales > Dissulfuribacteraceae > Dissulfurirhabdus > Dissulfurirhabdus thermomarina. Next base: position 185,117 of record NZ_JAATWC010000002.1, read on the forward strand.
CACCACCACGGCGGTGGCCAGCACCGTTTCCCCGCCCTCGAGGTCGAGGCGGAAGCCGCCGGCCTCCGTCGGGCCTTCCATCCGGACCACGTCTTCCTCGCGGAAGTCCGCCCCGAAGGCGGCGGCCTGCTCCCGGCCGATCCGGAGCAGTTCTTCGCCGGGGGCCTTTCCCGGGACGCAGAGGTAGTTCTCCACGTGGGCCCGGGCGAGGCTGCTGGCCCCGGGACGGCCGAGGACCAGGACCCGGACCTTCCGCCGGGCCGCGTGTACGGCGGCCTGGAGGCCGCCGGGGCCGCATCCCAGGATGACGACGTCGTAGTCCATGGCTTCCATCATGCGAGTCCTTTCCCCGGTTTCGTCTCTTCGGTCTCGGGTTCGCCGGGGGTGCCGTCGGCGGGTTCCCCCGGGATCCGGTACTCTTCTCCCAGCCAGGCCCCGAGGTCCATGAGCTTGCAGCGCGCACCGCAGAAGGGGCGGTAGGGGTTGCCCTCGTAGGGAGCCGGGGCGCCGCACCTGGGGCATCGATGGCGCGATTCCGGCTTCACGCCACCACCCAGAGGGCCCCGTTCCTGAGCCCGTGGAGCAGGCGGTCGGAGACGCTGCCCGGGAAGAGGGCCTCCCAGCCGCCCACGCCGCGCCGGCCCACCACCAGGGTCCCGAAGCCTCCCCCGCGGAACTCGGTGAGGATCTCCTTGTAGGCGCTGGTGCCGCCCCGTTTCACCTTGATGGAGACCGCTCCGGGATCCACCCCGGCCTCCCGGAGTATGCCGGAGGCCCGCTCGAGGAGGGGGCGGAGGGTGGCCTCGGCCCGGCGGATGGAGAGGGAATCCAGGGCGTCCAGGGCCACGGTGTCGGCCTTGGAGAAGAAGGGCTGGAACCTGGGGATCACGTGCAGGATCGTGAGCTCGAGGCCCGGGATCCCGGCCAGCATGTGGGCCGCGTGGTCCACCACCTTGAGGCACGGCTCGCAGTTGTCCAGGGCGAGCAGCACCCGGCGGGACCGGGCGGGGGTGTCCACCAGCCACAGGGGGAGGTCGTGGAGTTGCTGGACGAGGCCGTAGGTGACGCTCCCCATGACGTAGGAGGCCACACGGCCCAGGGACCGCCGGCCCACCACCAGGGTGTCGTAGCGGCCCTTGCGGGCCTCGGCCAGGAGATCCGGGACCGTCCCGCGGCTCTTGGCGACGCGGCGGGCATGGATCCGGTCCGCCGGGATACCGCCTTTTTCGAGGACGCGGCGGGCGGTGTCGAGGATGTGGGTCGCCTGCCGTTCCTGGAGCGCCTCGTATTCGCTGAGCTTGAGGAGCCGTTGCTTCTCCGCCGCCCCGCTCGCCGCCCCTTCGGCCAGGAAGGCCGGCAGGGGCGGGACGATGGTGATCACCGTGACGTCCACGTCGGGGACGTCACGGTAGAGGTCCGCGGCGTAGGCCAGGGCCTTTCGGGCGTTGGACGAGTCGTCGGTGGCGACGAGGAGGTGTCGGTTCACGTCGGCTCCTTGGTGGTGGCCCTTGGAATTTCACCTCCGCCGGGCCTCACCTTGTTGGAAGGTAAAATGGATAGAGGGCCCGGTCAACAATACCGCCGTCCCCATCAACCTCACGTGCCGTGGTGTTTCTTGAGGTGCACCCGGAGCGCCGTCATGGCCGCCGGCGTCATGCCCGGGATGCGGGAGGCGCGGCCGAGGGTGTCCGGGCGCTGGGCGGAGAGCTTCTCCCGGAGCTCCTTGGAGAGCCCGGGGACGGCGTCGTAGTCGAGGCCGTCCGGGAGCCGGACGGCCTCCCATCGCCGGAACTGCGCGACCTGGCGCCGCTGTCGCTCCACGTACCCCGCGTAACGGGTCTCGATCTCCACGTGGACGGCCACCTCCGGCGGGAGGGCCGCCAGGACGGGGAACCGCCGGGCGGCGGCCTCGAGGGGGATCTCGGGTCGGCGCAAGAGGTCCTCCAGGGAGGCGCCGCCGCGCAGGGGGCTCGACCCGAGACCGGCGAGCCACGCGTTGAGATCCGGGGTGGGCCGGATGCGCGTCCGGCGGATCTCCTCGAGGGCGCGGGCGATCCGGTCCCGCCTCTCCTCGAACCGCCGCCAGGCCGAGTCGGAGATCAGCCCCACCTCCCGGCCCCGGGGTGCCAGGCGGAGATCCGCGTTGTCCTCCCGGAGGAGGAGCCGGTACTCGGCCCGGCTGGTGAACATGCGGTAGGGCTCCCGGGTGCCCCGCGTGACGAGGTCGTCGATGAGGACCCCGATGTAGGCCTCGGAGCGGTCCAGGACCAGGGGCGGTTCCTCCCGGACCGCCCGGGCGGCGTTGATGCCCGCCACGAGGCCCTGGGCGGCGGCCTCCTCGTACCCGGAGGTGCCGTTGATCTGGCCCGCCAGGTAGAGCCCCCGCACGAGCCGGGTCTCCAGGGTGGGACGCAGCTGGACGGGGTCCACGTAGTCGTACTCGATGGCATAGCCGGGACGCAGGATGTGGGCCTCCTCCAGGCCCGGTATGGAGCGGACCAAGGCGAGCTGGGCCTCCAGGGGGAGGCTGGTGGAGATGCCGTTGGGGTAGACCTCCGCCGTGTCGAGCCCCTCCGGCTCGAGAAAGACCTGGTGGCGGTCACGGTCCGGGAACCGGGTGACCTTGTCCTCGATGGACGGGCAGTAGCGCGCGCCGACCCCCTGGATGACCCCGGCGTAGAGGGGGGAACGGTGGAGGTGCCGCCGGATGATTTCGTGGGTCTCCGGGGTGGTGTAGGTGATGTGGCAGGGGCGCTGGGGGAGGGGGAGTCCGGCGGTCTCCGCCGAGAAGGGTCTCGGGTCCGGGTCCGGCTCCTGGACCTCGAGCCGGGAGAAGTCGATGCTCTGGGCATGGAGGCGGGGCGGGGTCCCGGTCTTCATCCGGCCCATGCGCAGGCCGATCTCGGCCAGGGACTCCGGGAGGTGGTTGGACGGGGGCTCGCCGAGGCGCCCGGCCGGGAACCGCTCCAGGCCGACGTGGATGAGCCCGTGGAGGAAGGTCCCCGTGGTGACCACCACGGCTGCCCCGGGGATCTCCTGGCCCGTGGTGGTCTCGACGCCGGTCACGCGGCCGTCCTTCACCAGGAGGCGGCGGACCATGGCCTGGTGGATGTCGAGGCCGGGGGTCGCCTCGAGGACCCGCTTCATCCGGAGCCGGTAGAGCAGGCGGTCGGCCTGGGCCCGCGTGGCACGGACCGCCGGCCCCTTGGAGGTATTGAGCAGGCGGAACTGGATGGCGGTGGCGTCGATGTTGCGGGCCATCTCGCCGCCGAGGGCGTCGATCTCCCGGACGAGGTGCCCCTTGCCGAGGCCGCCCACGGCCGGGTTGCAGCTCATGGCCGCGATGCAGTCGAGGTTGATGGTGAGGAGGCAGGTGGCCGCCCCCAGGCGGGCGGCCGCCAGCGCGGCCTCGCAGCCGGCGTGGCCGGCGCCAATGACGATGACGTCGTAGGCCCTCGGAAAGAGCGACATGGAGCGGCAGGCCGTGCGCCGGTCTCAGGGCCGCGGCACGGGTTCCTCCTCCCTCCGCTTGACGTCGTTCCACGCGGCGTCCAGTTCCTCCGGCGTGCAGGCGGCCGGGTCCTTTCCCGCCGCCTCCAGGCACGCCTCCATCCGCTGGAACCTTTCCACGAAACGGTTCGTGGCCCCCTGGAGGGCCTCCTCCGGGTTGACCCCCAGGTGGCGGGCGAGGTTCGCCATGGAGAAGAGGAGATCCCCCAGCTCCGCCGCCACCCGGCCGGGGTCGCCGGTCCGCCGGGCGCCGGCGAGTTCCTCCGCCTCCTCGCGGACCTTGGGGAGCACGTCTTCGGCCCGGTCCCAGTCGAAGCCGATCCGCGAGGCGCGTTCTCCCACCCGGTAGGCTCGCTGGAGCGCCGGGAGCGCCCGGGGCAGGTTGCCGAGGGCGCTGTGACGGCGGCCCTTGGAACGGGCCTCCTCCGCCTTGATCTCGCGCCAGTTGGCCATGACGGTCTCGGTGTCCTCGGCCTCGACGTCACCGAAGATGTGCGGGTGACGCCGGATCATCTTGCGGCCGGAGGCCTCCAGGGCCTCGGCCAGGGTGAATCGGCCGGCCTCTTCGAACAGGTGGGCCAGGAAGAGGAGCATGAAGACCAGGTCCCCGATCTCCTCCCGGATCTCCTCCGGCCGGCCCTGGTCCAGGGCGTCCAGGAGCTCGTAGGCCTCCTCGAGGACGTATTTCCGGACCGAGGCGGGTGTCTGTTCCCGGTCCCAGGGGCAGCCGCCGGGGCCGCGCAGGCGGCGGATGATGGCGAGGAGGCGGTCCATGGCCAGGGCGGCGGGGCTGCAGGGGGACGGGGGCATGGCGGCGGTCCTTTCCAGGGGCTCGGCGGTGCCCGCTCCGGCGATGCATCCGCCGGCCGGGGCCGGGTGGAGGCATCATAATCGAGATGGGGCGGGGACAAAAGGCGTCCCGGGCGCCGGGTCTCCGCGTTGACAAGCCGGGGGGAGTTTTGTATCAGGGGCACACGCCGGAGTGGTGGAACTGGTAGACGCGCTGGACTCAAAATCCAGTGGGCCTCGGCCCGTGCGAGTTCGATTCTCGCCTCCGGCACCACCGCATAACGAAGAGGGGCGGCCCGTCGGGCCGCCCCTCTTTTTTTCGGGTTTCGGGCCTCAGGCCGGCGCGGCGGCCGGCGGCGTGGGGGCCGCCTCCGGTTTCGCGGCCGGGTGCAGGGACCTGCGGCCGCCGGGGGCGGGCTCGGCCATGAGGCGCTTGATCCTGGACAGGCTCATGCCGTCCTCGTGCAGCAGCCGGAGGACCATGGCGGCCCGGGCCAGCACGTGGGGCGTATAGCAGGCCCGGCCCCCCAGGCGGGCCGGCCGGATCAGGCCTTCCCGCTCGTAGAGGTCCAGGGCGGACGGCCGCAGGTTGAGCGCGCGGGCGGCCTGCTCCCGGTCATGGAAGGGGCCGTCTCCGCCGTGGATCTTCGACATCATGGGCAGGTCCTCCGTGGGTGCCGTTCTCAGGCGAAGGGGTCGGCGGGCAGGAAGGAACGGTGCACGTCCGGGTCGTCGAGGCCGTGCTCCTCGGCCAGTCTCACGAGGGCCGGGAAGGAGAGCACCACCGCCACGGCGGCGAAGGGACCGAGGAGGACCGCCGCCGCAAGACACCAGGCGGCGAGCAACCCGCCGGCCAGGCACCCGCCCCGATGCCGCCGGCAGAAGGCCGACGCCCGGTCGTACAGGTCGCGGATCGTCGGGGAGGCGGCCGCCGGGTCCGACCCGGCCGCGGTCTCCGCCGGCGTCGCCGGGGGGACCCGCCGGGCGCGGCCGGCCAGGACCACCAGGCCGATCACCACCGGGATCACGGCGAAGGGGCCGAGGAACAGGCAGATGCCGAGAAAGACCGGCCATCGCGGGTCGATCCTTCTGGGGTCGGGGCCGGAGGCCGGGGCGAGGGTGAGGTTCATGGGGTGCCTCCCGGGCTGTTGATCACGGAGTTCCTTTTAAAAAGATACTAAATCATGAGCATCCTAAAGTCAACTAAAAAATAAATTATTTCAATAAGTTACCTTACAACTAGGGTTGGCAGAAAAACCGTGCTGAATGACTTTGAGCAAAATGGGCCTGCCGCATGAAAGGTGGATGCGAAGTAGACGGATCTGTATTTGCTGCAAGCGATGGAGCAGCATTTTTGGAAAAAATTTTTTCTGTCTACCGGGAAGGAGCGGGCTCCCGGCCTTTCGGGCCCTCCGTGGCGCCGGGGCCCCCGGCCTGGAGCGGGAAAAGAGACCGGCCCGGCCTGCGCGGGGCGGGCCGGGCCGGGTGGGCGGCGTCGGGGGGAGGAGGGGCGGTCAGTTGGTCAGCACCTCGGAGGGGGCGCAACACTCGGCACTGGGCGCCTCTGCGGTCTCCTGACCAGGGCGGGCCTTGGTGCAATCGGGGTCGCCGGCGTCCTGGGCCTCGCGCATGGCCTTTATGTAGACCTCGCATTCCTGGCACTGCTTGAGTTCCCTGGCGCAGGCCGTACTGGCGCGTTCCCAGCAGGGGACCGTGCGGTCGATGTAGGCCGAACATTTGTCCCGCTTTTCCGGCGGACAGTTCTTGATCTCCCAGCAAGGGGTCAGCTCCAGGAGCTTCTTGATGCCGGGGATGCTGATCCCCTCGTCGTGGATGAGATGGCGGAGGCAGCGAAGCCACTCGATGTCGTTGTTCGAGAAGTATCGCTTCTTTCCCCGTCGTTCCGGCTTGATGAGCCCTTCGTGCTCGTAGATCCGGATGGTCCGGGGGTGGACCCCCAGCAACTTGGCCGCGACGCTGATGGGATAGATGGCTTCATTGCTGTCGACCACGATCATCCCTCCTTTACCTTCGGGGCCACAAATTTTAACCCCTATTCATTCCTAACCTAAATAATAGCCAAATTCTGATCATTGTCAAGAAAAAGGTTATCTTTTTTTGGCAAGATTCTGGAAAAGACCTCCATGGCTCCTGCCGCGCGGCCGGCGTGCCTCATTCCGCCGGGCACTGGAGCTGCCGCAGGATGGGCGGGTTGGGTTCGTCTTCCGCCAGGATCACGTGGCAGGTCTGGCAGTCCATGGAGATGGTTTCGCCCGCGTCGGTGGCCAGGGTCTCGTTGTGGCACCGGAAACAGCCGGAATCGTCGCGGTGGCCGAGGAAGTTCTTGTAGGTGTTCCAGCCGATCCGCATCTCGGGAAAGACGTTCTCGGTGTAGGCATGCTGGACGCCGCGGATGGCCTGTTCGAGGAGCGGGGCGTTCCGTTCCACGAGGTCGGGGTAGTTGGCCTTGTACCAGGCGCGGAGCCGGGTGGCGATCTGGTTCTTGGCCTCCTCCGTGGAGGGGTAGTCGGCGGTGATCACCTTCAGGGCCTCCCGCTTGATGTAGGGAAGGGAGGCGGGGATCTCGCCGGTCACGAGCTTCTGGTCGAGGGCCTCGCCGGGCGGTAGGAACACGTGGGTCGGGCGATTGTGGCAATCGATGCAGTCCATGACCCGCTCGCCGCCCTCGCTGCTGGCGTTGGCCGTCTCCGGCGCGTCCGGGTCCCGGAAGACGATCTGTGTTCCGTCCGGCTTGGTCAGGCGGACCTCGTAGATGGCCTCGCGCTGGTAGTCGGCGTGGCGGTAGACGATCCGGTTCTCCGGGGCCACGTGCCAGTGGATCCCCTGGGCGCGCATTCCGCGGTAGCCGCCCGAGCCCACCTTGAGCAGGAGGACCGTCCGCACGTGGGTGTTGTGCTCGTCCTCGAGGAACTTGTCCTTGATGTAGAGGCGGTCGCCGTGGAAGAACTCGGGCCTGTGGCACTCCTCGCAGGTCTCGCGCGCCGGGCGGAGGCCGTGGACCGGGGTCTCGATGGGTCGGCTGTAGGTGTTGAAGGCCACGGCGAAGAGCTGCCGGACGCCCGAGAGCTTGGCCTTCACGAACCACTTGGCCCCCTCCCCGATGTGGCAGTCGACGCATTTCACCCGGGAGTGAGGGGAGTTCTGGTAGGCCGTGTACTCGGGGTTCATCACCGTGTGGCAGAACTGGCCGCAGAAGGCCACGGATTCGCTGTAGTGGTAGCCGCTGTAGGAGAGGAGGGTCACGATCAGGATGTTGAGGATGGTCAGGAAGACACTGAGGAAGATGATCTTCTGGACCTTGGTGAACTTCGTGGCGTCGGTGAACTGTTCCTTGAGGTACTCGTAGGTGAAGAGCCCCACCGCCTCGCGGCCCCTGAAGAAGAAGAGGCCGACGAAGACCATGACCAGGCCCGCGATGAAGAGCGGCCCCAGGATCAGGTAGATGACGAAGCCGAAGTAGGGGTTGGTGATGAAGCCCTGGATGTCGAGGATCACCGACACGAGGAGCACGGGGGCCACCACGGTGGTCACGATGGCCCCCACGAGCGAAAGGCGACTCTGGGCGATGCCGCTGGCGAAGGCCTTGACGATGTCCGTGAACTTGACCAAGGCTTGGCTCCCCGGGCCCCGGCGGAAAACGCAACACCCGGGATTCCCGTTCCGCGGAAGGCGGTTCGTACCGCATTCCAGGCCTCCCGCTTTCTCCTTTTTTAACATCGGCCATGGGGGCATGCAACATAAAATTTAAAATTTTTTCAGATAGTTAAGTGACAACTAGAGGTATCCTGAAGATACGAAACGCATATGGCCGAAAAACGAATTTGATACCAAACTATTTTCGTGCAAATTTTAATTTCCATTTCGGGCCGGGCGGCCCCCCGGCCGGCGCCGGTGAACGGGGCGCGCCCGCCTGGTATAGTCCCGGTATGCGCACCGTCCGCGACCACTATTTCCGGAAGGCGAAGGAGGAGGGCTACCCCGCCCGCTCCGTCTACAAGCTGAAGGAGATCCAGGCGAAGTTCCGCCTCCTCCGCCAGGGCGACGCCGTGGTGGACCTCGGGGCCTCGCCCGGTTCCTGGACCCGCTACTGTCTGGAGGTGGCGGGGCCCGGCGGCGCCGTGGTGGCCGTGGACCGCCACGAGCTCAAGCCCGGTGCCCGGGGGGCGGTGTTTCTCCAGGACGACGTCTTCCAACTCGACCCCGGGCGCCTCCTCGCCGTCCGCCCCCGCTATGACGTGGTGCTCAGCGACATGGCCCCGAAGACCACCGGCCGCCGGGACGTCGATCACTACCGGTCGGTGGCCCTGGCGGACCGGGCCCTGGAGATCGCCAGGGCGGTGCTTCGTCCGGGCGGCCGCTTCTGCGCCAAGGTCTTCCAGGGGGAAGACCTCGAGGACTTCCGCCGCCGGTGCCAGGTCGATTTCCGCACCGTGCGGCTCTTCAAGCCGAGAAGTTCCCGCCCGGAGAGCGTGGAGGTCTTCATCGTCGGGCTGGACTTCCGGCCGTCCGCCGGCGCGGGGATTGCCAGCGGCCCCGGGGCTGGCTAGTCTGGAACCAGGTGTCCCGCCCGAGGCGCCACGCCGATCCGGAGGCGCCCGGGAGCCACGACGAACTCCAATCCACCGGAAGGAGGCTGGCGCATGAGCACGGACAAGCCCCTGGAGAAGATGACCGTCAAGGAACTCCGCGAGGTCGCCAAGGAGATCGAGGGCCTCACCGGCGTCCACGGGATGAAGAAGGACGAGCTGCTCGCGGCCATCCGCACGGCCAAGGGCCTCGAGGCACCCGCCCCCAAGGCCAAGGCGGCGGCCCGGAAGAAGGCGCCGAAGGTCCAGCTCACCAAGAAGGAGATCCAGGAGAAGATCCACCGGCTCCGGGAGCAGGCCGCGGCGGCCCTGGATGCCAAGGACCGGCGCCTCTACGAGATCTTTCGCCGCCGTGCCTCCAGGCTCAAGAAGATGACCCGCCGCATCAAGAAGGGCTGACCCGGATGGAGGCCCCCGCCGTCTTCGAAACCCGTTTCCCGGGGCTTCGCCTCGCGCACCGCGGCAAGGTCCGGGACGTCTACGCCGTGGGAGACGACCACCTCCTCGTGGTCGCCACCGACCGCCTCTCCGCCTTCGACGTGGTGCTGCCGACCCCCATCCCCGGCAAGGGCCGCATCCTCACCCGGATGTCCCTCTTCTGGTTCGACCGCCTGGGGCACGTGGTTCCCAACCACCTCGTGACCGCCGACGCGGCCCGCTACCCGGCGGAGTGCGCCCCCTACCGGGCGGCTCTCGACGGCCGGAGCATGCTGGTCCGGCGGGCGCGGTCCCTCCCTGTGGAATGCATCGTCCGGGGGTATCTTGCCGGTTCCGGCTGGAAGGACTACCAGCGGGATGGCCGGGTCTGCGGCATCCCGCTGCCGGCGGGGCTCCGGGAATCGGACCGCCTGCCCGAGCCCGTCTTCACCCCCTCGACCAAGGCGGCGGTGGGTGAACACGACGAGAACGTGAGCTTCGACCAGGCCGCCCGGGCCATCGGGCGGGAGCTGGCCGAGCGGGTCCGGGATCTCAGCCTGGCCCTCTACCGCGAGGCCGCGGCCCATGCCCTCCAGCGCGGGATCATCATCGCCGACACCAAGTTCGAGTTCGGCCTGGCCGGGGACGAGCTCCTCCTCATCGACGAGGTCCTCACCCCCGACTCCTCCCGCTTCTGGCCCGCGGACGGCTACCGGCCCGGCGGCCCGCAGCCGAGCTTCGACAAGCAGTTCGTCCGGGACTACCTCCTCTCCCTCGACTGGGACAAGCGGGCGCCGGGGCCCGAGCTGCCCCCCGAGATCGTCGACAAGACCCGGGCCCGCTACGAGGAGGCTCTCCGGCGCCTCACCGCGCCCGCCTGAGGCGGCAGGCCGGAAGGGGCCCGATGAGACCTTTTCGCGGCCATTCGAGGATCCGCGGCGGCGGTCTTTATGGCTGCCTCGCGGCCCTGGCCCTGGCCGCCGCCTTCCTCTGCGGCGCGGGGTGCGGCCCGGAGGCGCCGGCGGGCCAAGAGTGTCGGGTCACCTGGGTCTACGACGGGGATACCATCCGCCTCCGCACCGGCGAACACGTTCGCTACATCGGGATCGACGCGCCGGAGGTCGCCCACGACGACCGCCCCGGGGATCCCCTCGGAACCGAGGCCGCCCGGCGGAACCGAGAACTCGTGGCCGGAAAGACCGTCCGCCTCGAGTGGGACCGCGAGCGGCACGATGTCCACGGCCGGCTCCTGGCCTACGTGTGGCTCCCGGACGGGCGGATGGTGGAGGAGATCCTGGTGGAAGAGGGCCTGGCCCGGGCCTGCGCCGTTCCGCCCAACACGGCCCACTTCGACGAGATCGTGGCCGCCCAGCGGCGGGCCATGGCCGCGCGGCGGGGGCTCTGGGCCCTGCCGCCGCCCGTGCCCGAGCGCTTCTACATCGGCAACCGGCGCTCCCTGCGGTTTCACCGGCCGGATTGCCGTTACGGCCGCCGGACCCGCCGGGAGAACCGGGTCCGATTCGAGAGCCGGGAGGAGGCCCTCCGGCAGGGCTACTGCCCGTGTCGCCGGTGCCGGCCCTGAAGGATGGCGCCGCCATTTCCTCGAGAGGACTTTTTGCGAGGCCGTCCCGGGGAAAGCGGCACGGCCGGATCGCCCGGGCCCGCGGAATGGAGGAGGAGACCATGACGACGCCGATCCCTGCCGGCCAGACCCGCCGGACCGCCCTGGTCCGGGACGAGCGCTTCCTGGGGCATGACCCCGGCCCCGGGCACCCCGAGTCCCCGGACCGGCTCCGGGTCATCTACCGGGCCCTCGACGAGGCGCCGCCGGCCGGGGAGTGCTTCGTCCTGCCCCCCAGGGAGGCCTCCCCGGACCAGCTCGCCTGGAACCATTCACCGGAATACGTGGAGCGCATCGCCCGCGCGGCCGCCGCCGGACTTCCCCGGAGTCTCGATCCCGACACCGTGGTGGGGCCCGGCTCGTGGGAGGCGGCCGTCCTCGCCGTGGGCGGTGTCTTCGCGGCCGTGGACGCCTTGGTGGAAGGACGCGCCGACACCGCCTTCGCCCTGGTGCGGCCCCCGGGCCACCATGCCGAGGCGGGGCACGCCATGGGCTTCTGCCTCTTCAACAACGTGGCGCTGGGGGCCCGCTACGCCCGGAAGGTCCACGGCATCGACCGGGTGCTCGTGGCGGACTGGGACCTCCACCACGGAAACGGCACCCAGCACAGCTTCTACGAGGACCCGAGCGTCCTCTACTTCTCCACCCACCAGTTTCCGTACTACCCGGGCAGCGGCCGGGTGGAAGAGGCGGGGCATGGGGAGGGGGAGGGGTTCACGGTGAACGTGCCGCTGCCCCCGGGGGTGGGAGACGCCGGCTACGCGGCGGTCTTCGACCGGGTCCTGGCTCCCGCGGCCGACCGCTTCCGGCCGGGCCTCGTCTTGGTCTCCGCCGGGTTCGATCCCTTCATCCGGGACCCCCTCGGCGGGATGCGGGTCACCGCCCGGGGATTCGGCGCGCTCGCGGCCCGGGTCCTCACCCTGGCCGGGCGGCATTGCGGCGGCCGGGTCCTCTTCTGCCTCGAGGGCGGCTACGACCCGGCGGGGCTGCGCGACGGCGTCCGGGCGGTGCTGGCGGCCTGCGCCGAGGGCCCGGGGGCGGACCCCGGGCCGGCCCCGGACCCCGGGCCCGAGGTGGCGCGGGTGATCGACCGGGTCATCGAGGTCCACCGGGGTTTCCAGCTCCTCGGCTGAGGGCGGTGCCCGCAAGGTACCTGTCGAGCAAGGCCTCCGGCGCCGCCGTGGTCTCCACCACCACGAGTTCGCCCGGCGGGATGTCCTCCGGCGGCTCGAAGACCGCCCGCTGGCGGAGGTAGATCTCCCAGCGGCCGTCGGAGACCGAGGGACCGGCGGCCCGGTCTTCCAGGCGGCGGCGGATCTCCGGCTCGGGGCACGTGCAGAGCACGAAGCGGGTTCGCGCCCCGGCGGCCTCGGCGACCTTCCGGAGACGTGCCCGTTCCCGGCGGGAACGGTAGGTGGCGTCGAGGATCACCGATTCCCCCGCCGCCAGGTGGCGCCCGGCCCGGCGGATTAGGCCGCTGTAGGTCCGGCGCGTGTGGGCCTCGTCGTAGATGCCCTGGCCGAAGGGTTCCCACTCCCGCGACTCCGGCGCAAGGCCGGCCATCTCCTTGCGGACGCGGTCGGAGTTGTAGAGGGGGAGACCGGTCTTTTCCGCCCAGGCCGCGGCCAGGGTGGACTTCCCGGTGCCCGAGAGCCCGAAGAAGACGTAGAGGGTGGGCGCGGCCCCGCCGCCGGCGTAGCGGTGGGCGAGCCGGAGGTAGCGGCGCGCCTCGCGGCGGGCCGCCTCCCGGTCGTCCGGGGCGATGCCCGGGGCGGCCTGGGTGAAGCAGCCGATCTTGCACCGGACGAAGGCCCGGTAGCACTTGTAGAAGTCCATCACCGCCGCGAGCTCCTCGTCGGGGAGGCGGCGTGCCATGGCGTCGGTGAAGTCCCGGGAGAGGTCCGCGAGGCCGTGGTAGTCGAGGTCCATGGCCAGGAAGGCCACGTCGGAGGCCACGTCACCGCACCGGAAACGCTCGTTGAACTCGATGCAGTCGAAGATGTAGACCTCGTCGCCCTCGGGGTCGAAGCAGATGTTGGCGGAGTAGAGGTCCCCGTGGCCTTCCCGGATGCGGCCCTTCCGCTCCCGCTCCGCGAAGAGGCCCGCGTTCCGGTCCAGGAAGGACCGGGCGTAGCCCCGGATCTCTTCGAAGGCCGCCGGGTCGAGGAGGTCTCCCACGAAGGGCGCCGCCTGCTCGAAGTTCTCCTCGGTGTTGAAGCGCACCGTGTCGAGGCCGCCGTGGCGGAGGACATCGGGCCCCGAGGCGGCCTCCCGGTAGAAGGGGACGAGCCGCCGGACGATCCGCTCCATCTCGTCCGGGCCGAGCCGTTCCTCCCCGATGAGCCGCTGCATCATGCCGGCCTCCGGCAGCCGCCGCATGGCCACGGCCCATTCCACGACACGCCCCGGGCCGTCCAGGGCATAGGTGCCGTCGGTCTCGGTGATGGGGACCACTCCCAGGTAGATATCGGGGCACAGGCGGCGGTTGAGGCGGACCTCCTCCCGGCAGAAGTGGGCCCGCCGGTCGAGGGTGGTGAAGTCGAGAAAGCCGAAGTCCACGGGCTTCTTGACCTTGTAGACGGTCTCACCGGCCAGGAAGACCCAGGATATGTGGGTCTGGACCAGCCGGACCGTCTCCGGCGGCTCCGGGTAGGTCCGGGGCGCAAGCAGGGTATCCATCCAGGGTGGGGTCGACATGGAGACCTCCGTCGGGTCCGGCCGGGGGAGGGGAGGGGGGCGGCGCCTGCCGGTGCCCTTGCGAACCCCGGGGGACGTGTTTATTTTGCGCCTATCTTAGATGGCCTCGCCAAAATGCGCCAACTGCTGCGGTGCCGTGGAGGCTTTCGTCATTGCGGCGGATCTCTAAAGTCCGCCTCGTTCCTCGCGTGGTGTTGGTCATCCACCCGGAGGGCTTTTGGCGAGGCCGTCATCTTAAAAGGGTTCCGGGATCCTTGTCGAGCTTCCGGCGGCCCGACCGCCCGGGCGGCCCTTGCAGGAGGTAGCAATGGGGGAGATCCGCAGTTCCCTGGAGATCGCCATGGAGAAGGCGGAACGGCTCGGGCGGGCCAGCAAGGAGGAGGTCACCGCCGCCAAGTGGCGGGAGGCCGGCCGCAAGGCCGCCGCCGACTTCCTCTTCAAGCCCGACGTCGACCTCAAGGGGGCCGTGTCCGGTTTCGACCGGGAGGCCCTCCCGAAGGTCCTGGAAGGCGTCCAGGATGTCCTCCTCCGCAACGTGAACCTCCCCCGCAACCCCGATGCCTGGCCCACCATCCGAAGGGCCCTGGCCGGGCTCGTGGAGCTCAAGGGGAGCCCCGCGGCCCAGGTGGTGGCCCAGGTGGAGCAGCTCCTCAAGGCCTACGAGCAGACCCTCGATCAGTACCGGCGCCAGATGCGCTCGCAGCTCGAGGGCCGGCTCGGGAGCGTCCGCCAGGCGGTGGCGCAGCAGTACGGCGCCGCCGCGGCCGCCAACGTGGACGTGGAGGCCCTTCCGGAGTTCCAGCAGGAGTGGTCCCGGATCTCCGGGGAGATCGCCGCCCAGTTCGAGGCGCAGCTGGCCCCCCTCAAGCATTACCTCTCCCAGCTCTGATCCCGGCCGGGAGGAGGGCGTTCCGCCCGGCCCGCCCATGCTCGAAGATCGACTGCGACAACTCCTGACCGCCGTCGCGCACGGGGAGATCTCCCCGGACGGGGCGGTGGAACGCCTCAAGACCCTGCCCTTCGAGGAGATCGACGGCGCCTGCCTGGACCATCACCGGGGGCTCCGGAAGGGTTTCCCAGAGGTGGTCTACGGCCCGGGGAAGACCCCCCGGCAGGTCGCCGAGATCATGCGCCGGCTCCGGGAGCGCGGCGGGCCGGTCCTGGTGACGCGGGTCCATGCGGAGCAGGCCGAATCCGTGCAACGCCTGCTGCCGGAGGCCGCTTACCACCCCGTGGCCCGGGCCCTCACCCTGCCGGCGGAGCGGGACGAGGCCGGCGAGAGGGCGCCCGGCCCCGCCATCCGGGTGGTCACCGCCGGAACGGCCGACATCCCCGTGGCCGAGGAGGCCTGTCTCACCCTGGAACTCATGGGGCGGCCCCACGAGCGGGTCTACGACGTGGGGGCGGCGGGGCTCCACCGCGTGCTGCACCATCTCCCCTCCTTGCGGGAGGCCCCCGTGGTGGTGGCCGTGGCGGGAATGGACGGGGTGCTGCCGGGGGTGCTTGCCGGGCTCCTGGCGCGTCCCGTCGTCGGCGTGCCCACCAGCACGGGCTACGGCACCGGGCAGGGGGGGGTGGCCGCCCTCCTCACCATGCTCAACTCCTGCGCCCCGGGTCTCGCCGTGGTGAACATCGACAACGGGTTCGGCGCCGCCGTGCTCGCGGGCATGATCGCCTCGGTCGGGTCCCCGGCCCCGCCTTGAAATGGACGGACCTCTGTCCTAAGATGGCTCTGCCCTGATGGCGCCGCAGCGGGCGCCGACCGGGGCGTATCGGAGTTTGGCGGTCTCGCAAAGAGGCCCCTGGATGGCCGGGCAGCACGGCGCGAGGATGTCGACAGACGCGGCGTGCTTGGACACGCCGCGGTGACGGGGGCATCCGAAGCAACGCAGCGGTCGTCGGCCTTGTGGCGACGCCGCCTTGTTCGTCCCGGGTGGCGTCCGCAGGGGATGCGCCGGCTGCGAGACGCCCGTCGTCACGACGTACCCGAAGTTCCTCCGGCGGCCGCGCCGTGCACCGGCGGTCTGCGGCGTGCCGGCTTGTCTTGGATGCGTTCACGGGCCCGTCTGCCGGAAGGTCGTCGGGCCCGGGGAGGGGAGGTCGGTGAAGGTCAAGAACTGGATGGTCCGGGAGGTGATCACCATCGGCCCCGGCGCCACGGTGCGCGAGGCGGTGGATCTCATGCACCGCCATTCCATTCGGCACCTTCCGGTGGTGGACGGGGCCGAGCTGCTGGGGCTCGTCACCGAGAGCAACCTGCGTCCCTATCTCTTCGCGGCGGGGCGCAAGGAGCCCAGGGTCTCCGAGGTCATGATCATGAACCCCATCACGGTGGATCCCAACGCCAGCGTGGATTCGGCGGCCCGGCTCATCCACCAGTACAAGATCGGGGGGCTTCCCGTTCTCGAAAAGCGCCGCTTGGTGGGGATCCTGACCATCACCGACATCCTGGCGGCCTTCATCGAGCTCTTCGGCATCCTCCAGGAGAGTTCCCGGGTCGACCTCGTGCTCGCAGACCGGGAGGGGGCCCTGGACGAGGCATTGAAGATCATCCGGGAGGCCGGGGGGCGGGTCATCAGCATCGGCATGGAGGTCCAGTCGAGCCGACGGAAGGTTCACTACATCCGGGTGGAGAAGACGGACCTCGCCCCCATCGTGGAACAGCTCGAATCGCACGGGCACAGGGTGGTTTCGGTGCTGGATTGAAGATCACTTCCGAGGAAATGGAAGCGACGGGGCCGCCGCGGGACGCGGATCTCGTTGCGATGCCGCGGCCGCCGGCGGGCCGGCCGGAGGGGGCCGGGATACGGACATGACCACCGCCCACCAGGTCAACAAGACCTACCAGGAGATCAACGAGAAGATCCGCGCCGGCCAGGCGGTGGTGGTCACCGCCGACGAGATGGTGGACATCGTCCGGAAGAAGGGCGAGGTCAAGGCCGCCCGGGAGGTGGACGTGGTCACCACCGGGACCTTCTCGCCCATGTGCTCCTCCGGGGCCTTCATCAACTTCGGCCACAGCGTGCCCGGCATCAAGGCCAGCCAGGTCTGGCTGAACGGGGTTCCGGCCTACGCCGGGCTGGCCGCGGTGGACATCTACATCGGGGCCACGGAGCCCCGATCGGACGACCCGCTCAACAAGGTCTACCCCGGGGAGTTCCTCTACGGGGGCGGCCACGTCATCCAGGACTTGGTGGCGGGGCGGCCGGTGCAGCTCACGGCCGTGGCCTACGGGACCCATTGTTATCCCAACAAGGGCATCGACAAGAAGGTGACCCTGGCGGACCTTCCCTTCGCCCAGTTGTGCAACCCGAGGAACGCCTACCAGAACTACAACTGCGCGGTCAACGTGACGGGCCGGACCATCTACACCTACATGGGCATGCTCCGGCCCCGCCTCGGCAACGCCAACTACTGTACGTCGGGCCAGCTCAGCCCCCTCTTCAACGATCCCTACTACCAGACCATCGGCATCGGGACCCGGATCTTCCTCGGCGGGGGCACGGGGTACGTGGTCTGCGCCGGCACCCAGCACCGGCCGGACGTCCCGCGCACGGAACGGGGGGTCCCCACCCGGCCTGCGGGCACCCTCATGGTGGCCGGGGACCTCAAACAGATGCACCCGAGGTGGCTCGTGGGGGTGAGCATCCTGGGCTACGGGTGCTCCCTCGCGGTGGGGCTCGGGGTCCCCATCCCGGTCTTGAACGAGGAGATCGCCTTTCGGACCGGCGTCTCCGACGAGGAAATCGTGACCCAGGTGGTGGACTACGGCCACGACTATCCCAATGGAAAGGGGCGGAGCCTCGGGGAGGTCACCTACGCGCAGCTCCGCTCCGGCACCATCGACGTGGGAGGGGTCACGGTGCCCACGGCCCCGCTCTCGAGCCTCGTTCGGGCCCGGGAGATCGCCGACATCCTGAAGCGCTGGATCGCCGCCGGCCGGTTCACCCTGACCGAGCCCGCCGAGACGCTGCCCTCCGTGACACCTTGACGGCGGCGGGACGAGGGCAGGGGGTGGAGGCGGCCCTCCGCCGGCTCGAGGGCGGGGCGGCCGTGGCCCTTTCCGGGGGCGTCGACAGCACCCTTCTCCTCCACCTGGCCCGGCGCCACGTGCCGGGGCGGGTGGCGGCCTTCCACCTGGTGACCTCCCTCCAGCCCGCCACCGAGCGGCGGTGGGCCGCCGTGGTGGCCCAACGCCTGGGGGCCGAACTCCACTTCCTGCATCTCGATCCCCTCTCCGTGGCGGACGTGCGGGCCAACGGCCCCCGGCGTTGCTATCACTGCAAGCGCCTCCTCTACGGGGCCGTCCGGGAGCAGGCCGCCGCCGCCGGCCTGGCCCACGTCCTGGACGGCTCCAACGCCGACGACCTCGACGACGACCGGCCGGGGCTGGCGGCCCTGGCGGAGCTCGGGGTCCTGCACCCGCTGGCGGAGGCCGGCATGGGGAAGGGGGAGATCCGCCGACTGGCCCGAGAGGCGGGCCTTCCCGGGTGGAACCGGCCGGCCCAATCCTGCCTGGCCACCCGCATCCAGGTGGGCCAGCCCCTGGCGCCGGAGCGGATGACCCTGGTGGAGCGGGGGGAGGGCGTGCTCCGCCGCTTCGGGGTGGCGCCGGTCCGGCTCCGCTGGGGACCGGCGGGTTTCACCCTGCAGGTCCCGCCGGACTATCACCCGAGGCTCCGGGATCCCGCCCTTTGGGGTCTGCTCCGCCGCGCGTTGGAGGCGGCCGGTGTAGCGCCCGTGGACCTCGACCCCCGTCCCCGTCCCTCCCCGTGAAGGATGGAAGACCCGGGCGTCCCGTATTCAAGTTTTCCCGCCCGCGTGCCGATGACGACAACAAAAGACGGGAAATGACCAGATGAACGTCGGGCTTTACAGCATCCAAAACGTGCTCGAAGCCTATGGACAAAGGGTCGGCCGCTCCAACCGCCGGCTGCTGGAGCCCCTCATCCAGGAGAAACCCGTCCTGGGCACCCGGGACAAGGTCACCATCTCCGAGGAGGCGCGGCAGCGGCTGGCCGCCGGAGGCGGCGGGCCGAGAAAGGCGGCGGGGCGCACTTGACAATCCGGGCCCCGGCCACCAACGTGAGGGATGATCACCCGGCGGCTGTGCAGGCCGCCCACGACGGGAGACGGACATGAAGATCGAGGATCTCACCCAGCGACTCCAGATCGATGCCTACGTGAACAACGTCGAGGGGCCGCAGCAGAACCGGCAGCAGGACGTCCAGCAGCGCCAGGACGCCGCTCCCGACCGCGTGGAGTTCTCCACCGGGTCCCGGCTCATGCAGCGCGTGGCCGATGTCATGAAGGTCGAGGAGCCCGGCCGCGCCGAGATGGTCGAGGCGCTCAAGCAGCAGGTCCAGCAGGGCACCTACGCGGCGGAGCCCGGCGGGGTGGCCGACGCCATGATGCGGGACCTGCTCAAGGAACTCGGCTGACTCCCCACCCAGTCCAGTCATGCAAGCCCGGGAAGGCCGGCGGCATCCGCCGGCCTTCTCTTTTGTCCCATCCAAAAAGTCCCATAAGATATATTATGTAAAGTTAAGGATGGAAAAAAGAGCGCGTCGCCGGCCGGGTGTCGTCACGGGGCCGCCTCGGCCAGGACGGCCAGGAAGCAGCACCCCGCCACCACCCCTTCCAGGGGGGCGCCGGCCCCGCCCGCCTCCTCTCCCGGGAGGGCCGAGACCCACCTGAGGGGGCGGAACCCGTGCCGTGCGAGGAGGCGATCGATCTCGCCGGGGTCCAGGGGGCGGGCGAACCGGTAGAGCGGATGGCCGGCCGTCCCTTTTTCCGCGACCCGGGCGCCCAGGGGGGAGTCCCTTCGGATGATCCCCAAAACCAGGCGCCCTCCGGGTGACAAGACCCGCCGCGCCTCCCCGAGGGCCCGGCCGGGATCGTCCATGAAACAGAGGCTGAAGAGGAAGCAGGCCGTCCGGAAGGTCCCGTCCCGAAACGGCAGCCGCTCCGCCAGGGCCTGCACCGCGGCGACCCCCCTCTCCCGGGCCAGCCGGAGCATCCCGCCGGCCGCGTCCACCACCACCGGGATGCCCAGCGCCGCCGCAAAGCGCCCCGTCCCGCCGCCGATCTCCACGGCCGGGGGCCGGAGCTCGCCGAGCTCCCGAACGGCCGCCAGCTCCGCGGCGAAGAGCGGGTTCCCGTCGTACCAGCGGTCGTATTCGCCGGCCGCCGCATCGAAGGCGCGGGCCGCCCCGCCCTCGGATCGGCCTGGTGGATGCGGTTTCATGGCCGGCTTACTCCTCGCCACGCGGAAGACTTTTTACGAGACCATCATGATATGGTTTAGTATTGAGACATAACTAAGCCAAAAAATGTTATTGTTCTTTTTCGCCGACGGCCGGGAGGACCGACAGGAGCCGTTCGGCGACCTCGTCGAAGGCCCGGGCGGCCTCGCTTCCCTCGTCGAGCACCGCCGGGCGGCCGGCATCCCCGGCCTCGCGGATCGCCGGGTCGAGGGGGATTTTGCCCAGCAGCGGCACCTTGAAGGCCTTGGCCAACTTCTCTCCGCCGCCGCTGCCGAAGACCTCCATGACCTGGTCGGAACCGGGCACGCGGAGGAAGGACATGTTTTCCACCACGCCCAGGACCGGCACCTCCTTGGCGCGGAAGAGCCCGAAGGCCCTCCGGACGTCCGAGAGCGCCACCTTCTGCGGGGTGGTGACCATGACCACCCCCGCCATGGGAATGGACTGGACCAGGGTGAGCGGGGCGTCCCCCGTCCCCGGCGGAAGATCCACCACGAGGAAGTCCAGCTCCCCCCAGCGCACCCGCCCGAAGAACTCCTTGACGGCCTTGTTGACCAGGGCCCCGCGCCAGATGATGGGGACCCCCTCGCCGGCCAGCATCCCCGTGGACATGACCTTGAGGCCGTGGCGTTCCACCGGGAGCAGCATGCCCCCGCTCCCCAGCGGCCGTTCCGTGATGCCCAGCATGAGCGGAATGTCCGGGCCGTGGAGGTCCGCGTCGAGGATGCCCACCCGGTGGCCCTTGCGGGCGAGCGCCAGGGAGAGATTCACGGTGACGGTGGTCTTGCCGACACCCCCCTTCCCGCTGGCCACCGCCAGGACACGGCGGACCGCCTTCATCCCTTCCATCTCCGAGGGTTCCCGGCCGAAGAGCCGGGCGCGTTCCTCGGAGGTCATGGCGGTGAGCACCACCTCCACGTGTTCCACGCCCTCCAGGCCCCGGACGGCCCGCTCCACGTCGTCCCGGATGGTGGTCTTCATGGGGCAGGCGGCCATGGTGAGGGCCACGGTGACCCGGACCGCCGGCCCGGCCACCTCCACGTCGCGAATCATGCCGAGTTCCACGAGCCCCTTGCCGAGCTCGGGATCCTTGACGTCCTTCAGGCGGTCGAGGACCGCTTCCTTGGTGAGGGTCATGACGGGAACTCCCCGGGCGGTGTCAACGGAAACCGCCCTTTTCTTCATCTGCCGCGGTTGTGGGGCCGGTGCCCCCCGACCCCATGCGTTTGTGACGTCATCTTGGTAAAATAGGCGTGCTCCGGCAGGCTGCTTGAAAGCGCCCCGGTGCCGATGCCGGACCTGTGAGCGTTCAGACTTTACCCCGTCTCGGTGGTCCTGCAAGCGCCGGGTGCGAATCGCTTCTACGGTCCATGACATCGCCTTCCACGAAACCGCACAGGGTCCGGCTCGACGCCCGGCTCGTCTCTCTGGGGCTGGCCCCCTCCCGCCAGCGGGCCCAGGCCCTCATCGGGGCCGGGAAGGTCCGAGTGGACGGCCGGCCCGTGGACAAGGCCGGGCGCCTCGTCCCCCTGGCGGCCCGGGTGGAGGTGGCGGGCCCGGACCATCCCTTCGTCAGCCGAGGGGGGCTCAAGCTCGCCCATGCCCTGGATACCTTCGGGATCGAGGTCCGCGGGCTTTCCTGCCTCGACGTCGGTGCCTCCACGGGGGGGTTCACCGATTGCCTCCTCCAGAGGGGGGCCCGGCACGTCATCGCCGTGGACGTGGGCTACGGCCAGCTTGCCTGGCGCCTTCGGCAGTCGCCCCGGGTGACGGTGCTCGAACGGACCAACATCCGGCACCTCGCGCCCGGCGCCCTCGGGCAGCCCGTGGATCTCGCCGTGGTGGACACGTCCTTCATCTCGCTGCGGTTGGTGATTCCGGCCGTGCTGCCCCACCTCGGCCCCGGCGGGCGGATCGTCGCCCTGGTGAAGCCCCAGTTCGAGGTGGGGCGGGCGCACGTGGGCAAGGGGGGCGTCGTCCGGGACGAGGCCGCCCTGGCGGCCACCCTGGAGGACCTGGTCCGGTTCTTCAACCGGTCCCTCTCCCTCTCCGTCCGGGGGCCCGTCCCCTCCCCCATCCGGGGTGCCAAGGGCAACCGGGAGTTCCTGGTGGCGCTGGCGCCCCCGGAGGCGACCGCCGGGGCCGCCCTTGAGGGCGGCGGCGAGGAGACTTATCGTTCCTCGTGAATACGGCAAAGGCCGGATGGCAACCGGACGGCCGCCGGAGTTTCCGGGCCTTCTATCCGGGCGGGCGTCCGAGGGCGCTCTGGCCCGGCGGCGTGCCGTGCCCGGTGCCATCCCATCCAGATTCGACAGGTGAGGATCCGCCATGAGTTGGAAGGCGCCGGACGGCGACACGGAACTGCTCTCCCGGGAACGGGAGCAAGTGGAGGAGCCTCCCGAATACAAGGTTTTGCTCCATAATGACGATTATACGACCATGGACTTCGTGGTGGAGATCCTCAGGGACGTCTTCCACAAGTCCACCGAGGAGGCGACCCGCATCATGCTGAACGTCCACCACCAGGGCGTCGGGGTCTGCGGGATCTACACCGCCGAGATCGCGGAAACCAAGGTGGCCACGGTCCACGACCGGGCCAGGAAAGCGGGCTTCCCCCTCATGGCCAGCATGGAGCAGGTCTGAGACGCCGGGAGACCCGCGGGGGTCGATCATGATCAGCAAGGAAGTGGAACATACCCTCACGGCCGCGGCGCGTGAGGCACACCTGCGCCACCACGAATACCTGTCGCTGGAGCACCTCCTCTTCGCCCTGGTGCAGAGCGAGAAGGGGGCCCAGGCGCTCCGGGCCTGCGGGGGGGATCCCGCCGTCCTCAAGGCGGAACTCGAGATCTTCTTCCAGCGGCACATGGAGCGGTCCCCCGGGGACGAGCCCCACCCGCCCCAGCCCACCGTGGCCCTCCAGCGGGTCCTCCACCGGGCCATCATGCACGTCCAGTCGGCGGGAAAGTCCGAGGCCGACATCGGGGACCTCATGGCCGCCCTCATGGCCGAGGAGGAATCCCACGCGGTGCGCCTGCTGGCCCGACAGGGCATCACCCGGCTGGACATCCTCCAGTACATCTCCCACGGGGTCACCAAGGTGCCCCTGGCCACCGAGCACCGGGAGGCCTGCCCGGGCTGCGGCCCCGGCGGCCGGGAGGCCCCGGCGTCGGCGCCGGGGACGGCCCTCGAGGCCTTCACCGTGAACCTCAGCCGGCGGGCCGCCGAGGGGCGCATCGACCCCCTGGTGGGCCGGCGGGCGGAACTCGAGCGCACGCTCCAGGTGCTGACCCGGCGCCGCAAGAACAACCCCATCTACGTCGGGGAGCCGGGTGTGGGCAAGACCGCCCTGGCCGAGGGGCTGGCGCTCCGCATCCACCAGGGCGACGTCCCGCCCCTCCTGGCCGACGCGGAGATCTACGCCCTGGACATGGGGGCCCTCCTGGCCGGCACCAAGTACCGCGGCGAGTTCGAGGCCCGGCTGAAGGAGGTCATCGCCCAGCTCAGGGAGCGGCCCGGGGCCATCCTGTTCATCGACGAGATCCACACCATCGTGGGGGCCGGCGCCACCAGCGGCGGCTCCATGGACGCCTCCAACATCCTCAAGCCCGCCCTGGCCGGCGGCGAGATCCGCTGCATCGGCTCCACCACCTACGAGGAGTACCGGAAGTTCTTCGAGAAGGACCGCGCCCTCTCCCGGCGCTTCCAGAAGATCGAACTCCAGGAGCCCTCCGTGGACGAGACCGTGCGGATCCTCAAGGGCCTCAAGAAGCGCTACGAGGACCACCACCGGGTCCGCTACACCGAGGGGGCCGTGAAGGCCTGCGCGGAGCTCTCCGCGCGCCACATCACCGATCGGCACCTGCCCGACAAGGCCATCGACGTCATGGACGAGGCCGCCGCCGCCAAGCGCCTTGCCGCTCCGGCGGGCCGGGGGGGGCGCCCCCTCTCGGTCACCGTGAAGGACGTGGAACGCGTGGTGGCCCGCATGGCCCGGATCCCGGAGCGCTCCGTCAGCCACTCCGACCGCGCCGCCCTGGAGCACCTGCCGGATCGACTGAAGGAACAGGTCTTCGGGCAGGACCACGCCGTGGACCTCGTGGCGCGGGCCATCAAGCGTTCCCGGGCGGGGCTCGGGCAGCCGGATCACCCCATCGGCTCCTTCCTCTTCACCGGCCCCACCGGTGTGGGAAAGACGGAGTTGGCCCGGAGCCTGGCCGGCGTCCTCGGGATCCACTTCGAGCGCTTCGACATGAGCGAGTACATGGAGAAGCACGCGGTGGCCCGCCTCATCGGCGCGCCGCCCGGTTACGTGGGCTTCGACCAGGGCGGCCTCCTCACCGACGCCGTCCGGAAGCATCCCCACTGCGTCCTCCTCCTGGACGAGATCGAGAAGGCCCACCCGGACATCTTCGCCATCCTGCTCCAGGTGATGGACTACGCCACCCTGACCGACAACAACGGGAAGCAGGCGGACTTCCGCCACGTGGTCCTCATCATGACATCCAACGCCGGCGCCCGGGACATGACCGCCCGGACCATCGGCTTCGGGACCCCCACCGGGGACGACTCTGCCAAGAAGGGACAGGATGCGGTGGAACGGCTCTTCAGCCCCGAGTTCCGGAACCGGCTGGACGCCGTGGTCCCCTTCCGTCCCCTCACCGGCGAGGTGGTGGAACGCATCGTGGACAAGTTCATCCGGGAGCTGGCAGGACAGCTGGCCGGCCGCAAGGTGCGCCTCTCGCTCACCCCGAAGGCCCGTTCCGCCCTGGCCCGCCAGGGCTACGATCCCCGGTACGGGGCCCGGCCGCTGGCCCGGATCATCCAGGAAAGAGTCAAGGACCCCCTCTCCGACGCCATCCTCTTCGGCGAACTCCGCAGGGGTGGCCAAGTGGTGATCGATCTGGACGAGGCGGGCGAGCTGACCCTCCAGGCCGGCCACTGATG
The DNA here is from genome assembly GCF_012979235.1 of Dissulfurirhabdus thermomarina. Taxonomy (NCBI): domain Bacteria; kingdom Pseudomonadati; phylum Thermodesulfobacteriota; class Dissulfuribacteria; order Dissulfuribacterales; family Dissulfuribacteraceae; genus Dissulfurirhabdus; species Dissulfurirhabdus thermomarina. The sequence continues at coordinate 209,971 of NZ_JAATWC010000002.1, forward strand.
CGGGCGCCGCGGGAATGCGCCGCGCCCGGCCGCCCTCCGTGGGGGCCTTAGCGCGCGGCTCCGGAACCGATGACGGTCTACCTCCTGGACGAACTCAACGTCTTTCCCTCCCCGGACTGGGCCCGGGACGACGGGCTCCTCGCCGTCGGGGGTGACCTCAGCCTTCCCCGCCTGGTCGCGGCCTACCGCCAAGGGATCTTCCCTTGGTACAACCCCGGCGAACCCATCCTCTGGTGGTCGCCGGATCCACGCCTGGTCCTCTTCCCGGGGAAGCTCCACGTCTCCCGCCGGCTCAAGCGCATCCTCCGCCGGCGGGAGTTCGATGTGACCTTCGACCACACCTTCGGTCAGGTCATCGGGATGTGCGCCGAGGTCCGCCGGTCCAGGGGCGAGGGGACCTGGCTCACCGAGGAGATGATCTCGGCCTACACCGCCCTGCACCGGCGGGGTATCGCTCACTCCGTGGAGGTCTGGCGCGAGGGACGGCTGGCGGGCGGGCTCTACGGGGTGGCCCTGGGCCGGATCTTCTTCGGCGAATCCATGTTTTCCCTGGTCTCCAACGCCTCGAAGGTGGCCTTCACCGCCCTGGCCCGGCAGCTCGAGCAGTGGCGCTTCTTCCTCCTCGACTGCCAGGTCGCCACCCCGCACCTCCGGCAGTTCGGCACGGAGGAGATCCCCAGGGCCCTCTTCTGCGCCTACCTCCGGGAGGGCGTGGACGCCGCCAGCCTCGCCCCGGCGGGCGGGTGGCATCGCGTGAAGGTGGAAACGGATCGGCTGGTGAAGGCGGGCGGGCGGCCCGATCCCGGCCGCTGCGCGGCCTGAACCGGCCTCCGGGGACGGCTCGGCAGCCTCAGGCCGTCTCGCCGGCCTCGGGTGCGGCCCCCAGGCAGAGGTCGTGGACGGTCCGGAACGATCGGCCTGCCAGGGAAAACAAGGCCTCGATGCCGCTTCTCCCGCCGGGGGGCTCCCCGGCCCCGGCGCCCTCCTCTCCCGCCGCCAGGCGGCACAGGTCGCGCGCCAGCGCCGTCGCCTCCTCCCGCGTCGAGGTCACCCGGGCGCAGACCCGGGCCAGCACCCCGGGGTCGGCCAGGCCGTCCGGGGCCGGAAGCTCGGCGTCCGTGGCGGCGGCCACGGCCTTGGCCAAGGAATGGGCCAGGTCGCGGAGGCGCCGGCAGGCGAGGCCGGGATCGTCGTCCTGGATGGCCGCCTCGGCCTCCTGGAGCTGGAGGCGGGCGTACTTGAGGAAGGTGCGGCCGCGGATCAGGGAAGTCATCGGGCTGGCGAGGCGCGGTGTCTCACGCGCCCTTCTCTCTCGATGGCGGGGGCAAAGGGGACCACGGGGATCAGGGATCCGTCGCCTTCTTCTCGACCGACACGGCCGCCCCGGCCGCCTCAACGGCGCCGCCCATCTGCTTGTAGAGGCGCCGGGTCAGCACCTCGTCGGCCACCTCGCAGAGTTCGAAAAGCGTCTCCACCAGGTCGAGCATCTCGGCCTGCCCGTCCGGGGTCCGGAAGCCGAAATCCTCCTCCCAGCGGCCGTCGGCGAGGTAGTCCTTGAATTCCAGGAGATCGCGGTGACGCAGCATGGCGGCGGGAAGCGACTAGCGGCCTTCGGGAAACCGGAAGAGGATCTCCCCGTCCTTCACCCAGCCGAGGATCCGCCGCACGGCCCGCTCCTGGTAGCCGGCATCCCCTTCCAGGCGGGAGATCTCGCCGCGAAGCGAATCCCGTTCCTGCCGGAGGGCGGCCACCCGGGCCTGGAGCCAGTGGCGGCTGTGCGCGAGGTGGCGCAGCTTCCAGAGCCCGAAGGGCCCTGCGACGTCCCAGGCGGCCACGAGGAGCAGCAGCCCGCCGAGCAGCCACAAGGAGGGGCGTCGATCTTTCGATGGATGCGGATACCGCCTGGCTGTCGAAGAAGGTCCCTTGATCGTCACCGCGTCCTCTCCCGTCTTTCCCGCCTGGTTTCTCAACCGATCTTAATGGGATGTCTCACCTGAAGTCAAGCCGAAGTCTCAAGGAGACTGAATCCGTGGCGGCTGGCCACGTCCAGTCGACCAGATGGCGGCCCGATCGGAGAAAACGCCCACCGTGCCGGCATCCTGCCTTACCGGAACGGTCTCGGCGCGCCTTTGCGCCCGGCCGGGGAGGCCGTTAAGGTGAACGGCCATGAGATCCTCCCGGCCCCCTTCCACCGAGCCCTACCGCCGCCTCGCGGCGGCGGCCGTCGCGGTCGCGGCCGTCGCCGGCGCCGCCTGGCTGCTGGTGCGCGCCCCCGGCGTGGATGCGGAGATGCTGCTCCGCCGCGTGGCTTGGCCCCTCGCCCGCTTGACGGGGATCATGGCCCTGACCCTGGCGGCCAGCGCCGTTCTCGAGGGGTACGGCTGGTCCGCCGCGGTGGCGAGGTTCACGGCCCCCCTCATGCGGCTCGGCAACCTCGGCCACGCCGCCGGCGAGGCCTACACCGCGGCCTTCCTCTCGGGGGTGGCGGGGAGCACCCTCCTCCAGAACGCCTATGAAGAAGGGCGTATCGGACGGCGCGAGCTGATCCTGGCGGTCCTGATGAACCACGGGCTCCCTTCCTACGTGTTGCATCTCCCCCCTACCCTGGCCGTCATCCTGCCGCTGGCGGGATCGGCCGGGCTGGTATACGTGGGGCTCACCTTCGCCGCGGCCCTGATCCGGACCTTCGGCGTGCTCCTGGCCGGCCGCCTCCTGCTGCCGCGGCCGGCGGCCGGCGGGGCGGCGCCGGCACCCGGGCAGGGGCCGGGCCACGGCCGGGGGGATCACCGCCGCGTCCGGCGTCTGCTTCACCGCTACCTCCTCCACCGGCTCCGCCGCATCACCCTCTACACGGTGCCCATCTACATGCTGGTGGTGGCGGCGCAGCAGTGGGGGGTCTTCCGGTGGCTGCAGGCGGCGGCGGCCCGGCACTTCACCGCCGGCCTCATCCCCGTGGAGGGGGTGTCCGTGGTGGTCTTCTCCGTGGTGGCGGAGTTCGCCGCCGGGGCCGCGGCCGCCGGGGCCATGCTCCGCGAGGGGATCCTCACCCGCCCGGAGACCGTCCTTGCCCTGCTGCTCGGCAACGTCATCGCCACGCCGCTTCGTGCCCTGCGTCACCAGCTGGCCCACTACCTCGGGGTCTTCAGGCCCGGCCGCGGCATCTTCCTCCTGGCCCTGGGCCAGGCCATCCGGGTGGCCAGCGTCCTCGCCGTGGGGCTGGCCTATTACCTTGCGACTCGATAAGCTGGCACAAGGTGTTTTCTCCGGCTGCCCGAAAGGAAAACGGCATGCGCACCTCCCGACCGAATCCCTCCTGGACCTTCCTCTTGCTCTTGCTGGCCATGCCCTGGGGAGGACCGTCCGCCCGTGCCGCCGAGCTCCCCCACGTGAGCCTGGAGGTACGGCTCCATCCCGGGGAGGCGCCCCCCGTCTCCGGGCGCGTCGATATCCGGATCCCCCCGGGCCGCCAGGTTCGGGTGGACACCGCCGGGCTTCGCCTCGGCCGCGTCCTCCTGGACGGCCGCCCCGTCCGGCCGCGGCTGGACGGCGGGGTCTTCCGGGTGCGGGCCGGCCGGGAGGACGGCCGGCTTCTCGTGACCTTCGAGGTCCCCGCGGCGGCGCTGGCGGATCCCGGCGGCCGGGACGGCATGGTCCTCCTCGGGGGCTGGTTCCCCCGCCTCCTCGACCGGGCGTGCTACCGCCTGTCCGTGGAGGTGCCGCCGGGGTTCGCGGCGGTCTCCGAGGCGGACGAGGTGGCGGAGCTGGAGGCCGACGGGCGGCGCCTGTTCCGTTTCGCCTTCCCCCACCCGCGCCGGGACGTCTCCCTGGTGGCCGGGCCCTACGTGGTGTCCAGGGACAAGGAGGGAGCGGTGGACGTGGCCTGCTATTTCTTCCCGGAAGACCGGGACCTGGCCCCCCGCTACCTGGCCAAGGCCCGCGAGGCCATCCGTTCCTATGTGGAACGCTTCGGCCCCTACCCGTACGGCCGCTTCGCCGTGGTGGAGAACCGGCGCCCGACCGGCTACGGTCTCCCCTCCTACACCTTGCTCGGCCAGGCGGTGGTCCGCCTTCCCTTCATCCCGGACACCTCCCTCCGGCACGAGATCGTCCACCAGTGGTTCGGCAACGGGGTCGGCGTCCGGGACGGCGGCGGCAACTGGTGCGAAGGGCTGGCCACCTACCTGGCCGATCACCAGGCGGCGGCGGAGAAGGGTGAAGGGGCCGCGTACCGGCACCGGCTGCTCATCGACTACGAAAGTTACGTGCACCCGCCCGCCCTTTCCCTCGCGGACTTTCGGGAGGGAAAGGATCGTGCCGCCCGGGCCGTGGGCTACGGCAAGGGCGCCATGGTGTTCCACATGCTCCGGCGTCTCGTCGGCGACGAGGCCTTCAACCGGGGGCTCCGCCGGCTGGCGGAAAAGTACCGTTTCCGGGAGGCGGGATGGGAAGACCTGGAGGCCGTCTTCGAGGAGGCGGCCGGCCGCGACCTGGGTCCCTTCTGGCGCCGGTGGATCCGGGGTCATGACCTGCCGCGCCTGGTCCTCTCCCCCCCGGAGGTCCGAAAGACCGAGGGAGGCCGCTACCGGGTGACCGCCCGTCTTCGCCAAGAGACCGGGAGGGAGCCTCCCTACGAGATCTCCGTCCCGGTCCGGCTCGAGACCGGGGACGGGGTGATCGAGCGTACCGTTCGGTTGGCCGGGGACGAAGCCGACATCGACCTGACGGCCGAATCGCCGCCTACCGCCCTGGTGGTGGATCCCGAGTGCGACGTCGCCCGGCACCTGTCACCCGCCGAGATCCCGCCGGTGCTTTCCCGCCTCTTCGGGGCACGACGGCGGATGGTCGTCTCCGACGACCCCGCCCTCGGCGCCGAGCTGGCGGCCTTCCTCGGCGGGATCGTCCCGGGCCCGGTGGCTGTGAAGGCGCCGGGGGACGTGGATCCAGGGGCCCTCCCGGGACGTTCCCTCCTGGTGACAGGCATCCCCCGGGGGGCCCTGGCGCACCGCATCCCCCTCGCCCCGGCCGGTCCAGGAGAGGTGCGGGTCACGGCCTACGCCAACCCCTCCGACGGCGCCGAGGTCCTGGTGCACCTGGCCGTCGGCGAAGGTGCCCGCCTCGACGCCCTGCTGCCGCGGCTCTCCCACTACGGCCGCTACAGCACCCTGCGGTTCCGGGACGGGCGGGTCCAGGAGAAGGAGACCCTCCCCTCGGATCGGGGGCTCCGCGCCGGCTTCGCGCCCCCGGTGACCGCCGTTCCGTCCGCCGCCATGGCGTCGCTGGACGAGATCATCGATGCCGTCTCCACCCGGCGGGTGATCTTCGTGGGGGAACGGCACGACCGGTTCGAGGATCACCTCGCCCAGGCGGCCGTGATCGAGGGCCTGGCCCGGCGGGGGCGCCCCCTGGCGGTGGGCATGGAGATGTTCCAGCAGCCCTTCCAGGCGGCCCTCGACGCCTACGTCCGCGGCGACATCGACGAACGGACCCTCCTGGAGCGAACGGAATGGTTCCGGCGGTGGGGGTTCGACTGGGTCCTCTACCGGCCCATCGTCACCTTGTGCCGCCGGATGGGCATCCCCCTGGTGGCGCTCAACGTGCCGCTGGAACTCACCAAGAAGGTCTCCAAGGGCGGCTTGGCCTCGCTGTCCGAGGCGGATCGGGCCGAGCTCCCCGAGATGGACCTCGACAACGCCGCCTACCGGCAACGCCTGCGGGAGGTCTACCGCCAGCACCCGGAATCCTTTCACCGGCCTTTCCAGAACTTCTACGAGGCCCAGGTTCTCTGGGACGAGGGCATGGCCGAGGCCATCCACCGGTACCTGTCGGGCCATCCCGGGGTCCAGATGGTGGTGATCGCGGGCGGCGGCCACGTGGCCTACGGCGACGGGATCCCCGCACGCGTTCGACGGCGGGGCGGCTACGAGACCGCGACCCTCCTGGACCCCGGCGGAGAGACGCCGAGACCCGGGATGGCGGACTTCTTCCTCTTCCCCCCGGAGGTGCCGGCGCCGTTCACGGCCAAGCTCGGTGTCATCGTGGAACGGGAACGGGGAGGAATCCGTATTCGGGAAGTGGCGCCCGGCAGCCCGGCGGCCCGGGCGGGGCTCAGGCCCGGCGACCGGATCCTGGCCCTCGACGGATATGCCGTGGCGGATCTCTCCGCCCTCAAGCTGGCCCTGGCCTTCAAGCAGGAGGGAGAGTCGGCGGTGGTTCGGGTGCGGCGGGCCCTTCGTTTCCGGCCGGACCGGGAGGAAGAGGTCACGGTGGGCCCCTTCCGCCCCGTCTCCTACCACTGAAGGGGCGGATCCCGGCCCGCCGCCGGTACGGGTTTGCCGGGCCGGGAGCGGGATCAGGCGTGCCGGTCCAGCAGGAGCCCCTTGACGATCTCCTCGAAGGTGGTCCGGAGCTTCAGGAGCTCTTCCGGCGGGATCTGGCGGAGGACCTCGTTGGTTTCGCGGTCGAGCACGCGGACCACCGGTTCTCCCGAGGCCTCGTCGATGTCGAAGGCGATCCGGGTATCCAAGACCCGGAGGTCCTGCCGGATCTGGTCCACCACCTGCCGCACCTCGTCCCCCCGCGGGGGCGCGGCGGCCCCCGTCTCTTCGGGCGCCGGGGCCACCTGCCGTGCAGGCGGTCGCTGGATTTCCCCCCCGGCCGGGTCCGGCCGTGGCAGGTTCAAGACCTGGCTCGTCGTGACGGCGTTCATGAAGACTTCCATGGTATCCTCGCTTTCGGCCCTGCCCTAGACCGCGTCCTCGAAGAACCGGGCCGCAGGCGACGGGGCCCGCCGGTACCCGTTCAGGCCGCGGCGTCCGCGGCGAAGCCGTCCCATCTCCGACCGGAGGGCCTCGCCCATCTCACGCATCCTGGACCGGAGCACCGCCTCGGCGTCCAGGACCTCCCTGAGGGCCGCCATCTCGGCGGAGAGCACGGGGGCGAGGCACCCGTCCGGGATGTCCCCCAGGCCGCCGATGACCTCGGCCTGCCGATCGAGAAGGTCCCGGAGCCGGAGGAAGAGCCGGCGGCGGAACTCTCGGAACGACGCCAGCGCCGCGTCCTCGGGCAGGCGATCCCCGGGGAAGGACGCCGACAGGTCCCGGAGCCGCCGGCAGGCGCCCCGGATCTCCTCGGCCAGTGCGTGAAGGGCCTTCATGTCCGTAGTCTCGTGCATCGTCGGTCTCATCCAAGCCCCAGGACGGCCCGGCGGAGATCGGCCCCGATGCCGGGTTCGCCGGGCCCGTAGCCTTCCCGCGGCGCCGGGCGCCGGGAGGGCTCCGGCCGGGCCGCTCCCGCGGCCTTGGCCTCGGCCTCCGGCATCACCGTCCGTTTCCAGGCGTCCCGAAGCTGTTCCACCCACCGGAAGACGTGGGCCACCCGCTCGGCGTCCGAATGGAGGTTCGCCTCGCTGAGCTGGGTGAGGAGATGGGCGTAGAGCCTGTCCAGGAAGACCACCATCTCGTCGTCGCGGTTGCGGTCCAGGGAGACGCTCAGCTCGGTGATGATGTCCACGGCCTTGCAGAGCCCCTCTCCCTTCGCCGCCACGTCGCCGTCGCGGATGGCGGCCTCGGCCTTTCGAAGCGCCCGGAGGCAGGCCTCGTAGAGCATGAGCACCAGCTTCTTCGGATCGCTCGTGGAGATGGCCTGGACCTTCCGGTAGGCGCTGTAGGGATTTGCGGGTGTCATCTTCGCTCCTGCACGTTCCTTATGTTATGCCCGGCCCGGATCTCACTTTCCGGACCAGAGGCTGTTCAGGCTCTCGAACTGCGTTGCAAGGTACGTCCCCTGGCTTTGAAGCTCCGCCATAATCTCGTCCATCTGGGCGAACTGGCGGGCCAGGGTCTCGTAACGGCGGTCCAGGCGCTCCGTGGCCTGGGCGATGTCTTCTTCCAGCCGGTCGACGGCCGACTGGACCCGGTCGATCTCGCTGGCGATGAGCCCCCCGGAGGGCTTCGTGATGTCGCGGAGGCGGTCGTTCAAGGCGACCGCCAGGCCGTCCACGTCCCCCTCGCCCACGAAGAGCTTCTTCACGTCGTCGAGGTTCGAGGCGAGGGCCGCGTCCAGGGTGGCTTCATCCACGGTCACGGTCCCGTTCCGGTTGAAGGTGAGACCGATCGCGCCGAAGCTGTCGTAGGCGCCGCCGAGGCCCTCGATGGGGGAGACCAGGGTCTGGTTGATGTCGCTCACCACGTCCCGGAAGACGCCGACGCCGTTCAAGGAGCCCCCGATCCCGGTGTCGAAGTCGTAGCCGGAATTGGCGGAGATCTCCTGCACCACGTCGTTGTAGGCGTCGACCAGGCCCATGATCTTGGACTTGACCGTATCGGTGTCCGCCGTCACGCGCACGGTGCTCGTCCCCTCTCCCTGGAGGGTGAGGGTCACGCCGGCGATGACGTCGGAGATCGTGTTGGTCCCCCGCTGGTAGGTGATCCCGTCGATGGTGACCAGGGCGTCCAGCGTACCCGCGGCCTGGACCTCGCTCAAGGTCAAGGTCGAACCGTTGGTGTCGATGGTGATGGCATTGTCCTCGCCGGTTTCGTCCGAGGTGAGGACCAGATGATAGGCCGTTCCGGACCCGGTGCCGTCGTCCATGACCGTGGCGGTGACACCGGGGTTGTCTTCGTCGTCGTTGATGGCGTCGGCCAGCTGCTGGAGCGTCATCCCCGGCGTGAGGGTGAGGGTGGTCTGCGTGCCGTCCACGGTGTAGGTGAAACTGCCCGAGGCGGTGACCACGCTGGTGGTGGCCGAGGCCACCCCCGACGACTGCCAGGAATTCCGCTTGGCGAGTCGCGAGACCGTCACGGTATGGGACCCGGCGCTCGCCGTCTCGTCGGCCGAGGCCCCGAGGACCTCCGCCTGGCTGGATGTGACGGACTTGGCGCCGAAGGTGCCCTCCAGGGTGAGCTCCAGCGCCAGGTTCTTCACCGTGAGCAACTGGCTGTTCACCTTGCGGAACTCGACGAGCTGGTCCTCGTACTGGAGCTTGCGGGTCCGCATCCCCGTGATGGGGACCTGGTCCGCGGCCTTCAGCTTGTCGAGCACGCCCTGGAGGTCGATCCCGGAACCGATGCCGAGGGAGGTGATGGTGCCGGCCATGCCGAACCTCGCTCAAGAAGGACGGGGCGGCGGCGCTTGACCGCCGCCCCGTCCGCCGTTTGCGGCCGATGGCCTTACTGCAGCAGCTGCAGCACCGTCTGGGCCGTCACGTTGGCCTGGGCCAGCGCGAAGGTGCCGGACTGCGCCAGGATCTGGAACTTGGCGAAGGTGCTGCTCTCCTCCGCGAAGTCCACGTCCCGGATCTGCGACTCGGCCGCCTGGACGTTCACGCGGGTGACGCCCAGGTTCCGGACGGTGGCCTCGAGCTGGTTCTGCACGGAACCGATGTCGCCCCGGATGGCATCGAGCTGCTTGAGGGCGGCGTCGGCGATCTTGATGGCCCACTCCGCGGCGTCACGCTCCGAGGCATGGTAGAAGTTGCCGTTGGCGTCCCGGAGCGTGTTGGTCACGTCGATGGCGCTGAGGCTGGTCTTGTCGAAGTCCAGGGTGACCTGGGCGTCGGCGAAGCCGTAGCTCGACGCGCTGCCGAGGGTGAAGTTCTGGTCGCCGGACAGGGTGATCTTTCCGCCCGTGGTCCCGTTGGAGAGGCCGCTGGCGGTGATGTTGCCGCCCGTGTCGGTGCCGATCACGATGTCGCTCCCGTCGAGGGAGACGAGGCGCAGCTTGCCCGGGTTGTCGTCGTCGAACTCCGCGATGACGTTGGTCTTGTCGGAGAGGGCGTTGATGGCGTTCCGCAGGGCGCTGTCCGCATCGCCCGCCTGGGTCTGGACCGTGGCCACGGTCCAGCCGTTGATCTGGAGGCCGCTCACGGTGCCGGCGCTCACACTGATGTTGTCGAGCTCGGTGAAGGCGGTGGCCTCGACCCCGGTCTTGGCGGACAAGGAGTTGATGGCCTGGGCGATGGCCCACGCGGACCCCGCGCTGTGGGCGGTGGTGTTGACGCCGGGGGTGGAGTCCTCGGCGCTGGCGCCCACGGTGTAGGTCACGTCCTGGTTGCCTTCCTTCACCGTGATGGTGAGGCCGCTCACCGAGGTGGAGCCGCCGGTCACGGCGCTGCCCTGGGTGGTGGCGAAGAGGCCGATGTTGTCCACGGTGGCGCTCTGGATGGAGAAGCTCGTGATCTCGTAGGCGTAGGCGCCGATGTGGAGGGCCTTTCCGGCGAAGCTGCCGTCCAGGAGCTTCCGGCCGTTGAAGGCCGTGGTCTTGGCGATGGCGTCGGCCTCCTGGAGCAGGCGCGAGATGTCGTTCTGGATGGCCTGGCGCGAGTCGCTGCTCTGGAGGTCGCTGGCCGCCTGGATGGCCTTGGTCCGGATGGTGTTGACGATGTTGATGTACTCTTCCAGGGCGCCGTCCGCGGTCTGGACCACGGCGATGCCGTCGTTGGCGTTCCGGATGGCCTGGGCGATGCCGAGGGCCTGGGACTTCAGGGAGTCGGCGATGGCCATGCCGGAGGCGTCGTCCGCGGCGCCGTTGATCCGGAGCCCGGAAGAGAGCCGGCGCAGGGACTTGTTCAGGGAGTTGTTGGTGTTGACCAGCTGCCGGTGGGCATCGATGGCCGAGATGTTGGTGTTGATGCGAAGACTCATGCGAGAAACCTCCTTGTTCTCTTGTTTTTCGTCGGGGCCGGGCATCCGTGCCCGTCCGACACGCGGATATGGTGTCGACCTGCCCTACATGCGTCTTCCCTCCTTTCCGGGCGGAATCGGCGGCACTCGTCGTTTGCTTTATCGGCGCCGCCTCCCCCGGACTTGAAAACGGCCCCCTACCCCCCGCCCGCCCCGGCCTTGATCGCCTGGAGCGATGCCTCCAGGGCGCGGAGATCCGCCTGGATCCGCTCGTGGAACTCCGGGGCCGCGTCGGCCACCTCCTGGAAGAGGAGGAGCCCCTCCCGCAGCCGCCCCAGGGCGATGTGGGCCTTGGCCATCCGGTAGCGGGCCTCGTGGTGGGCCGGCGAGACATCGAGGACCTTGCGGTACCATCCCGCCGCCGCCTCGAAGTCCTGGCGGGCCTCCATGAGGCGGCCGAGGTTCATCATGGCGATGGCGAGGTCGGGCCGGCGTTCCAGGGCCCGCAGGTAGGCCCGCTCCCCCTCGTCGAAGCGCCCGAGGGAGACGTGGCAGACCCCCAGGAGGTTCAGGAAGTGCGGGTCGGCCGCCACCTCTTCCGGAGCGCCTTCGGCCACCTCCAGGGCTTCGGCGAAGGCCCGGCGCTTGAGGAGGCAGGAACACAGCGTCCGCCTGGCCTCCGGGTAGGCGGGGTCCAGCCGGAGGCATTCCCGCAGGAGCCGCTCCGCCTCCCCGTAGCGTTCCAGCCGGAAGGCCTGGGAGCCCAGCTCGAAGTGCGCCTTGGGATCATCCGGCCGCTCCGCCAGCTTTTCCATGCCGAGTTCCAAGTAGTGCTCTTCCTTCTCGCGCAGCACCTTCCCGGCCAGGGGACCGAAGTGGTGGACCGGCACGTCCAGCACCGGGTAGGCGGCCCCCATGCGGTCCAGGGCGGGTTCCACCAGCTCGTGGACCCGCCCCTCGAACCGGATCTCCGGGAGGTTCCGGAAGAGCCGGACCTTGATCGAGGGCCAGTATCCGAACCGGTCCGGGTTGAGGTCCGGGTAGCGGCCGTCGTCGGCCGTCCAGCCCACGATGCCGACCTCCCGGGTGTAGTTCCGGGTGAGCAGGCTGTAGGCCCGTTCCGGGGCCGCGGGAAGGAAGCGGCGCAGCCGCGCCCCGTCCCGGGGGTGGATCACCTCGTCGGCATCCACCACCAGGATCCAGCGCCCGGACGCCGCCGCGAGGGAGGCGTTCCGCGCCTGGCTGAAATCCCCGGCCCAAGGGACCTCCAGGACCTTCCGGGCCAGCCGCCGGGCGATATCCGGGGTCCGGTCGGTGGAACCGGTATCGGCCACCACGATCTCGTCCACGAAGGCGGCGAGGGCCTCGAGGCAGGCCGGGAGGTAGGCCTCTTCGTCCTTCGCGATGAGGCAGGCGGAGAGCAGGGGCGCGCCTCCTGCCGGGGCCGGCGTGCCGGACCGGCCGCGGCGCCGGGCCTTCCCGGTCTTTTTCGTGCGTCGCTTCGCCATCTCCCCCTAGGCCTCCCGCGCGCTCCGGCCGCCCATCTCCCCGTAGTGATGGATCACCGCCTGGAGGGTCGCGGTGGGGATGCCGCGGTCCCGGAGGGCCTCGTCGATGTGCTCGGGGCCGCCGGGGAGGCCCTCCAGGAGGGTCCGGGGCACCAAGCGGGCGGCCTCGTCGGGCCGCCACCCGGAGCCGGCCTCCTCCAGGGGATAACGGCCGTCCCCCGGCTGGAAATCCGGCCGGCCGTCCGGGCGGTCGAGGTACCTCCGGACCGGGAGCACGTAGGCGGCCCCCGGTTTCCCCGTGCCGTTCCGGCAGGCCTTTCGAACGGCCGGGTGGTCCTGGGGAGAGAGCACCTCGTCCCCGCGGAGGAGGAGGAGCCACCGGCCCCGGGCGGCCCTGGCCGCCGCCGCGAGGGGTCCCTCCCCCTCCCCCGGCCGCACCACCCGTGCGCCCAGGGCCTCGGCGATCTCGAGGCATCGCCCCGAGGCCCCGGCGTCCACCACCAGGGTCTCGTCCGCGAGCCCCTTGCCGCTCATCAGGGACGGCCCGAGGGTGGCCTCGTGGCCGCCGGCGAAGACCGCCAGGGTGAGGCCCACCGGCCCGCCCTCCCCGGTCTCGGCCTCCCGGGCCGCCTGCTGGAGCCCGCGGGCCACGGCCAGGGCCTCGTCGTCCATCCCGAAGAGGAGGAGGCCCTCGGCGGCGGCCTCCGCCGCCTCCCGGGCGCGGCCCGCCTCCGCCAGGGCCCGTACCAGGAGGTAACGAAGGGCCTTGTGGTGGGGATGGAGGGCCACCGCCTCGGACACGGTCCCGGCGGCCGAGGCCAGGTCCCCGGTGGCGTCCATGAGATCCTGGAAGTTGGCGAGGATGTCCGGGTGGGTCGGATCGAGCATGAAGGCCCGTTCGATGAGGGCCCGGCCCTCGTCGCGCCGGTCCGAGGACCAGAGCAGGGTCCCCAGGTTGGAATGGGCGAGCCCGAAGCCCGGGTCTGCGGCGATGGCCCGGCGGAAGCAGTCCTCCGCCTCCGCCGCGTCGCCGGAGCGGTAGGCCGCCAGCCCCTTGATGTTCCAGGCCGGGGCGTTGTCCGGGTCTTCCGAGAGGACCCGGTCGGCGATCTCGCCGGCCTCCTCCGGGCGCTCGAGCCCTTCGAGCGCGGCGGCCCGGTGCAGGAGGAAGTCCGGCCGCGCGGCCACGGCCGCCGGCAGGGCGTCCAGGATCTCCAGGGCCTGGCGGTGAAGGCCGCCCTGCACGAGGAGGCCGCAGAGGCGGTCGTAGAGGATCGGGTCGTCCGGGACCCGGTCCACCGCTTCCTGGAGCCGTTCCAGGGCCGCCTTGAGGTCGCCCCTGGCGGCCAGGAACTCGGCCCTTTCCACGGCCGCGTTACAGTAGGCGGCCCGGCCCTGGGGTTCGGCGAGGTTCACCCGCTCCCACTTCTCCCGGAAGCGGTCCCGGTTCCCCGCCATGGACGAGGCGTAGTCGACGCGGTTGCCGGCGAAGGAACGGCTGCCGTAATGGTGGATGAAGACGTCACCGGCGATGAGGTTCCGGTATCCGGCCACGGCCGCCCGGAGGCAGAAATCGTCGTCCTCGAAGTTGCCCGTGCCGAACCGCTCGTCCAGGGGCCCGATCCGCTCCACCAGCTCCCGGCGGAAGAGCATGCAGAAGCCCACGATCCGGCGGCAGGGGATCCGCCGGTGCCGGTGGGCCTCCCGGAAGGCCGCGGCATAGGCCGGCAGCTCCTCCAGGGTACGGTACCCCGGCTCCGGCACCCGCTGGGGGCCGCTGATCTCGTTGGTCATGGGTCCCACGATGCCCACGTCGGGCGCGGATTCGAGGCACTCGAGGAGCCCCGAGAGCCACCCCTCGGTGACCACCACGTCGTTGTTGAGGAGCAGGATGGTGCGTCCCCTCGCGGCCTGGATCCCCTGGTTGCATCCCTTGGAGAAGCCGAGGTTCTTCTCGTTGGCCACGAGGCGCCAGCGGGGGTGCCGCTTGACGCGCCGGGCGAGCCACTTCCGGGTCCCGTCGGTGGAGCCGTTGTCCACGAAGATGACCTCGTGGGGCTCCGGTGTGTGGGCCTCGAGGCTCTCCACGCACCGCTTGGTGTACCTGAGCTGGTTATAGGTGAGGATGACGATGGAGACCAGGTCCTCCGGCACCGGGCCGCCCTCCCCGGCGGGCTCCGCCGGGGCGGGCTTCCCATCCGGCGGGCGGTAGTCGGCGGCGGCCCCCGGGGCGGCCGGCCGGAGGGTCCCGTCCCCTGATACCACGAGGTCCGGTTCCACCCGGCCGAGCCACTTCTCGTGGAGGCGGGCGATGTTCTCGGCGGCCCGGGAGAAACGCTCCGGCCCGCTTTGCGACTCGTGGTGGACCACCACGCTCTCGGGCTGGTAGACCAGGCGGCGTCCGGTTTGCCGGAGCTTGAAGCAGAGGTCCACGTCCTCGTAGCCGTTCCAGTATCCCTCGTCGAAGCCGCCCACCTCCTCGAAGGCCGAGCGCCGGACCAGGAGACAGGCCGCGGTGAGGGCCTGGCAGGTCCGGGGTCGGTTCGCCTCGGGGAAGTCGGCCGGCAGCCCGCGGAAGACGTGTTGCGGCAGCAGCGGATCCCCCGCGCGTTCGTCCCGGGTGACCGCCACGCCGGCGTGCTGGAGTGTCCCGTTCGGGTAGAGGAGCTTGGCTCCCACCGCCGCCACGCCGGGGTCCCGGTCGAGGACGCGCATCAGGGGTTCGAGCCACCCCGCCTGGACCTCTGTGTCGTTGTTCAGGAAGAGGATCCGGTCGGCCGAGGCGGCCGCGGCCCCCTGGTTGCACGCCCGGGCGAAGCCGAGGTTCTCCGCGTTTCTGAGGATGACGAGCCCTTCCTGCTCGCCGGGCGAGAGGACGTCCGTCACCGGCGGATCGGACCCGTTGTCCACCACCACCACCTCGCATCGCCCCATGTCCGTGTGGCGCCGGAGCGCGGCGAGGCACCGGCCGAGGTCCTCGTGGCGGTTGAAGGTGGGGATGACGATGGCGACCCCGGCCGTCCCCTGGTCCTCGCCCAGGGCCTCCCGGATCACGCGGACGATCTGCCCGGAATGGGTCGAGACGAGGTGGGCGGCAAGGACGTCGCGCCGGGCCGCGGCGCCCATGCGGCGGCGGAGTTCGGCATCGGCGACGAGTCGTTCCAGGGCCGAGACCCAGGCCCCGGTCTCGTTGGGGACGAGGCAGCCGTTTTCGCCGTCCCGGACGTAGGGACGGTAGGGCGGGAGGTCGGAATAGACGCCGGGGATGGCGCAGGCCGAGTACTCGAGCCATTTGATCGGACTCTTGGCCCGGTTGAAGGGGTTGTCCGCCAGGGGCACCAGGGCCACGTCCACGCCCAGCGACTGGAACTTCTCGGCGTAGCGGAGGTAGCCCGCCTCGAAGTCCACGTATTCCGCGCCGGCGATCCCGAGGAGATTCGGGGTCACGCACCCCATGAAGACGAAGGTCACCTCGCCCTCGTGCCGGCCGGCGACCTCGAGGATGGCCCGCTCCACGATCTCGAGATCCGCCCGGTGCGTGGGCGTCCCCGCATATCCGACGCGGACCGGTCCTTCCCGGCGGGCGGGCCGGGGCCGCCAGGCCTTCCCGTCCACCCGGTTCGGCACCACGCGGACGTTCGCGTTGAAACGGGCGAGGCGCTCGCCCAGGAGGGGAGTCGAGACGGTGACCACCCGGGCCCGGCGAAGGACGTCCTCCACGTAGGGGAGGTGGGCCTGGACCTCGCGGTGGTGGGGGTTCGACTCGGGGAGGTCGAAGAAGAGGTCGTCGATGTCGTAGATGACGGGCTTTCCGGAGGCGAAGACCCAGTCGAGGACGGGTTTCGACCCCTCGGAGGGAAAGAGCCGCTGGACGATCACCGCGTCCGCCGCCTCGAGGATGTCCCTGGATATGCGGACCTCGTTTCCCTGCCGGAGCATCGCCCAGCCGGCCTCGACCTGCCACGCGTGCGCCTGGAACGGAGAGACGATCCGGATGTGGCTGCAGGCCTCCTCGCGCCCGCAGTTCGAGAGCACGGCCACGCGCGGCCGCTCCGGGCGCGCCGCCCTGGGGGGGCGGCGGCCGCCGGCCGCCGCCGTGGTGCGCGTCTCCGCCATCCCGTACTGGGGCACGTAGCCGAGGGAGGCCCCGCCCGGCGCCTCCCGGTCCGCGGACGCCTCCCCGCTTTCGTCCGGGATCCGGTAGGGCGCCACGCGCCCGGCGTCGGTGGGGACGAAGCGCCCGTCCCGGAGGATCACGGCGTCGTAGCAGGCCTTGTCCCGCCAGCGCTCCACCAGCCGCTTGAGATTCTGGCCCTCCTTCGCGAAGCGTTCGGCCCCGCTCTGGGATTCCTTGTGGACCACCACGCTCCGAGGCTCGTAGACCAGCCGGTGCCCCGCCTCCCCCAACCGGAGGCAGAGGTCCACGTCCTCGAACCCGTTCCAGTACCCCTCGTCGAACCCGCCCGCCGCCTCGAAGGCCTCCCGGCGGATCGCCAGGCAGGCCGCCGTGAGCACCTGGTAGGTCCGGGCCACGTTGGCGTCCGGGAAATCCCCGGGCAGCCCGTAGTAGTTGTGGATGGGCGAGAGGCGGTGCTCCCGCTGGTGGTTGTCGACCACGAGGACCCCGGCGTGCTGGAGGGTCCCTTCGGGGAAGAGGAGCTTCGCCCCCACCGCCGCCACGGAGGGGTCGGCGTCGAGGACCTCCAGGAGCGGGGAGAGCCACCCGGGCCCCGGCTCCGTGTCGTTGTTCAGGAAGAGGACGTAGGGGGCGGAGGCCGCCTTCGCTCCCTGGTTGCACGCCCGGGCGAAACCGAGGTTCCGCTCGTTCCGGATCACCTTGAAAAGCGGCTCGCCGCTCAGGGTTGCCAGGTAGTCCGGGGTGGGATCCGTGGAGGCGTTGTCCACCACGATGACCTCGGCGCGCACCTCCCGGCTGTGGCGCCGGAGGTGGTCCAGGCATTGGATGGTGAGCTCCAGCCGGTTGAAGACCGGGATGACGATGGAGACCTCGGGCCGATCGTCGTGGTGGCACAGCCCCGGGTCGATGACCTCCCGGGCGGCCTCGACGAGGTCGCCGGAGACCTCGAGAAACGCTCCGAGCCGCCGGAGGACCCCTTCCCGCCCGGGCCCGAGGAGCGCTTCGTAGTGGAGGTCGAAGGCGGGATAGCCCTCCCGGTGCCGGTCGGCCCGGGTGTCGTACACCTCCACAAGATCCAGCCCCTTTCCCACGGGCAGTCGGTGGGTCCGCTTGAGGGACCGGGCCACGGAGAGGGGGTCGCGCCGGATCCGGACCACCCGGAGCCGGTCCCGGCCGAGGACCGCTTCGAAGGCCGGCTTCCAGGCCGGCAGCGTGAGGCAGAACCGGGGATCCTTCAGGAAGAACCGCCGTCCGCCGAAGCGGCGCAGGATCGCCCCCTGGCGCTCCCGCACCGTTTCTCCCGCCGCGGCCACGGCGGCCTCTTCCGGCGGCTGGTGCCAACTGCCCCCGGCACGCCGCAGGATCTCGTCGTTGAGTTCCACCACGGCCCGCCACTCGAAGTAGCCCTTGGCGTTGAACTCGTCGGCCGCGAGCAGCTCGTCGGGCGGCCCGGGGTCGAAGCCCGCCCGAGCGAGGAGGTTCCCCACCATCGAGGTACCGGACCGGTGCATGCCGAGGACGAGAACGGCGACGGGGCCCTCCCCCGCCGCCGGGTCCGCGTCTTCTCCCGGCCGGTCCCCGTCTCCGGCCAGCACCCAGGGCGAGCCCTCGAGGTCCGAGACCTCGTCCGCGACCCGGGCCGTCACGGTGTCGCCCGGGACGGGCCGCGTCCCCTCGGGGAATGTGAACCGGAACCCGACGTTGCGGCGCTCCAGGCCGGGGACCCCGGCGAGGTCCTCCCTGTCGATGTCCGCCCGGACCGTCCCGGCCGGGCGGCCGTTGACCCGGATCTCCACCTCCACCACGCGGTCGTGATGGACACCCGCCGCCCAGCCGATGACGTGGTCCGCCGTGACCGCCTCCACCCGGCCCCGGGCCTTGGTGATGCGGGTGAGATCCAGGTACTGGGGCCGGTCGGGCGAGACGAAGTCCAGGACCTTTCGGACGGCGTCGGGGGTGGGCGCCAGGCCGCAGAACCCGGCGAGTGCCTCGACCAGCTCTTCCTTGAACCGGAGGGCCTTTTCGTACGAGACCAGCAGAGCGGGCGGCCGGAACCGCTCCAAGAAATCGAGGACCTGGCCGTACTCTCGGTGATTCCGGCGCATGTTGGCCAGGATGTCGGACTTCATGGAGATCCGGTTCCGGTTCGAGATGGAGAAGATATCCTTGAACGTAATGATGTAATGCGGACGGCGGAGGATGCCGTGGGTCCGTTCCAGGTAGCCCACTGCGGAGGGCCGCTTCCATCCCCAGGCCTCGTGCTCCCGGTCGTAGGCGGCGACGATGCGGCGGGCGGCGGCTCCACCGTCGGCATTCCAGCCATCCATGGCCCGGCTGAGGTCCTGGTCCTCGAAGACCGGGTCGACGGCCGAGGTCCCCATGAAGAGCCCGAGGTGATGGAGGGCTCCCGCCACCATGGACGTTCCGCTCCGGGCCGGCCCCACCACCACGATGGTCCTCGGCTGTGCGGCCTCGGGCTCGCCCATGACGAAGAGCCCCTTGTTCACCAGTTGTTCCATGGCATCCGATCCTCCCCCGCCGTCCCCCGCTGGGATCTCCCTATCGTTCCCTTCCTTCCGGTAGACGAGGACGTCCTGGAAGAAGAGCCCCGGGCGTTCCTTCCAGTTGCCGGGATAGTGGGCCAGGCGCCGGAGCGGGGTCTTCGCCTCCAGCATCCCGAGGCCTTCCGGCGTGAGCCCGACGGCCTCCTCCGGGACCCGGGCCCACCCGGGGCAGAGCCATTGGCCGGAGGGCGAGCAGGGCCGGTCGAAGATCCAGTGCGCCTGGGAGGTATTGTGGTACCGGCCCTTGGCCGCCCGCCGCCGGGCGAGCGAGGCCTCGTAGTCCGCGTCGAGCAGGAAGGCGGTCACGATGAAGATCCCTCCCTCCCTCCGCCAGCACCCGGGCCGCCTCTCGGAAGTAGAAGACGGCGTCCGCCTCGTTCATGTGGGTCCAGACGGAAAGGGCCGTCACCAGGTCCTGGGAGCCGTCCGGGATGTCCCAGGGCGTCCGTTCCCGTATCTCTTCCGGCGTGTAAGCCGGGTTTCGGGCCTCGAGGTGGACGAAGCGGAAGTGGGGCTCCCGGTAGTGGCCCTTGCAGAACTCGACGTCCCGCCGGCTGACGTCCATCCCCACGTAGAGGCCACCCTCCTGGACGTAGGGCTCGCAGGCGATGGCCAGGAGCCCGGTCCCGCAGCCCACGTCCAGGACCTTCAGCCCCGGCCGGCACGCCGTGAAGTGGGCCACGAGGGCCTGGAAGAGCCCGATGACGTGGGCCCACTCGGCGTAGGCCACCTTCCCGCCCCGGCGGTCGTCGAAGTCGGGGACGAGGCGCAGGTTCGCGGTCCGCAGTACCCGCGCCTTGTCCATGGGGCCGAATCGGGCGTCCAGTTCCCGGTAGGCCTGGTCGTCGCTGGTCATGGCCCGCTTTTTCCTCCCCGTCCGGCCCCGGCGACGGCGGCATGCCCGCCGGGCCCCGTCCCGAATTTCAGCCACCTCGTCCCTGGTCCGATAGAAGGCATGTGGGGGTCGTCGACATGCTCTTGGAACCTGTAAGAACTGCAAATTCCATGCTAGGAAACGGACAGGCGGACCGGGAGGCCAAGGAACTTCCCACCCTCCGGCGGCACGGCGTCCTCATGGGGCCGAATCGGGCGTCCAGTTCCCGGTAGGCCTGGTCGTCGCTGGTCATGGCCCGCTTTTTCCTCCCCGTCCGGCCCCGGCGACGGCGGCATGCCCGCCGGGCCCCGTCCCGAATTTCAGCCACCTCGTCCCTGGTCCGATAGAAGGCATGTGGGGGTCGTCGACATGCTCTTGGAACCTGTAAGAACCGCAAATTCCATGCTAGGAAACGGACAGGCGGACCGGGAGGCCAAGGAACTTCCCACCCTCCGGCGGCACGGCGTCCTCGTGGTGGAGGACGACGACCTCCAGCGGGAGGTCTTGGTCACCTGCCTCCGGCAGTGGGGGCTCACCGTCCGCGAGGCGGCGGACGGCCGCCGGGCGCTCGCCGTCCTCCGGGAGGACGATGCCATCCGCCTCATGATCACGGATCTCCGCATGCCCGGCATGGACGGATTCGACCTCCTGCGCGAGGTCACCGGCCGGTGGCGGGGCCGGATCTACACCATCGTCCTGAGCGGCGTCCGCGACCGGGCCAACCTGGTCCGCGCCCTGGACCTCGGCGCCCGGGACTTCTGGGTGAAACCCTGCCACCCAGAGAAGATGTTCGCCCGCCTGGCCGTCCTCGACCAGGTCATGTCCTACGAGAACCAGTACCAGCGCCTGGTCCGGGACCTCTTCGAACTCATGGGCGAGATGCTGGGCTTCCGGGACAATTACACGGAAGAACATTCCCTCCGGGTGGCAGGCCTTGCCTGCCGGACGGCGGAGCGGCTCGGGTTCTCGCGCGAGGAGCTGGAGGTGCTCGAGATCGGGTGCCTGGTCCACGACATCGGAAAGATCGTCATCCCCGACGACGTGCTCCTCAAGCCGGGCCGCTTCGATTCCCAGGACTGGGCCCTCATGAAGATGCACCCGACGGTGGGCGCCAAATTCCTGGCGCACCGCTATCCCGACGACCGGGTGACCGAGATCGTGCTCCAGCACCACGAGCGCCTGGACGGGTCGGGGTATCCCCTTGGGCTCGGCGGGAACGAGATCGGCCCCATGGTGCGGATCGTGGCGGCCTCCGACGTCTACGAGGCCCTGGTGGCTCGGCGGCCCTACAAGTCACCCATGCCCCGGGAGAAGGCCCTCTCCATCCTCCGGGAGGAGGTGGAGCAGGGGCGCCTCGACGGGGAGGCGGTGGAGACCCTGGCCTCGGTGGTGGCCGAATGGGACCCCTTGGCCATCACCCGGCCCACGTTCTCGGGCGACCACGAGCAGCTGGAGGCCTTCCGGCGGATGACCTACTTCCGGGAGCCCTTGACCGGGCTCCACAACTACCGCTACCTCCTCGCCCTGGACCGGGACCCCGGGTTCCGCTCCGGGCTGGAGGAATACCACCTGCTCCTCCTGGACTTCCGGGATCTCCGGATCTTCAACCAGCGCTGGGGCTACCTCAAGGCGGACAGCCACCTGGACGAGCTGGGCATGGCCATGCAGGAGATCGTCAACCGGTTCGACCGGCGGGGAGTCAGCGGCCGGGGGCCCACGGCCATGCTCTTCCGGAAGGGCGCCGACTACCTCATCTACACCACGTGCCCGCGGGAGGAACTCCGCTCCATGGCGAAGAGCCTCCGGAACCACGTGGCCGGCGTGGAGCAGAAGATCGGGCTCAAGGCCCGGCTCCTGATCCGGAGCCACCCCGCCACCTGCCCGCTGGAGGAGGCGGTGGACCTCCTCGTGGCCGACGAGGAGGAATCCGACGCCGAGGAGGCGCTTCGGGACCATTCCCGTCCCGCCGCCGAGGGGCGGCTGCTCATGTAGAGCCGGCCCCCTCGGGCCGCCCTTCCCCTCCGCCCTCTTCCCTCGCGAAACGGCGTGCCTCTTCCGCCAGGGCACGCAGCCGGGCGTCCACCATGGCGAAGAGGCTGCCGTCCGGGTAGCGGCCGTCCGGCCCGGGCGTCCCGGCGGGCCGGCCCGTCAGGAGTTCGATCCCCTCCTCCACCGTGTGGATGGCCCACACGTGGAACCGCCCGGCGGCCACGGCCTCCACCACCGCCGGCTTCAGCATGAGGTCCCGGACGTTGGCCTCGGGGATGAGGACCCCCTGGCTCCCGGTGAGACCCCGCTCGGCGCAGAGATCGAAGAACCCCTCGATCTTCTTGCTCACCCCGCCGATGGGGAGGATCTGCCCCGTCTGGCTCACCGCGCCGGTGACGGCCCGCCCCTGGTCGATGGGCACCCCGGAGAGGGCCGACAAGAGGGCGAAGAGCTCCGCCGCCGAGGCCGAATCCCCGTCCACCATGCCGTAACTTTGCTCGAAGCACAGGGTGGCGGTGAGGGTGAGGGGCTTGTCCGCCGCGAATCGCGAGCGCAGGTACCCGGACAGGATGACCACGCCCTTGGTGTGGATCCGGCCGCTGAGCTCCGCCTCCCGCTCCACGTTCACCACGCCCTCCTTGCCCAGGGAGACCGCCGCGGTGATCCGGGCGGGCTTTCCGAAGAGGGTGTCGCCGAGGTCGTGGATGGCCAGCCCGTTGACCTGCCCGACGGCAGCGCCGTCGGTGGCCACCTTGAGGACGTCCTTGCGGAGGAGTTCCTGGATGCGGTCCGCGTAGAGCCCGGCGCGGCGCTCCTTGGCGTCCACGGCCCGCTGGACGTGGGCGGCGGAGATGACGCCGCTGCCGTCCGCCGAGGCCCAGTAGTCGGCCTCCCGGAGGATGTCGGCCACCTCCTCGCGCCGGAGCGTGAGCTTGTCCTGGGAGCCGGCCAGCTCCGCGCTGTACTCCAGGATCCGGGCCACCCCGCCCTTGTCCAGGTCGCGGATGGCGCCCCGCTCCACGAGGGACCGGAGGAAGCCGAGGTATTCGGCCAGGTGCGCCTCGTCCCGGTCCACCAGGGTGTCCATGTGGGCCTTCACCTTGAAGAGATCCCGGAAGTCCTCGTCCAGGTTGTAGAGGAGGTGGTACATCTCCGGGGCGCCGAGCAGGATCACCTTGACGTCGAGGGGGACGGGCTTGGGCTTCAGGGTCTTGGTGGAGAAGACGCCGAGCTGCTCGCCGAGGTCTTCCACCTCGAGGCGGCGGTGGCGGAGGCAGCGCTTGAGGGCCTCGTAGCTGAAGGGCCACTTGAGGAGGTCCAGGGCCTTTACCACGAGGTAGCCGCCGTTGGCCCGGTGGAGGGCTCC
Organism: Dissulfurirhabdus thermomarina; assembly: GCF_012979235.1. Classification (NCBI taxonomy): domain Bacteria; kingdom Pseudomonadati; phylum Thermodesulfobacteriota; class Dissulfuribacteria; order Dissulfuribacterales; family Dissulfuribacteraceae; genus Dissulfurirhabdus; species Dissulfurirhabdus thermomarina. Next base: position 233,029 of record NZ_JAATWC010000002.1, read on the forward strand.
GGCCCGGATCATGGTGAAGTCCGTGAAGAGGGCCCCGAACTGGGCCTTGCGTTCCACCGTCCCGAAGAGGTTGGCGTAGGTGGGGTTCGCCTCGAAGACCACAGGGGCCCCCTCGGTGGTCCCGTGGTCCACCAGGACGTTGACCTCGTACTGGGTGAAGCTCGGCCCCCCCATGCCTGGGAAGGGAAAGGGGGGCATCCCCTCCGGGGCCTTCTGGCGGAAGGCGTCCATGTTGCGGACCACGTCCTCCCGGACGTCGGAGAGGTAGCCGGAGAGCACGGGGTGCTCCCCGTAGGCCGCCCGGAGTTCCTCCATGAGCGAATCGGCGGTCTGCCCCACGAGTTCCCGGTCGAGGTCCTTGAGCCGCCGGCGCACATCGTGCTCCATCTCGTGGATCCGGCGCATGGCAGCCCCCATCTCCCGGTGGAGGTCCTCGCTCTTGGCGCGAAGGGCCTTCTGCTCCTCCTCCGAGAGGGCGGCGATGTCCTCCGGGGTCATGGGGGTGTCGCCCTCCTTGGCGGGCATGACCATCATGCCCGACTGGTCGGCCTGGAGGAGGAAGCCCTGGGCCCGGACCTTGGCGTCCAGCTCCTCGAAGACCCCGGCACGGGCCTTGTTGAAGCCTCGGATCACCTCTTCCTTCCGGGCCAGGTAGGTCTCGCTCTCGAAGATCTTGGGGACGTGGAGGCGGAGGTTGTCCACGAGCTCCGCCATGGCCGCCTGGAACCGGCGTCCCTCCCCCCTGGGAAGTTCCACGGCCAGGGGGGCGTCCGGGTCCCGGAAGTTGTGGACGTAGCACCAGTCGGAGGGCGCGGCGTCGGCGGCCCGGGCGGTCTCTTCCACGAAGGCGCGGGCCAGATCGGCCAGCCCCGTCTCCTGGTCGCCGGCCACGAAGACGTTGAAGTCCGGGTGGCGGATGCGGAGACCGAAGTTCAGGGCCTCCACGGCCCGTTCCTGGGCCACGATGTCCCGGCCGGCCGCCGGCGCCTGGCTCAGGCGCTCGAAGCCGAGGCTGTCGGGATCCACCGAGTAGCGGAGCGATTCCTTGGTCAGGGCGATGCCGGCCATGGAAGGTATCCCCTCGTCTTGCTGTCGTTGTACGGGTTCATCCGGGCCGGGGCGGCGGCCGGCGGCGGGGCCGTCACGGCTCCCGGCGCCGGTTCAGGTGGGCGTAGGCGAGATCCGTGGCCACGCGCCCCCGCGGGGTCCGGTGCAGGTATCCCTGCTGTATGAGGTATGGCTCGTAAACATCCTCTATGGTGTTTTTTTCTTCACCAACAGCAGTGGCGATGGTCTCCAGCCCCACGGGGCCGCCGCCGAACTTGTCCATGATGGTGGCCAGGATCGTCCGGTCCATCCGGTCGAGGCCCCGTTCGTCCACCTCCAGCATGGTCAGGGCCGCGTCGGCGACCTCCCGGGTGATGGCCCCCTCGGCTCGGACCTGGGCATAGTCGCGGACGCGGCGGAGGAGCCGGTTGGCGACGCGGGGGGTCCCACGGGATCGGCGCGCGATCTCCATGGCGCCCGCCCGGTCGATCTCGATGCCCAAGAGCCGGGCAGAGCGCAGGACGATCTCGGTGAGATCCGTCGGCTGGTAGAAGTCCACCCGGAAGACCACCCCGAAACGGTCCCGGAGCGGCGGGGTGAGCAGCCCGGCCCGGGTGGTGGCCCCCACCAGGGTGAACCGCGGCAGATCGATCTTGATGGTGCGGGCGCCGGGCCCCTGCCCGATGACGAGGTCCAGCTGGAAGTCCTCCATGGCCGGGTAGAGGATCTCCTCCACCACGGGGCTGAGGCGATGGATCTCGTCGATGAAGAGGACGTCGCCGGGCTGGAGGTTGGTGAGGACCGCGGCGAGGTCCCCGGGCCGCTCGATGACCGGCCCGGAGGTGGCCCGGAGGCTCACCCCCAGCTCCCCGGCGATGATGTGGGCGAGGGTGGTCTTGCCGAGGCCGGGGTGGCCGTGAAGGAGGACGTGGTCCAGGGCCTCGCGGCGTTCCCGGGCCGCGCGGATGAAGAGCTCGAGGCCCCGCTTCACGTCCTCCTGGCCCACGTACTCGCGGAGGGTCCGCGGGCGGAGCCCGGGATCCACCGCGGCATCGTCCTGGACGGCCTCTGGGAAGAGATCTTCGATCATGGGCGCGGTCTGCGGCCGGCGAGGGCCGCCGCGGGTCTTACCTTACCGTGTCCCGGCCAAAAGGCGAAGGGCGCGGCGCACGAGTTCCTCCACCGTGGGTTCGCCCTCGATCTCCTCCCGGGCCCGGGCGAGGATGCGCTCGGCCTCCGCCGGCCGGTAGCCGAGGTTCTCGAGGGCGGAGAGGGCGTCGGCCAGGACCGGCCCGGCGGCGGCGCCACCCGGAGCCGCCGTCGGCGGCGGGGCCTTGCCGTAGGCCGCCTCCAGGAAGTCCCGGGCCCGTTCCCGGAGATCCACGCAGAGGCGGGCCGCGGTCTTCTTGCCCACGCCGTGGATGGCCTGGAGCCGGTGGGCCTCGCCGGCGGCCAGGGCGTAGAGCAGGTCCTCCACGGTCATGGCGGAAAGCACCGACAAGGCCAGCCTGGGCCCCACCCCGGAGACCTCGAGGAGGATCCGGAACATCTCCTTCTCCTCCGGCCGGGGGAACCCGTAGAGGGCGATGCTGTCCTCCCGCCAGACCACGTGGGTGTAGAGCACGACCTCTCCCTCCCGGGGGAGCTCTGCCAGCCCCCGGGCCGGCATGCGGACCTCGTACCCCACGCCGCCGGTATCCACCAGGACGCCGTCGGCGAAGACGGCGTGGACCCGCCCCCGGACCAGGCCGATCACGGCGCCCTCCCGGCCTGCTGTGCGGCCCGGGCGAGGGGACCCGCGGCGAAATTCGCATGGCAGACGGCCACCCCGAGGGCGTCGGCGGCGTCCTGGGGCGGCCGGCGTTCCAGGTTCAGCAAGAGCCGCACCATGTGCTGGACCTGGCCCTTCTCCGCCCGCCCGTACCCCACCACCGCCTGCTTGACCTGGGTGGGCGTGTACTCGAAGACGGGGATCCCTTCCCGGACGGCGGCCAGGATGGCCACGCCCCGCACGTGGCCCAGCAGCAACGCAGAGCGGGGATTGCGGGCCTGGAAGACGTTCTCCACGGCGGCGGCGGTGGGCCGATGGCGCCGGATCACCTCCACCAGCCCTTCGTGGATCCGGTGAAGGCGCTCTGCGAGGTCCCACCCGGCGCGGGTCCGCAAGACCCCCGCCCCCAGGCACCGGAAGCGGGTCCCATCCACGGCCACGAGGCCGAAACCGGTGGCCCGGGAACCGGGATCGATGCCGAGGATGAGGTCCAACCGCGGGCCCTACTGCGCCTTCTCCAGGATCTCTTCCGGGATGTCGAAGTTGGCGTAGACGTGCTGGACGTCGTCGTGGTCCTCCAGGGCCTCCATGAGCTGGAGGACCTGGAGCGCCTTCTTCTCCTCGGCGACTTCCACCGTGGTCTTTGGGACCATGGAGATCTCGGCGGACAGACACGGAATGCCCGCCCGGTCCAGGGCCTCCTTGACCTCGCCGAAGGTCTCCGGCGTGGTGTGGATCTCCCATTCCCCGCCCTGGTCCTGGATGTCCTCGGCGCCGGCCTCGATGGCCGCCTCCATGAGGGCGTCCTCGTCCACCGCGTCCTTCGAGACCACGATGAGGCCCTTCTTTTCGAACATCCAGGCCACGCTGCCGGGTTCGCCGAGGTTGCCGCCCCGCTTCCCGAAGAGGTAGCGGAGGTCGGCCACGGTCCGCTGGCGGTTGTCCGTCATGGCCTCCACCAGGACGGCCACGCCCCCGGGGCCGTAGCCCTCGTAGGTGACCTCCTCGTAGGCGGTGCCCTCGAGCTCCCCCGTCCCCTTCTTGATGGCCCGCTCGATGTTGTCCTTCGGCATGTTCTGGGCCTTGGCGGCGGCGATGGCCGCCCGCAGCCGGGGGTTGGCCTCCGGGTCGCCGCCGCCGAGGCGGGCGGCCACCATGATCTCGCGGATGAGCTTCGTGAAGATCCGCCCGCGCCGGGCGTCCTGGGCGCCCTTCTTGTGCTTGATGGTGCTCCACTTGGAATGGCCTGACATAGAGAAACGTCCTCCAGGTCGTTCGGATGATGTGTGTTCGGGGCGGCCGGCCTACCGGGCCTGTATGCGCTCGTAGAAGGCCTTCAGGTCGTCCGCCAGGAAACGCTCGATGCGGGAGAGGTTCCGTGCATGGGCCACCAGGACCTGGCGGGGGGCCTGTTCCGCGACGAGGCGGCGCACCCGGCCCGAGACCTTCTTCCAGAGATCCTGCCGGTAGGCGGTGTCCAGGGGGACGAGGCCGTCCAGGTCTTCCAGGGTGCGGCGGACGAACCGGGGGAACATGAACCGCTGGATGTAGAGGGCGCCGCCGGAGATGACGCCGAGGACCCCGATGATGGGCCAGAGGAACTGTTCCGGCGTGAGGGTGCCGCCCACCAGGCCCACCAGGAAGGGCACCTCCGGGGACCCCAACAGGAGCCGAACCAGGACGTCGGTGAAGAGGAAGGCGCCCACCGCTCCCACCCCGATGCCGCGGCAGGTGCACGCGAATCGGCGGCCGAAGCGCTGGCGGAAGTTCCGAAGGGCCTCCACCTCCATGGCGAGTTCCCGGATCTCCCGCTCCACCCGGTGGAGGATGTGGCTGAGGCGCAGCCGGGGGGCGTTTCCCACCTCCCGCTTGAGTTCGTCGCGCTCGGAGGCCCAGACCTCGAACCCCGGGCGGACCGGGCCGGTGCCGGGGGCGAAGGTGAGGTAGATGCGCGGCATGTCCTTGCGCCCCGTCATCTGGGAGAGGTTCCAGCACAGGGTCCCGTAGGCCCGGACGAGGTCGGCCATGTTCTCGCACTCGTCGATGCGGTTGAGGACGTAGAGGACCCGGTCCTCCCCGGTGGCCTCCGGGAGCGTGCTCCGGATGGCCTCGTAGGTCTCCTTGATGGTGCCCGCCTTGTGGGGGTCGAACATCAGGATGATGAGATCGGCCAGGTGGGCCAGCTCCCCGACCACGCCCAGGTAGTGGTAGCCCCGGTCCTTCTCGGTGACCGAATCCAGCATGCCCGGGGTGTCGATGACGGCCACCTCCCGGAGCAGCGGCGCCGCGACCCGCTTGAGGCGGAAGTGGGTGAGGAGCCCCTCGCCGAACCGGCGGAGGGAGGCGAAGGGCAAACGTTCGTCGTTCACCAGCGTCGGCCCGGGGACCTCCCCTTCCGGCTCTTCGCCCTCCGGCGCGGTGAGCACGGTGAAGCTGTCGTCGGTGGGCGCCTGTCCCGTCCGCTGCACGTCCACGCCGAGCAACTCGTTGATGAAGGTGGACTTTCCGGAGGAGTAGTTGCCGATGACCAGCACCACGGGGCGCCAGCGCAGCGGTGTCACGAGGGCCTCGAGGTCGTAGCCGTAGCGGGCCAGCAACGGGCCCATCCGGGCCCGGAGCCGGTCCTCGATCTCCTTCGCCAGGTCCTGCGCCGCCTTGACTGGTTCGGTCATCTCGTCCCCCCTCTTCGACGGGCCGTACCCGCCGGTTCAGGATGTGGTGGCCTCCTCTTCGGCCTTTTGCTCCCGCTGCTGCAGGGCCATCATCTGGGTGGCGTTGATCACCCGCTGGACCACCTTGCCCATGGCCTCGGCGGTGTGGCTGTTGGGATAGGCGGCCATCATGGGTTTGCCGGCGTCCCCGGTGGTGACGATCCGGGGATCCACCGGGACGCGGCCGAGGAAGGGCACGCCGAGTTCCTCGGCCAGGCGTTCGCCACCGCCGCGCTTGAAGACGTCGATGGCCTTTCCGCAATGGGGGCAGATCATCCCGCTCATGTTCTCGACGATGCCGAGGACGGGCATGTTGACATGCCGGCAGAAGCTGATGGATTTGCGGACGTCCAGGATGGAGACCTCCTGGGGGGTGGTCACCACCACGGCGTAGGCGTCGGGGATGATCTGGGCCACGGTCATGGGCTCGTCGCCGGTGCCCGGGGGGGCGTCGATGACGAGGTAGTCGAGCTTGCCCCACTCGATGTCGTAGATGAACTGCCGGATGGCGGACATCTTCATGGGGCCGCGCCACATGACCGCGGAATCCTTGTCGGGAAGGAGCGGCTCCACGGACATGAACTTGAGGTTCGGCGAATAGTAGACCGGTCCGACGGTGCCGTCGGGCCGCCGCTGGAGCTCGCCGCGCTCGACGCCCAGCATCTTCGGCACGTTGGGGCCGTGGAGGTCCACGTCCAGGAGCCCGACGTAGAAGTTCTCGAGGGAGAGCCCCACGGCGAGGTTGATGGAGACGGTGCTCTTTCCCACGCCGCCCTTTCCACTCATCACCATGATCTTGTGCTCGATCTGGCCGAGCTTGTCGCGAATGGCCTCGTCCTGCTGGGACAGCACGGGGTTGGCCGCCACGTTTTCCTTGCCCTTGCTCACGGGTCTGCCTCCTTAGGGGGTACGTTTTCCAGGTCGCCCGGCCCGCAGGACCGGGCGGAACATGGAAAATACCCCCCTTTCCTCGGCCCGCCAAGCACCCTCGTTCGTTGACGGCCCCGCGGTCATCCAGTATAGATGGCCGCACGAACGAGACCCGGCCCGGGCGCCCGGGTGGTGGAACTGGTAGACACAAGGGACTTAAAATCCCTCGAAGCGCCGCTTCGTGCGGGTTCGACTCCCGCCCCGGGCACCAAAAGCGGCCCCGGTGCCGCCCCGCGCGATCACGGAGCCAAGGAGACGGATCACCGCTGCGCCATGCCACGCCCGCCGCTGCCAGCCCGACCCGGCCGATCCGTCCTGGAAAGGCTCCGGGGCCCAGCCCTCTTCGTCGCCTTCCTGTGCCTGCTCTACGCCTTCTTTCTCAGTATCGGCGGAATGCAGGCCGCCTTCAAGGGCATGGGGGCGGGATTCTCCAGGAGCCTCTTCACCCTGACCCACAACCCCGTTGTGGGGCTCTTCGTGGGCATCCTCTCCACCAGCCTCATCCAGAGCTCATCCACCACCACCTCGCTCGTGGTGGCGCTCGTGGCCTCCGGGGCCCTGGACGTCACCCACGCCATCCCCATCGTCATGGGGGCCAACATCGGGACCTCCGTCACCAACACCCTGGTCTCCCTGGGCCACATCACCCGGTCGAGCGAGTTCCGGCGCGCCTTCGCCGCGGCCACCGTGCACGACTTCTTCAACCTCCTCACCGTGACCGTCCTGCTTCCCGTGGAGATGGCCACGGGCTACCTGGCCCGCACCTCCACGCTGCTTGCCGAGGCCTTCAGCCGGGCCGGCGGCCTCACCTTCACGAGCCCGGTGAAGGCGGTGACGAAGCCCGTGATCCACGCCGTGCACGGGGCCTTCGAGGCCGGCCTGGGGGAGCCCCTGGCCGGGATCTGCCTCCTGGCGGCGGGGTTCGTGGTGCTCTTCGCGGCGCTGGCCGGGATCGTCAAGGTGATGCGGCTGCTCCTCATGGGACGACTCGAAGTGGCCTTCAACCGGTTCGTCGGCGGCAGCGCCCTGGGCGGCATGGGGATCGGCCTGGTCTGCACCGCCCTGGTCCAGAGCAGCTCCGTCACCACCTCGCTCCTCGTCCCCCTGGCCGGGGCCGGCATTCTGGGCATCCGCCAGGTCTTCCCCGTGACCCTCGGCGCCAACGTGGGGACCACCGTCACCGCCCTCCTGGCGGCCATGGCGGTGGAGACGCAGGGAGGCGGACCCTCCGGGGGCCTCGTGGTGGCCCTCTCGCACCTGCTCTTCAACCTCACGGGGATCGCCCTCATCTATCCCGTGGAACGGATCCGCCGCATCCCCATCAACCTGGCGCGGCGGCTGGCCCTTGCGGCCACCCGAAAGAAGCGGGTCGCCTTCTATTACGTCCTCGGGGTCTTTTTCCTGGCGCCCCTGCTGCTCATCGGCATCACCGATTTCCAGGGACTCGTCCGCCTCTTCGGCGGTGCCTGAGACGGGTCGGAAGGAGGAGGCATGCTCTACCAGCTCTTCAAGCTCTTCACCAAGAAGGAATCCCTCGTCACCGAGGCCCGGGCGGAGGCCCTCCGGATGATGGACCAGGCCCGGCACATGTTCGAGACGGTGATGACGGCCATGCTCGCCACCGCCGACGACGCCATCCTCTCCCGGGTCAAGGACCTCGACAAGGAGATCAACGAGGTCCAGCGCGACGTCCGGAAGAAGGTCCTGGAGCACCTCGTCTTCTGCCGGGGAGAAGACCTGGTGGAGGCCATCATCCTCCTCACCGTGGTGGTGGACCTCGAGCGGATCGGGGACTACACCAAGAACCTCGGGGAACTCGTGGTGATGCTTCCGGAGAGGTGCTGCTGGGGGAAGAAGGCCGACGTGGTCAAAGAGCTCCAGGCCCGCACCGTGGCACTCTTCGATAAGGTGCGCGGCGCCTTCGAAGGAAACGACGAGAAGGCCGCCCGGGAGGCCCTCGTCCACTACCGGGAGATCGCCGACGCCTGCGAGCAGCATCTCCGGGAGGTCTTCGAGGCGGCCTCCGGCGAGGAGTTCGTTCCCCGGGAGTTTCTCCACCTCGTCCTGATCTTCCGGTACCTCAAGCGGGTCTCGGCTCACCTGAAGAACGTGGCCACCACGGTGATCAACCCCGTGGACCAGATCGGCTTCGTGAAGGCCGCCGAGGCGGACTGATCTGCGGCCCCGCCCTCCTCACCCCTCGGCGCCCTCCCGGAGAAAGGCCTCGAGCCGTGGCTTGAGCGTTGCGAGTGCCGCGGCCCTGTGGCTGATGCGGTTCTTGACCTCCGGGGGCACCTCGGCCATGGTGGCCCCCAGCTCCGGCACGTAGAAGACCGGGTCGTATCCGAACCCCCCGCTCCCGGCGGGTGCCGGGGCGATGCGCCCCTCGCAGGTCCCCTCGGCGCTGGTCCAGGCGCCGGAGGGATCGGCCACCGCCACCACGCAGACGAACCGGGCGGTGCGCGCCGCCTCGGGCACCCCGGCGAGCTCGGCGAGGAGTTTCCGGTTGTTGGCGTCGTCGTCGGCGTCTTCCCCGGCGTACCGGGCGGAGTGGACCCCCGGCGCCCCGCCGAGGGCGTCCACCACGAGGCCGGAGTCGTCGGCGAGGGCGAGGCACCCCGTGGCAGAGGCCACGGTCCGGGCCTTCTTGAGGGCGTTTTCCAGGAAGGTGGCGCCGTCCTCCACCACCTCCGGGACTTCCGGGTGCCCGGCGAGGGATTCCACCCGGAGCCCGAGATCCCCCAGGATCGCCGCCAGTTCCCGGACCTTGCCGGGGTTGTGCGTGGCGAGGACGATGCGCCTTTCGAGGCTCACGACGCGACCCTTGCGAGGATGACCTCCACCCCGAAACGGGCCAGCGCCGCCAGGGATTCGAACTCGGCCCACTCGAAGGGGGCGGCCTCGGCCGTGGCCTGGACTTCCACCAGGCGGCCGGAGCCGGTGAGCACGAAGTTGGCATCCACCTCCGCGGCGGCGTCCTCGGCGTAGTCCAGGTCGAGGAGGGCCGTCCCGTCCACGATCCCGGCGCTCACCGCGGCGAGGGTGTCCCGGACGGGATCCTCGTCGATCCGCCCTTGTTCCAGGAGGGTGGCCACCGCGTCCCGCAGGGCCAGGAAGGCGCCGGTCACGGAGGCGGTCCGGGTGCCGCCGTCCGCCTGGAGGACGTCGCAGTCCACGCGGAGGGTGAGCGGCCCGAGGGCCTCGAGGTCCACCACGGCCCGCAGGGACCGCCCGATGAGCCGCTGGATCTCGTGGGTGCGGCCCCGGACGGCGCCGGCCCGCCCCTCCCGCGGCACACGAACCGCCGTGGACCTCGGCAGCATGGCATACTCCGCGGTGATCCAGCCCGACCCCGAATCGCGGAGAAAGGGTGGAACCTCCGCCTCCGCGGTCACGGCGCAGAGCACCCAGGTCTGCCCCTGGCGGTAGAGGACCGATCCCTCGGCGTGGGCGAGGTAGCCGTGCTGCACCGTGATGGGCCGGACCTCGTCGTGGGCGCGTCCGTCAGGCCTTCGCATGGTCTTTCTCCGGGGCGGTCTCTTCGGCCGCCCGGACGGGGCCGAACTCCAGGGTCACGGCCCGGGTGGGACAGGTCGCCTGGCACCGGAGGCAGCGGATGCAGGCCGGGGTGTTGGGCCCGTCCACCCCGTCGAAGAAGGAAACGCCGGTGGGGCAGACCGTCCGGCAGGCCCCGCAGGCGACGCAACGGTCCGGGTGGAATCGAAGGCGCAGGAAGCTCACCCGGTTGAAGAGGCCGTAGATGGCCCCCAGGGGGCAGATCGTCCGGCAGAAGGCCCGGAGGGTCATGGTGCACCAGGCGAGCAGGGCGACGAGGACCGCCAGCTTGTGGACGAAGAGCCACCCGGCCACCGCCCGAAGTTCCGGGTGGAGGGCAAGGAGCGGCAACCCCGCCTCGAGGGTCCCCGCCGGGCAGACGAGCTTGCAGAAGTACGGGGCGCCGTAGCCCAGGCGGTCCACGGCGAGCAGCGGCAGCGCCACCACGAAGACCAGGAGAAAACCGTAGGGCATCCAGCGGAGGGGGCGCCAGAGCCCCAACTTGGGGACCGGCAGCCGGTAGAGTCCTTCCTGGAGGAAGCCGAAGGGGCAGATCCAGCCGCAGACGAAGCGCCCGCCGAGGGACCCCACCACGCCCAGGAACCCGGCCACGTATCCCCCGAGCTGGAGTTGTCCCGCCCGCAGCGTGGGCCGGAGGGCGGCCAGGGCGTTCTGAAGGCCGCCCAGCGGGCAGGCCCCCACCGCCGCCGGGCAGGAATAGCAGTTGAGCCCGGGGAAGCAGGCCTTCTTGAGCGGTCCCTGGTAGAGGGGCGCCCTCCAGGGAAAGAGCCAGTAGGCGTTCCCGGCCAGTGCGAAGAGGACCTGGCACCACCTGCGGAGCCGTTCCACGGGTCTACCCGATCCCGATACAGCTCAGGCACACGGTGATCGCCTTTCGCCACAGCACTTCGGCCTCCCCGGCCAAGAGCCCCTGGACCAGGGCCGCCAGGGACAGGCCGAGCACCACCCAGGACCCGATTCGGTGACGGCGGCTCACCGCAGCCGTTCCTCCACGGAGCGGACCTTGTCGCCGAGGTGGACCTCCCGGTCCCGCCGGTCATCCACCTTCACCACGGTGGTGACGCGCCGGGCCCCGGCGGCGAAGGGGGCCTCGTGGAGCCGGGCCGCGAGCCGGAAGAGCTCCTCCGCCGGGCCCTCCACGTGGGTGCCCATGTCGGTGAGCCGGAAGGGGACGCCCTCCCGGCGGAGCAGTGCCGCCAGTTCGGCCACGTAGGTCCCCACGCTGGTGGAGCCGGTGCCGATGGGGACCACGGTGATGTCCATGAGTGCCATCGAAAGGACCTCCTGTGTCTCCTGTGCCTCGTGCCGGACCGGGGTGCCCTTCAGGGGGCCGCCGCCCGCCGGCCGCCCTCGGCCGGGCCCGGCGGACGCCGCCACCGGAACCTGGGGGCCCGCAGTCCCTTCCAGTAACCCGGCACCAGGAGGACCGCAAGGGTGTAGAGTTCCAGCCGGCCGCCCACCATGCAGATCACCAGGACGAACTTGGCGAGCGCCGGAAGGTCGGCGAAATTGGCCAGGGGCCCCACCCCGGCGAGCCCCGGCCCGATGTTGTTCAGGGTGGCCACCACCGCCGTGGTCCCGGTCACGAGGTCCACCCCCGTCCAGGTCACCACCAGGCTGGCCGCCACGAAGACGGCGAAGTAGAGGGCGAGGAACCCGAGGACCCCCTTCATGACGTCGTCCGGGACGGGCCGGCCGTCGAGCTTGATGACCTCCACGGACCTCGGGTGGATGAGGCGGCGGACCTGGACACGGGTGAACTTCCAGAAGAGGAGCACCCGGACGTGCTTGATCCCGCCGCCGGTACTGCCCGCCATGCCGCCGAGGAACATGAGGGTGACGAGCAGCAGGCGGCACACCGGGGCCCACCGGTCGAAGTCGGCGGTACCGAAGCCGGTGGTGGTGAGGATGGACCAGGATTGGAAGGCGCCATAGCGAAAGCTGGCGCCCCAGTCGGCATAGGTGCCGGAACCCACGTTGACCAGGGTGCAGATGGCCGTGGCCGCCAGGCCCACGCCGAGGTAGAACCGCAGCTCCTCGTTCCGCCAGACGGGGCGGAGGTGGCCGGTGAGCCACCGGTGGTGGAGGGTGAAGTTGATCCCGGCCAGCACCATGAAGACCGTGACGACGCCGTCCACCCAGGCGCTGTGAAAGGCCGCCACGCTGGCGGTCCGGGTGGAGAAGCCGCCGGTGGCCATGGTGGCGAAGGAGTGGCAGACGGCGTCGAAGAGCCCCATCCCGCCCAGGCGGAGCAGGACCGTCTCCGCGAGGGTGAGCAGGACGTAGACGCCCCAGAGGATGCGGGCGGTGTCCTGGATCCGGGGCGAGAGCCGGTCCTTCGTGGGCCCCGGCATCTCGGCCTGGAAGAGCTGCATGCCGCCGATGCCGAGGACGGGGAGGATGGCCAGGGAGAGGACGATGATCCCCATGCCCCCCAGCCACTGGGTCAGGGCCCGCCAGAAGAGGAGGCTCGGCCCCAGGGGTTCCACCTCCCGGAGGATCGTGGACCCCGTGGTGGTGAAGCCCGACATGGCCTCGAAGTAGGCGTCGAGGTACGAGGGGACGGCCCCCGAGAGGTAGAAGGGCAATGCGCCCAACCCCGCGGCCGCGATCCAGCCGAGGGCCACCACGGCGAACCCCTCCCGGTTGCCGATCTCCCGGTCGGCCCTGAAGAGGCCGGCCAGGGCAACCCCCAAAAGGATAGTTATCAAAGAGGACAAAATAAAAAATGGATAAGATCCATCTTTAAAGTATATGCTCACCGCTACGGGAACCAAGAGGGCCGCCCCCAGGAAGACGAGCAGCCACCCCAGGAGCACGGCGACGGTTCCGGATCTCATGACGAGAGGAAGGCCTCCACCTCCGGGACCGCCTTCTTCAGGGTGAAGACGATGAGGCGGTCCAGGGGCTGAAAGACGGTCTCGCCGGAAGGGATGATCACCTCGCCGTTTCGCACCACGGCGCCGATGTTGGCACCGCGGGGGAAGGAGATCTCCCGGAGCGGCCGCCCGAGGTGCGACCAGCGCTCGGTCAGGACCAGCTCCACCACCTCGGCCTCGCTCCCGACCAGGGAGGCCACGGAGAGGATGGCGCCCCGCCGGACGAAACGCAGGATCATGTCCGCGGCCACCAGCCGGGCGGAGAGGGCCACGTCGATCCCGAGCTTGCCGAGGAGCGGGATGAAGTCGGGGCGGGTGATCCGCGTGATGCACTTCTTCGCCCCGTGGTGCTTGGCGAGGAGGCTCGCCAGGATATTGGTGGTGTCCCCGTGGGTCACGGTGACCACGAGGTCGGCCTGGTCGATCCCCTCCGCGATGAGCTCGTGGGCCTCGAGCCCGTCGAAGTTGAGGACGATGGTATCCTTGAGTTTTTCCGCCAGGAGCTCGCACCGTGCCGGGTCCTTCTCCACCAGCCGAACGTCGATCTTCTGGCGTTCCAGGGCCCGTGCCACCCGGTAGCCGACCCGCCCGCCGCCGATGATGAAGACCTTTCGGACGGCGCGGCGGCGGACGTTGAGGAGTTCCTCCAAGGCCGGGAGGTCCCGCCGCTTGATGACCAGGTAGATCCGGTCGCCGGGCTGGATGACGTCGTCGCCCCTGGGGATCAGGGTGACCCCCTCCCGCACCATGGCCACCACCAGGAAGTCGTAGAGCCCCACGAGGCCCTTGAGGTCGGCAAGCGACATCCCGGCCACCGGGCTCTCCTCCCGGACCGCGTACCCGAGCAGCACCACCTCTCCGTGGGCGAAGTCGACGGCCTCGAAGGCCTCCGAGACCGAGCTCATGCGCACGATCTCGTCCGCCATGGCCTGGTCCGGGTTGATGAGGAGGTCGATGCCGAGGCTGTGCTCGTTGAGCGGGGAATCGCCGGAGAGGTATTCCTCGTTCCGGACCCGGGCCACGCGCCGGCGGACGCCCAGGGCCCCCGCCATGATGCAGGCGACGAGGTTGACCTCGTCGATGTCGGTGACCGCGATGAAGAGGTCCGCCTTGTGGACCTCCGCCTCCTGGAGGCAGGCGGCGGAGGCGCCGTTGCCCTCCACGGTGAGGATGTTGAGATCGGTTCCGAGCCGGCGGAGGCGGTCCGGCCGGCGGTCCACGAGCACCACCTCGTGGTCCTCCAGGGAGAGCTGTTCGCAGAGGTGGCGGCCCACCGCCCCCGCGCCGATGACCACGATCCTCATGCCACGATCCTCATGCCGATGCCCCCGGGTGGCGGCCCGCCGGCGGCAGCCACGAAAGATGGCCTCGTAAGTGGATGGCTACTCGGGAATCGCCAAGGACACGGCACGACCCTCGCGAGGAACGAGGCGTACTTGGAGTACGCCGCAGTGACGAGAACATCCAAAGCAACACGGCAATTGGTCGCTTTTTGCGACGTCATCATAAAAAACGGATTGCCGGCCGGGGGCCCGCAATCCGTGGAAGATCTGGAGGCGGCGCCCGGATTTGAACCGGGGAATAACGGTTTTGCAGACCGTCGCCTTAGCCTCTTGGCTACGCCGCCGTGAAATCCGCTGTTCATTACCATAGGACCCGTGATCTTACAAGGGTTCCCGGGCGCCTGCGTCCCAAGGCACCCGGCCGTTCAGGAGCCGGACCACGGCGTTGCCGTCCGGGAAGAGGTCCAGGCAGTTGAGGCAGGCGAGGTCTTGCCCGAGGCAGAAGACCCGGTCCAGGGGAAGCCCCAGGGCCCGGGCCAGCACCACCCGGTTGGTCCCCCCGTGCCCCACCAGGGCGAAGGTCCCGCCGGCGTCGCCCCGGACGATTCCCTCCACCACCCGCCAGGCCCGTGCCAGGAGGTCACCGAGGCTCTCCCCGCCGGGCGGCCGGAAGGCGGCCAGGTCCGCCATCCGCCGGGCCAGGAGGTGCGGGGCCCTTCGCTCGATGTCGTTCCAGTGCCATCCACTCCATTCGCCAAATTCTAGCTCCCGGAGGTCCGATGTCAAATGGAGCGGCACCCCCGGCCGGTCCTTGGCGAGGAGTTCCGCCAGGTACCGGCACCGGCCGAGGTCGCTGGAGAAGATGCCGTCCAGGGCCACGCCCCGGAGCCCCTCGGCGGCGGCCTCGCTCTGCCGGCGCCCGAGGTCCGAGAGGGGGACGTCCATCTGGCCGTAGTAGACCCCCTCGGGCGCCTCGACGGCGCCGTGGCGCAGGAGCCAGATCCGGGTGGCCCGTCCCTCCCCTCCGCCGGGCATCTTCATCCCCCCGAAAGCCGGCAGAAAAGCAGGACCAGGACCACCTCCGTCACCTCCGCGTGGGCGCCGAGGACGTCCCCCGTCACCCCGCCGAGCCGGTGCCGGAACCAGGCCGCCGCCGCCGCGCTCAGGACCGTGACCCCGGCGAAGGCCGCCAGGCCCGCCGCTCCCCCCAGGAGATAGGCCGCCCCGAGGGCCGTGAGCCCCGCCGCCGGCAGCGCCCGGGCCGCGCCGGCCCCGGTGAAGGCCCGTCCCAGCCCCTCCCCCGGGCGGGCGTAGGGGGAAAGCGCCCCGAGGACGTTGATGCCCCACCGCGCCAGGCAGGGCACCAGGCAGAAGAAGCCCGTGGCCGCTCCCCCGGCGGAGAGCGCGGCAAGCCCCGTGGCCTTGAGCAGCAGCACGAGGACCACGGCCAGGACGCCCAGGGCCCCGCTTCGGCTGTCCCGCATCACCTCGAGGGACCGGGCCGCGTCGAAGCCGGAGGCCAGGCCGTCGGCGGTGTCGGCCAACCCGTCCATGTGGAGGCCCCGGGTGAGAAGGGCCAGCCAGGCCGCCTCCATGGCCCCCACCACCGGGCTCGGCCACAGGCCCCTGGCCGCCCAGTCGAACCCGGCGAGCAACCCCCCGAGCAGGAGGCCCACCGCCGGGAAGAAGGCCAGGGATCGCCGGAGATCGGCCGCCCCGGCCTCGAGCCGGGGGGCAATGGAGACAACGGTCAGGAACTGGAGTGCGAGCAGGGCCGCCTTGATCTCATTCCTCCCACTCGGTCCGCACCCGCTGGATCACGCGCTGGACGTAGGGGAGTTTCTCCGGGGGGCAGATGCCGAGCAGCGGCGCCCCCTGCTCCACCAGCGCGCCGGACTGGAAGTAGACCTTGTAGATGACCCCGGCCAGCCCCTCGTAATGGATGAGGGTGTCGCGTTTCATGAGGGACATGATGATGGCCTCGTCCCCGGGACGGACGCGGACGGACTCCCCCGGCGCCTTCTCGATCTTGGCCGCCAGCTCCGGCACCAGGAAGTAGCGGGCCCGCTGGGGCGCGGCAAAGATGTGGAGCACCCGGGTAAGGATCCGGTCGATGATCTCCTCCTTGCCGAGGCGGTGCCGGATGGACATGAGGAATTCGCCCGCCTCGACGAAGCGTCCATCGAGGTCCAGGGCGGCGTCGGCCACGATCCCGCTCCAGGGGGAATAGATCTTCTTCACGTTCCGCTCCCGCTCCAGGAGGTAGAGCAGGGAGCCGGGCCGGTGCATCCAGCGCCCGGACGGACCGTTCACCTCGTCCCCGTCCCGGACCCGGAAGGTGACCACCCCCGTGTGCACCGCCTCGACGCGGTAGTGTTCGTACGGGTCGGAACGGTACTGGCGCAAGAGGTCGTTGAGGTTGAGGTCCATGGCCGCCTACTTGCCTACTTGTAGTACAGGTGGGGTCCGCCCATCCGCACGAGGGCGTTGAAGAGGTTCTTCCGGAACTCCTTCCGGTCCCAGATGCCCTGGATGTGGCCCCGGCGAAGCGCGTTCTTCGCGCTGTGGTAGTCGGGGGGCACGTCTTCCCCGGTGGTCTCGCGGATCACCCTCGGGCCGGCGAAGCCGATCCGGCTCGAGCGGATGGCGAACTGGTAGAGCGAGCAGCCCAGGAAGCTCGCCACCGGGCCCGCGTAGGAGTTGTTGTCGTAGACCACGATGTAGAGGCCGCCGCTTTCGATGTATTCCCGGACGGCCACGGTGCACTTGGGCATCTGGATGACGCCCAGGGTTCCCTCGTGGATGCGGATGCCCCCCGTGGTGTGGATGTAGGCCAGGAGGGGACGCCGGGTGGTGCGGGCCCGGTCGCAGGCCCGGACGAACTTCTCCCCCTCGGCGGACCCCACCGTGCCGTTTCGGAAGTCGCTGTAGAGCATGGCCACCACCAGCTTGATCCCCTGGACCTTGGCGTCGAAGGTGATCATGCTCGAACGGCGGCCGGTCTTCTTGACGTCCCGCCGGAGCCGCTTGTCGAACCCCTCGAACCCGAGGGGGTTCCCGGCGGCGATGTGGGCGTTGAACTCCCGGACCGAGCCCTTGTCGAAGAGGTTCTCGAGGTACCAGTGGTATTCCAGCGGGAAGTGGTGCCCGCAGGTGGGGCAGACCCCGCAGAACTCCCCGTAGAGGTCGGGGACCCAGAGGTCCTGGCATCCGCGGCGGGCGGCGTTGGGGCAAGAGACGGTCCGGTCCTCGTTGGCCAGGGGGCTCACGTAGGTCTCCCACTCCTCGACAAAGATGGAGGTGTCGGCGCCGTCGGTCCGCACCGCCTTGGCGGGCCGCTTGGGCTTGGGGAAGACGAAGTCGTAGGCCGCCTTCACGGGCTCGGTCACCTTCCGGAGGAAGACGGAGCCCTCGCTGGAGACCTCCTCGATCACCTTCTGCACCTGGCGCTGGTGGGCCCGGAGCAGGCCGTAGCGAAGCTCGTAGTAGCTCCTCGCGGCGATGTCGCGGGCCCTGCCGAGCCCCTTCGAGAGCCCGCCCTGGTGCTCCTTGAGGAACCGGCGGGCCATGTCCCGGTACTTCTTGGACCGCAGTTCCACCAGCCGGTCCTTTTCGAGGTCGGTGAGTTCCCAGCCCACCAGCACGTCGAACTCGTCGGGGACCGGGTCGCCCTCGCGGCCCTGGCTCTTCAAGGCGTAGGCCCGGAAGGCGCGGAAGCTCTTGGTCTTGAGCACCACCTCGTCCGTGGCCCGGATCATCTCGTAGCGAAGCCGGCGGAAGAAGCCGTAGTCTTCCCTCCGGGCGCCCAGGGGGGGCTCCTCCACGATCCGGTCCACGGTGCCGAGCCGCAGGTTGTCCGCGGCGGTCATGCGGAGCTGGGCCGCGCAGTGGTCCACCAGTTCCTTCGGGACCTTCTGCCCCTCGCGGATCTTGCCCTCGATGGCCGCCGCCCCCTCCGGCGAGATGACGGAGTAGTATCCCCGCGACCCCATGAGCCGGAGGTCGGCGAGCCCGATGGCCTCGGCCCCGCCGGAACCGCCCTCGGAGATGAAGGAAACCATGGGCACGCGCAGCCCTGCCATCTTGTAGAGGTTGCGGGCGATCTGCTGGGCGGCGCCGGGGAAGTCTTCTATGGGGTAGGAGCCCGGGGTGAAGATGAAGAAGTGGATGGGGATGCCCTCGATCTCGGCCACCTTCATGTAGCGAAGGGCCTTCTCGTTCCCCCAGGGCTTGGCGCAGCCGCCGTTTCGGAACTCTTCGCCCCTCCCCTTCTCGTGACCGATGACCATGACCTGGTGGCTGTAGACGCGGTTCTTGACCCGGCGGTTCAGGATGGCGCGGGCCACCACCACGGCGGGATCCACGTTGCAGTCGCCCTCGCCGCCGAGCTCCGTGTAGGAGTCGTAGACGTTCTCGAGGATGTCGCCCAGGGTGAAACGCTGGGGGCTGCGGACGATGTTGACGATCTCGGCCGGCGTGAGCTTCTCCGCCGTCCGGTCTTCGAGAAAGGAGATGCGTTCCTCGAGCAGCCGGAGCTCCTCGAAGAGGGCCGCCTCGCTGAGGTCGAAGACCGACTCCTTGAGCCGGTGGACGCGCTCCAGGAGCTCGTCGAGGTTGGCCCAGTCTCCGCCCCCCTTGATGTCCACGAGGTAGGAGATCCGGTCCGCGAGATCGGCGATGATCTTTCCGCTGTCCGCCATGAGGGTCTTCGTCATCGGTTCCTGCGGGGGGTGTGCCCGGGGTCCGTCTCCGTTCGCGGCCCCGACCGGCTGGCCGCCGGCGGAGTCCGTCCTTCTTGCGAGGTCATCGGAATTGCAGGATGTCGTCCAGGCGCTCCCGCAGGTAATCCAGGTTGACCAGGATGCTCCCTCCGTCCGGTCCCTCCCCTTCCATCACCACCTCGGAAAGATACCGCCGCGCCCGCTCCTGGGCCTGGGGGGTGTCTTCCCCCCAGACGATGGCCAGCGCGAGGTTCGGATCGTATTCCGTCGGGATCTTGTAGGGCCGGTCCCGCGGCACGTGGGAATGCACCGTGAGCCACGGGTGCTCGGGATGTTCGAACCGGGTGATGGTGCCGCACCAAGGTGCGAACCCCCGCCGGGTGTCCTCGGCCACGATCCTGAGCTCGATGCAGGTTCCCTGGAAGGAGATGTCCTTCTGGGCGTAGCCGAGCCGTTCGCCGAGGGCGGTCCGGATCTGTTCCCGGATGAGGTTCGGGGGGTCCTTCTTCCCCCGAATCCGCGAGATGCGGGCCGATATCTCGTTCTCCACCTGGATCCGCGTGTTGACCTCGAGGAGATAGGGACGGCCGTCCCGGGTCACGATCCACTCCCAGGTCCCCACGCTGTCGTAGCCCACCTCGGTGGCCAGCCGGACGGAGTAGTCCACGATCGCCCGGAGGACCCGGTCCGCGTCGAAGGGATACTCGAAGGTGCCGGCGTCGAAACCCGGGGCCACCTCCACCCGTTTCTGCCGTCCCGTGCTCTGGATGGTGCAGTTGCGCGTCCCGAAGTGCACCACCTCGCCGTGCCGGCTGCACAGCAGCTGGACCTCGAGGTGGTGATAGTCCCTGAGGCACTGCTCGATGAGCACGCCCTCGTCGCCGAACTGCCGCTTGGCATAGTTCTGGATGCGCCGGTAGACGCTCCGGAAGGTGTCGAGGTGGGTCACCTCCTCGATTCCCATGCCCCCGCCGCCGGCCGAGGCCTTCACGAGGATGGACGGCTGGCGCAGCCCCTGCTCCTCCTGGAGGTAGAAGAGTTCCCGCGCCAGCTCCTCGGCCTCGATCTCGTTGTAGATGGGCCGGTCCGAGCCGGGGATCACCGGGATGTCGAGTTCCCGGGCCCGGCGCTTGGTGTTGATCTTGCTGCCGAGGTCCCGGATCACCTCCCACCTGGGGCCGATGAAGACCAGGGGCCGGTTGCGGAGGGTGGCCCGCCGGGCGAACCGGAAGTTCTCGGAGAAGAACCCGTAACCGGGATGAATGGCGGTACACTTGGCCACGTCGGCCACCGCGAAGATGTCGTTGGGGTCCCGGTAGTTGGAGATGCGCCAGGCGCGGCGTCCCTTGGCTCCCTCCTGCGCCAGCCGGACGTGGAGGGATTCCTCGTCTTCCTTCGTGTAGACCACCACGAAGTCGAGGCCGAGATCGCGGCAGGCCTGCATGATCCGGATGGCGATCTCGCCTCGGTTGGCTATCAGGATGCGGTCTTTGCTCATCTGGACGAGGGCGCGGCTGGCCGGGTGCAAGACGGATGGCGTCGCAAAAAGTCGCGGGCTGCCGTGGTGCTTCGGATGTTCCCGTCACTGGCGGCGTACCGTAGAGTACGCCTCGTTCCTCGACATCCTCGCGCCTTGCATTCGGCGATCTTTCGCTGAGCCATCCACGCTGAAGCCTTTTGACCGAGGCCATCAAGACGGTGGCGACCAAGGGCCGTTTATAATGGATTCCCCCACCGGCGTCAATTTCGTTTTCGGCCGGCCGAGATTTTCCATGAACTCCCGTTAGGCTCCAGCAGCCGCAGCCGCGATGGACCCGGCCGGACCGGGGCCGGCCGACACCGGGGTCGGGCCCGCGCACGCAGCCGCGGACCACGACCGGCGATGCCGACCGCAACATCATCTTGCCCCTTGACATCCCCCTGTCTTGTTCGTATAAAGGCGGCCAATGCAAAAAGGTTGTTTAGTAATTATAAACTCTCCGCCCGGATCGCCTGGATGAGCCTTGGCATCGGGGAGAAACTCAAGCGGTTGCGGCTGGCCAACAACCTCACCCAGGAGGAGCTGGCCAACCGGACCGGCCTGACAAAGGGTTACATCAGCCAGCTGGAGCGGGACCTCACGTCCCCCTCCCTGGCCACCCTGAAGGACATCCTGGACGTCTTCGGCGAGAGCCTGGCCGATTTCTTCCAGGAACAGACCCGGGAGCCCGTGGTCTACCGGAGATCGGACCGGATCCAGACCTCCGACTCCCGGGAGGACCTGCGGGTGGAGCTCCTGGTACAGGCCTCGCAGCGCCGCGACATGGAGCCCGTCCTCCTCACGCTCCAGCCCGGCGCCGAGACCTGGGAGGACCGACCCCACCAGGGGCAGGAATTCGGCTTCGTGCTGAAGGGCGCGGCCACGATCCAGGTCGGCTCCCGGGCCTATCGGGTCTCGAGGGGAGACTGCTTCTACTTCACAGCGGACCGGCGCCACAAGTTGCGCAACACCAGCGACCGGGAGACTCAGATCCTGTGGGTGGTGACTCCCCCCACGTTCTAGGAGGACAGGGCGATGCAGGACATCGAATACGGCTTCGGCCAACACCTCATGCTGGACGGGTACGGCTGCAACCCCAAAAAACTCAAGGACATCAACGGGATCTACGACTTTCTCAGCCGGTATCCCGACGAGATTCACATGACGAAGATCATGCCGCCCTACGTCTTCAAGTATTCCGGCCAGGTCCCCGAGGACTGGGGGATCTCCGGCTTCGTCCTCATCGCCGAGAGCCACATCAGCATCCACACCTTCCCGGAAAAGATGTACCTCAGCCTGGACATCTTCTCCTGCAAGCCCTTCGACGCCCAGGCGGCCATCGACCACATCAAGGAGATCTTCGAGATCGAAAAGGTGGAGATCAAGATCCTCGACCGGGGTCACGAGTTCCCCAAGGTGATCCGCCGGGTGCAGCACTTCGTCCGCGACGAGCGCGCCCGGATGTCCGCCTGAAGTGACCCTCGCCTTTCTCGGGCCCGAAGGCGCCGTCGCGGATCCCTCGAGGGCCAGGATCCACTTCATCCCCGTCCCCTTCGACGCCACCACCTGCTACCGGCCCGGGGCTCGACTCGGGCCGTCGGCCATCCTGGCCGCCTCGCCCCACATGGAGTGGTACGACGAGGAGCTGGATGCGGAGGTCTGGCGCCTGGGCCTCTACACCCGGCCGCCCCTCGAGCCCGTCCTGCCCCCCGAGGCCATGATCGAGGCCGTTCGGGCCGCCGTATCCGAGTCCCTGTCGGTCGGGGCCTTCCCGGTGGTTCTCGGCGGAGAGCACAGCGTCACGGTGGGGGCGGTCTCCGCCCTGCGCGAGCGGGTGGGGGATCTCGCGGTGGTGCAGTTCGACGCCCACGCCGACCTCCGGGAGAACTACCAGGGCTCCCCCTACAGTCACGCCTGCGTCATGCGCCGGATCTGGGATTCGGCCCGGGTCCGGCAGGTGGGGATCCGATCCCTCTCCCGGCCGGAGATGGAATTTCTCAGGGCCGAGGGGCGCCCGCCCATCTGGGCCCGGGAGGTGAAGGCCGACTGCGCGGGGGCGGTCCGGCGGCTCCTGGACGGCCTCCCGGACATCCCCGTCTACGTCACCATCGACCTCGATTGCCTGGACCCCGCCGTGATGCCGGCGGTGGGGACCCCGGAACCCGGAGGGCTGTCCTGGGACGAGATCCTGGCCTTCCTCCGCGCCCTGGCCGGAACGGGCCGGGTGGCCGCCTTCGACGTGGTGGAACTCGCCCCGCTCCCGGGTCTCGCCGCCCCCGAATACACCGCGGCCCGCCTCGTCTACAAGTTTCTCACCTATCTCTTTGCACCCGGCCCGGGCCGAGGGTAAGCTCCCGCCATGGAAACGGAGACCGGCCGACCGGTGATCGAGGTGGAAGGCGTCCACCACGCCTTCGGGTCTCACCTCGTCCTGGAGGATGTCTCGCTCCGCGTGGACGAGGGAGACTTCCTGGCCGTCATCGGCCCGAACGGTTCCGGGAAGTCCACCCTGGTGAAGATCATACTGGGGCTCCTGCGCCCCAGGTCAGGGACCGTCCGCCTCTTCGGGACGCCGCTCGCCGCCTTCCACGACTGGCACCGCGTGGGCTACGTCCCGCAGAAGGCCACCCACGTCGATCCCCTCTTCCCCATCACCGCCTCGGAGGTGGTGGGCCTCGGCCGCCTGGCCCGGGCCCGGTTCCCGCGGTGGCTCGGGCCGGCCGACCGTGAGGCGGTCCGGTCGGCCCTGGCGGCCGTGGGCATGTCCGGGCACGCCGCGACCCGCATCGGGGAACTCTCCGGCGGCCAGCAGCAGAAGGTCTTCATCGCCCGGGCCCTGGTGAACCGCCCCGACATCCTCTTCCTCGACGAACCCACCACGGGCATCGACGCCGAGTCCCAGGGACAGTTCTACGACATGCTGGACCGGTTCAACCGCCGGGGGCTCACCATCGTCCTCGTGACCCACGACATCGGCGTGGTGAACAAGCACGTCACCAAGGTGGCCTGCCTGAACCAGCGCCTGGTCTTCCACGGCTCCCACGCCGAGTTCTGCTCGTCGCCCCGGGCCCAGGCCCTCATCCCCGGAGACGATCACCTCGTCTGCCACCGGCACTAGGCGGACGGCCCCGGCATCGCCCTTCCATCATCCATCACATTACTTTTTAATCATATCTTTCTAATTTTTTGCCGATTTTTGGTTCAATCTCCACTGCAACCAGGCCGCCGGGGACGGATCGCCACCCGATCCCGGCCACGCCGGTCTCCCGGAGCACCTGGGCATGGGTGGCGAGATGCCGGGTCACCCGGGCCACGGTGAACCGGCTCGGCTCCGGGACCGCTGCGGCGGGCAGGAGGAGCTGGTCGGCGAGGTGCGGGTCCACGTCGGCGCCGGAGTCGAGGAAGTCCAGCATGGCCGCCGCGGCCTCTGCGCCCACCCGCTCGGCCGGCTTTCCCCGCGCGCCCAGGGCGGTGGCCCCGCCCCACCGCCCGCCCCCGGACGCCCAGAGAAACACCAGGCTTCCCGGCGAATCGGCGGGGCCTTCCAGCGTCTCGACCCGGGCCTCGACGCCGCGCCGCTCCAGGGCCTCGCGCGCGGCCCGGGCCTGGCGTTCCCGCACGTGCGGGGGAAGGCGGGAGGAAGCCGACACGCCGGCCACCCGGACCGGCGCCTCGCCGTCGCCTCCCGCGAAGGGCCGACGCGCCGCCGGGGGGGTGATGTCGCAGGTCACCCGGCCGCCGCCGGCCGGGACCCAGCCCCACCGCCGGAGTTCGATCCGGAACCGGAATCCCATGCCGGCGAGGACCGGGCGGTAGACCCGGTCCACGTAGTGGAAACACGGGCTCCAGGGGACGTGGGTCCCGCCGGTGATCTCCAGCCGGGACGGTCCGGGGGCGCAGGCCAGGGGCAGGAGCACCGTCTGGAGGACCAGGAGGGCGGACCCGGCCGTGCCCACGTCGACCCGGTAGGATCCGGGCCGAACGGGCCCGGGGGCGAAGTACACCTTGGAGGCACCCGGTTCGGCCCCCCGGACCTCGGCGCCGCAGACGGCCGCTGCGGCCCGGACGGCGGCCAGGTGCTGGGGCCTGAGTCCCGGCTTCGGCCGCCGGGCCCGGATGTTGACGAACTCCACCGGGCGTCCGGCGAGCACGGCGAGGGCGAGCCCGGTCCGGAGGATCTGCCCGCCCCCCTCCCCCTGCGCACCGTCGATACGCCAGGTCTCCGCCACGGCCGCCCCCCTCGTCGCTCCCGGAACCGCCTCGTCTTTCGCCGTCCCTTTGGTTATTCTCCAGGAAAGCGCCGCCATGGCAAGAAGGCGGGCGCCGCGGGAGGCCGCGCGGTCCTCCTCCCGGGGCCCCGGACCTTGCGCGCGGCGACATTCTGCACGCACCCCTCGAGGGTCTACGAAAAGGAGGTCATCCAGTGGACACTCCCGAGCGCCGTATCCTCCTGGCCACGGCCCTGGCCGGGGCCCTCTTCCTGGCCGCCTGGCCGGCGGCGCCCACGGCCGCCCCGGCCGCCGACACCCACGGGTCCATAAAGGAACGCCCCATGGAACGGATCGACAGCCGGAAAGACTGTTGAAAGGGCCTCGTAAGCGTCGGGTTGCGCTTCCGGGATCCCAAGACCCCCACCGGGTACCGCATGGAGGTCCTCCTCCGGCCGGATACCCTGCCGAAGATGCGCCGGCTGCTCGAGATCGTGGACGGCCGCATCGTGGCGGAGGACCACGCCGGGGACCACGTGCGCCTCGTCGTCGAAAAGGGCCCGCCGGAGGCCGCCCGTGACCGCTGACGCCCCCCTCCCGGGGCTCCCCCCGCCGCTCCGGGTCGGCCCCCTCTCCGTCTCGCCGCCCCTGATCCTCGCCCCCCTGGCGGGCGTGGCGGACTTCCCATTCCGGCGCCTGGCGCGCCGCTTCGGGGCCGGCCTCACGGTGAGCGAGATGATCGCCTCCCAGGCCGTGGTCCGCGATCACCCGCGCTCCCGGCGGATGGCGGCCACGGCGCGCGAGGAGTACCCGCTTTCGGTCCAGCTTTCGGGGGCCGACCCGATGGTCCTCGCCGAGGCCGCACGCCGGAACCGCGACCTTGGGGCCGCCATCCTGGACATCAACATGGGCTGCCCCCAGAAGAAGATCGTGAAGACCGGGGCCGGGGCCGCCCTCATGCGGGACGAGCGCCTGGCGGGACGCGTGGTGGCGGCGGTGGCGGCGGCCGTGGACGTCCCGGTGACGGTGAAGATGCGCCTCGGGTGGGACCACGCCCACGTCAACGCCCCGAGGATCGCCCGGATCGCCCAGGAGGCCGGGGCCGCCATGGTGGCGGTCCACGGCCGGACCCGGAGCGACATGTTCGCCGGCCGGGCGGACTGGGCGGCCATCCGGGCGGTAAAGGCGGCCGTCTCCATCCCGGTGGTGGCCAACGGGGACATCCGGGATGCCGCGGACGCCGCCCGGTGCCTGGCCGAATCCGGCGCCGACGCCCTCATGATCGGCCGGGGGGCGCTGGGCCGGCCGTGGATCTTCCGGCACATCGCCCGGGCGCTTTCCGGCTCGCCCGCCCCCTGGCCCTCCCTGGAGGCCCAGTACCGGGTGGTGACGGCCCACCTGGAGGCACTTCTGGAATTCTACGGGGAGCCCGTGGCCCTCTGGCTGGCCCGAAAGCACCTGGCCTGGTACAGCCGGGGCCTTCCGGGCGGGGCCCGGTTCCGGAGGGAGGTGAACGCAGCCCCCTCCGTCGCGGCGGTTCGGGAGCTGGCGGCGGTCTTCTACGAAACGCTGGCCCGTTCCGGGCCGGCGCCGCACCGGGACGAGGGCCGGAATCCCTCCCGGACCAGGGCGGAGCGGACCGCCCCCACGAGGTAGAGGCTTCCGGCCACGCACAGGAGGTCCCCCGGTCCCAACTCCTCCCGGGCGGTATCGAGGGCCCGGCGCCAGTCGACCTCGAGGCGGGCCCCTGGCGGGAGGGAAACCCCGCGCCAGTCGGCCACCCGGACCGGGCGCCTCGGCCCCGGCGGCTCGGTGACCACCACCCGGCCCGCGGCGCCGGCCACGAGGGCCAGCATCCCGGCGTAGTCCTTGTCGCCCCCCTCGTCGGAACACCCCCAGAGCAGCACCCGGCGCTCCGGCGGCGGCCACTCCCGGCCCGCGTCGAGGGCCGCCCGGAGGGCCCGGACGCCGTCCGGGTTGTGGGCCCCGTCGAGGAGGACCCGGATCGGCCCAGCGAGGACCTCCAGGCGCCCGGGCCAGGAGACCCGGCGACATCCCGCCCGGACGTGCGCCCCGGTCACGGGCACCCCCTGGGCGGCCAGGATCTCGCAGGCCCGGACGGCCAGCCCTGCGTTCCGGACCTGGTGCGCCCCCCGGAGGGCGAGAGAGATCCGGCGGAGCCGCCAGAGCGCCCCCCGGTAATGGAAGCCGAGGTCCGACCAGCGCCGGACGGTGAAGTCGCGGCCGGGTTCCGAGAGCGGGGCGGCCAATTCCCGGCACCGGCCGTGGACCACCCGCCTCGCCGCCGCTCGGCGGACGCCGCTCACCACGGGCACGCCGGGCTTCACGATCCCCGCCTTCTCCCGGGCGATGGCGGCCAGGGTCCGCCCGAGGTAGCTCCGGTGATCGAGCCCCACCCCGGTGATCACCGACACCCGGGGGACCACCACGTTGGTGGCGTCCAGGCGCCCCCCGAGTCCCGTCTCCACCACGGCGAGGTCCACCGCCGCGTCCCGGAACCAGTCGAAGGCGATGGCCGTGGTGGCCTCGAAGTAGCTGAGCTCGCAGCCGGCCTCCACCAGGCGCCGGATCCGGTGGATCCGTTCCGCGAGTTCCGGTTCCGGAATCGGGCGGCCGCCGATCCGGAACCGCTCGGCGAGGCAGTGGAGGTGAGGCGAGGTGTAGAGTCCCACCCGGAGCCCGGCGGCGGAGAGGATGGCGGTGATCAGGGCGGCCGCGGAGCCCTTCCCGTTGGTCCCGGCCACGTGGACCACCGGGACCGCCCGCTCCGGGTGCCCCAGGGCATCGAGGACCGCTTCCATCCGTTCGAGCCCCAGCCGGAAGCCGTGGAACTGGAACCGGTCCAGGTAGGCCAGGGCCGCCGCCAGGTCCGGGCCGCGGGTGCCGCGCGCCGCCATGCCGCCCCCCTACCCGCCGAGCCGCTGGAGGCGGGCGTACTGGAGGTTCAGGACCTTCTCCCCCGAGACGTCGAAGTGCACCCGGAGCTTCTCGGGACCCAGGACCTCGAGCACCCGCCCCGGCCCGAAGATGGTGTGCCGCACCCGGGCCCCCGGGGGAAAGGCCCCGGTGCCGGGCGGCGGGGCCGCCTCCCGGGGGGCGGCGGCCGGCACCGCGACGCCCGCCCGGGGCGACGCCGGCGCCACCTGCTCGAGGAGATCCGCCGGGATCTCCTCGAGGAACCGCGACGGCCGGGCCGGGAGAAGCCCCGCGCCGCTGAAGTTCAACATGGCGGGCCGGCAGAGGTAGAGGTCGTCCCGGGCCCGGGTGGTGGCCACATAGAAGAGCCGCCGCTCCTCCTCGAGGTCCTCCGGGCGGCCTTCCGCCGAGGGTGCCGGGAATCGACCCTCGGCCAGGTGGATCACGAAGACCACCCGCCACTCGAGCCCCTTGGCCGAGTGGATGGTGGAGAGGACGAGGCGGTCGCCCTCCCCCGCCGACTCGTCCGGCTCCGGCGGATCCAGGGCCACCTCGGCGAGCAGCGTCACCGCGTCTTCGTAACGGCCGGCCATGCCTCTGAGCTGCGCCAGGTCCTGGCTGCGGCGGGGATGGTCCTCGAGGAACCGCCGCTCGAGATAGGGCCGGTACCAGGCCTCGATCCTTTCGAGCACGGCGGGGAGCGCCAAGTCCGCCCCCTGGAGGCGGCGGAGATAGGCCCCGAGGCGGCGCACCTGCGGGGTCCACCGCGCCCGGCCGGGCCATTCCTCCAGGAGGGCGAAGGGATCCGGCGCCCCCACCACGGCGGCGAAGACCCGGTCCGCCCCCTTGGGACCGACCCCCGGCAGGAGCTGGAGGACCCGGTTCCAGGCCACCCGGTCGTAGGGGTTCACCAGGAGCCGAAGCACCCCCAGGACGTCCTTGATGTGGGCCGCCTCGACGAGGCGGAGCCCCCCCCGCTTGGTGAAGGGGATGCCCCGGGTGTTGAGCTCCGCCTCGAGCTGGAAGGAATGGAATCCCGCCCGGAAGAGGACCGCCATCTCGGCCAGCGCCACCCCCCGGGCGTGGTACGAGGCGACCCGGTCGGCCACGAACCGGGCCTGGTCCAGCTCGTCGAGGGCGGTGAAACAGACCGGGCGGCGGCCGCCCGGCCGGTCGGCCACGAGGTGCTTGGTGAATTTTTCCCGGGCGTGGGCGATGATGGCGTTGGTGCAATCCAGGTTCGGCTGGGTGGTCCGGTAGTTGCGCTCGAGCTTCACGATCCGGGTGCCGGGAAAGAGCTTCGGGAAGTCCAGGATGTTCCGGAAGTTGGCCCCGCGGAAGGCATAGATGGACTGGGCGTCGTCACCCACGGCCATGACGTTGTCGTGACCGCAGGCCACCAGGCGCAGGATCCGGGCCTGCACGGCGTTGGTGTCCTGGTACTCGTCCACCATGAGGTAGCGGAAGCGCCGGCCCATGGCCTCCCGGACCTCGGGATGGGCCTCGAGGACGTCGCACCACCGAAGCAGCAGGTCGTCGTAGTCCATGAGCCCGTGGGCCCGCTTGTAGGCCGTGTAGGCCTCGTAGAGGCGCCGGAGCCCCTCGGCCTCGGCCAAAAGGTGCGGCCAATCCCGCTCGAGGACCGCCGTGACGTCGCCGCCGGTGTTGGCGGCCCGGCTGAAGATGGCCGCCACGGTGGCCTTCTTGGGGAACCGGCTCCCCGAACCGCCGAGGCCGAGTTCCCCCGCCAGCTGGCGCAGGAGGCCGGCGGTGTCGGCCCGGTCGAGGATGGTGAAGGAGACGGGGTAGCCGGCCAGCGGCGCGTGCACCCGGAGCATCCGGTGGGCGAAGGCATGGAAGGTCCCGCCGGCCACCCGGGCGCAGGCGGGACCCACCAGCCGGGCCGCCCGTTCCAGCATGGCCGAGGCGGCCTTCCGGGTGAAGGTGAGGAGCAGGATGGCCTCCGGCTCGGTCCCGCGGGCGACCAGTCGGGCCACCCGGTGGACCAGGGTCCGGGTCTTGCCGCTGCCGGCCCCGGCGATGACCAGGACCGGCCCGTCGAGGGTCTCCACGGCCTCCCGCTGTTGGGGGTTCAAGCCGGCGTCCGGGTCTCCGGCCGGGGATGCGGCGGTGGTGGATGGATGCCTGCTCATGGACTGGGTGGTCCGGCCGGCGGCGCGCCGGTCCCGGCGCGTCGTCTCAGGACCCCGCCGGGGCGAGTTCCTCGGGGGACGGTATCTCGGCGGACAGGGGCAAGATGAAGAAGAAGTTGTTCCCGAGGGGCCTCGGCTCGTACCCGGTGACCCCCCCGTGGACCTCCACCACCTTCTTCACGAAGTGGAGGCCGTGCCCGGAGCCCGGCTGGCCGGCGGCCGATCGGGCGCGGTAGCCCTCCTCGTAGAGGCGGCCGGCCTCCTCGTCGGGGATGGCGGGCCCCGTGGTGAAGACGTTGAACTTGACCCCGTGCTTTCCGGGCCCGAAGAAGTCCGGCAGCATCTCCCGGCCGTAGGCCATGAACTTGACCGGCTCCCCGTGCTCGTTGGTCACCTCCCGGCAGTACTTCAGGGCGTTGGAGAAGAAGTTGGCGTAGACCTGGGAAAGGAGCCCCACGTCCACGGAGAGGGGGTAGTCCTCGTCCGCGGGGACGCCTCCGAGGAGGTCGTCGATGCGGATGCCGCTCCGCTCGAGGCGCTCCCGGTACCGGGCGAGCTGGGGGTCGATGACCTCCCGCCGGACGTTGCACTGCCGGATGCGCGGCACGAGCTGCCCCCTCTCGAAGTG
This sequence comes from Dissulfurirhabdus thermomarina, assembly GCF_012979235.1. NCBI lineage: Bacteria > Pseudomonadati > Thermodesulfobacteriota > Dissulfuribacteria > Dissulfuribacterales > Dissulfuribacteraceae > Dissulfurirhabdus > Dissulfurirhabdus thermomarina. Next base: position 263,392 of record NZ_JAATWC010000002.1, read on the forward strand.
GTCCCGGCGCAGGAGACTTTCGAGGAAGAGGCTGGTGTTCCGGTAGTGCTTCTCCACGGCCTCGTATTGCTCGAGGAGCTGGCGCGAGAGCCCGGAAAGGCTTTGTTGCAGGGCCTCCATCTCGCCCAGGTCCGGGCAGTCCTCCGCGCGCTTCTCCTCGATCTTTTGCGCCATGCCTTGGGCGATCCGCTCGAGTTCACCGATCCGCCGGCGCAGATCCCGGAAGAAGACCTGGTAGTGCATGTTGGGCACCAGGACGTTGTGTTCGATGTCCGCCACCAGGGTGGCGATGAAGCGCAGGTGACGCACGTTCTGGAGCGCCATCTGCTTGTAGTGCAGGTTGTAGCCGATACGGTTGGCGTACTTCTCGAAGAAGAGCCGGTCCCCCGCGTCGAGGCGGCCCAGGGGGAAGACCTCGTAGACCCCGATGATCTCCTCCCACTGGTCCACGGGCAGCGTGGCGATGAGGCGGCGGTTGCCCCGGATGGGGATCACGTAGGAGTCCTCGAGCTCGTAAGGCCGGTCCTCGAGGCGGATCCCCTCGGGCGGCGGCATGTCGCGCACGTTGAGCCCGTTCAGGGAGTCGCAGACCGTAAGGAGCCTTCCGGTCTCCCGCTGGACGAGATAGAGGCACGAGTCGAAGCCCATGAAGACCTTGGGCACGAAGACGCAGACCCGGTAGAAGTTGTCGAGGGTCTCGAACTCCTGGGCGAGGTCGAAGAAGGCGCGGAGGGCGCGTCCCTGGACCTTGTCGAAGTTGTAGATCTCGTAGTCGTCCCGCTTCTTCCGGATCCGGGAGAGGACCGAGGAGAGTTCGGGGGGATCGGCGGAATCGGTGTACGGCGGCATCGGACGCCCCTGCGGCGTACGCCGCAGGGAGGATCGGCACCCCGGCGGCGCCTGTCTGGAGACAGCTTACCGGCTGGCCCCGCCCCGGGTCAAGGCGCGGCCGGCTAGCGCGCGCCCGCCTGCCGGCGCGCCAGGAAGTCGCGGTCGGCGGCGCGCACCCCCGCGAAGTAATCCTCGATGGCATGGACCAGGTCCACGATGGTGGACTTCTCCGGCAGGATGTCCACCCGGAGGCCGATTTTCTCGGCGGTCTTGGCGGTCACCGGGCCGATGCAGGCCACCCGGGCCCGAGTGAGGATGCGCCGGCGCTGCGCCTCCGGAAAGAGCTTGAAGAAGTGCTTGACCGTGGAGGAGCTGGTGAAGGTGACCACGTCCACAGGGTCGGCCTCGAGGGCCTCCACCATGCCCTCGGGCAGCTCCGGGGCGTAGGTCCGGTAGGTGGGCGCCACGGTCACCTCGGCGCCGAGCCGGCGGAGCCCCTCCGGGAGGAGCTCCCGTCCCTTCTCGGCCCGGGGGACGAGGATCCGGCGCCCGGCGACCCCTTCCCTTCCAAATGCCTCGAGCAGGCCCTCCGCCCGGAAGTCGTCCGGGACGAGGTCCACCCGGAGCCGGAGCGCTTCCAGGGCCTGGGCCGTCCCCTCGCCCACGGCGGCGAGACGGGCCCGGCCGAGGTGCCGGGCGTCGAGGCCCCGGTCCCAGAGCCGGGCGAAGAAGAACCGAACGGCGTTGGTGCTGCTGAAGACCACCCAGTCGTAGGCCGCCAGTTCCGTGACGGCCCGGTCCAGGGGCGCGGGGTCGGCGGGCGGCCCCACGGCGATGGTCGGGCATTCCACGCAGAGGGCCCCCCGCATCTCGAGCCGCACCACCAGCTCGCTGGCCTGCTCCCGGGTCCGGGTGACGAGGACCCTGCGCCCGAGGAGCGGCCGCCCTTCGAACCAGTCGAGCTCGGACCGGAGCCCCGCCACCTCTCCCACCACGATGACGGCCGGGGGGCCGAGCTCCGCCTCGCGGACGCGGTCCACGATGTCGGCCAGGGTGCCGTCCACCGAGCGGTGCCGCGGCGTGGTGCCCCAGCGGATCACCGCCACCGGGGTCTCGGGCGGGCGCCCGTTCTCCACGAGCCGCCGCACGATGTTCGGAAGGTTCGACATCCCCATGAGGAAGACCAGGGTCCCGACGCCGGTGGAAAGCCCCTTCCAGTCGATGGTGGCCTCGTCGTCCTTGCCGCTCTCTCGGTGCCCGGTGACGAAGGCCACCGAGGCGGTATGCGCCCGGTGGGTGAGGGGGATGCCCGCGTAGGCCGGGACGGCGATGGCGGAGGTCACCCCCGGGACGATCTCGTAGGGGATGCCCGCCCGGCGAAGCTCCTGGGCCTCCTCGCCCCCGCGGCCGAAGATGAAGGGATCGCCGCCCTTGAGGCGGACCACGGTCTTCCCTTCCCGGGCCTTCTCCACGATGATGGCGTTGATCCGGTCCTGGGGGACCACGTGGCGGCCGGCCTTCTTGCCCACGTAGATCCGTTCGGCCCCAGGGGCCACGAACTCGAGGAGGCGGGGGCTCGCCAGCCGGTCGTACACCACCACCTCGGCGCGCTCGAGGATCTCCTTGCCGCGGAGGGTGAGGAGCCCGGGGTCGCCCGGCCCCGCCCCCACGAGGTAGACACGCCCCACCCGGGGGCCCGGGGGATCAGGCATGGCCGTAGACCTCGGCGAGGATCTCCCGCCCGCCGGCCTCCAGGATCTCGTCCGCGAGATCGCGGCCGATCCGCGCCGCGTCCGCCGCCGGCCCCTCGGCGTTCCGTCGGACGATGCGGCGGCCCGCTTCGTCCGCCACGAGTCCCTCCATGGAGAGCCGGTCCCCGTCGAGGCGGGCCAGCCCCCCGATGGGGACCTGGCACCCCCCCTCGAGCCGGGCGAGGAAGGCCCGCTCCGCGCGGACGCAGGTCGCGGTGGCCGTGTCCGCCAGCGGCGCGAGGATCTCGCGGGTGCGGGGGTCATTCGAGCGGAGCTCGATGCCGAGCGCTCCCTGCCCCACGGCGGGCAAGAGGACGCCGGCGTCCACCACCTCGGTGATCCGGTCCGCCAGCCCCAGGCGCCGGAGCCCGGCCACGGCGAGCAGGATGGCGTCGAAGGCGCCCTCGTCGAGCTTCCGAAGCCGGGTATCGAGGTTGCCCCTGAGGGAGTGGATCTCGAGGTCGGGCCGGCGAAGACGCAGCTGCGCCATGCGGCGGAGGCTGCTCGTCCCCACCCGGGCGCCCTCGGGGAGGGTCTCCAGGGTGAGCCCCGGCCGGGCCACCAGGGCGTCCCGCGGGTCCTCCCGGCGGGGGAAGACCGAGACCTCGAGCCCCTCGGGGGTCTCCGCCGGGACGTCCTTCAGGCTGTGGACGGCGAGGTCGGCCTCTCCCCGAAGCAGCGCCTCCTCGATCTCCTTCACGAAGAGCCCCTTGCCCCCCACCTTGGCCAGGGGGACGTCGAGGATCTTGTCGCCCTTGGTCACCACCCGGACGAGTTCCACCTCGACTCCGGGCCACCGGGCCTCGATCTGTTCCTTGACCCAGGTGCTCTGGGCCAGGGCCAGGGCGCTCTTCCGGGTGGCGAGTCTGAGTCGTTCAGGCATGGGGATCCTCGATGGCGCCGCACGTGTCACCAAGCGACGACGTCGGCGGCGCTTGGCAGCACTTGGCGGCGGTTTCCACGCGTTGCGTCATGACGGTGCCGGCGGAGACGGAGACGCCCGCCTCACCCGGGGCCCGGTCGGAGACGGCGGTCTCAGCCCCCGCAGGAGCCGCAGTTGCTGCTGGAGCACCCGCTGCAGCCGCCCCCGCCGGGGGTCTTCCCGGTGCCGACGAAGGTGGCCCCGCTCTTGAAGGCGAAGGCGGACAGCTTCTTGCGGACCTCGGGGCTTGCGCACTTCGGGCACTTCACGTCGGACCGGCCGCCGAGGACCAGTTCCTCGAAACATTCGCCGCAGGCGGCGCACTCGAACTCGTAGATGGGCATCCGAAGCCCTCCTCAGGCCGCGTCCCCCGCCTCCAGCGCCTCCAGGACGGCGGCGGCGAGCAACGGCACCATGATCTCGTGGTGGCCGGTGAGGTGGATCCCCCGGCCGCCCTGTAAGGTAGGCCGCTGCACCACGTTTGTCAAAGGCCGGTAGTGACGGATGAAATCCATGTTCACCGTGGTGAAGCGTTCCACGCGGTGCCCCACGTTCCGCACCAGGGTGAGGGCCTTCAGGAAGACCTCCGGCAGGAGCACCGCGGACCCCACGTGGAGGAGCACGCCGCCCTCGAGGCCCGCCACCAGGGTGGCGAAGCGGCGGAAGTCGAGGTGGCTGGCACGGCCGATGGCCGCCCCGTCGGCGCCGGGGTGGATGTGGATGATGTCCGTGCCCACGGCCACGTGGACCGTGACAGGGACCCCGAGGCGCCAGGCGGAGGCGAGGAGGCTCTGGTCGAGGTGGGGGAAACCGGCGGCCGCCAGGGCCTCCCCCACCCCTTCGCCGAGGCCCTTCCCCTCCGCCGCGGCCCGGCGGACGGCCTCGTTGAGGAACTCGCCCGTCTCCCGCGCGGCCCCGAACTGCCCCTCCCCGAGGACGGCCGCCACGTCCTCGGAGGTCCGCCCCGCCATGGCGATCTCGGCATCGTGGACGATGCCGGCCCCGTTCAGGGCGATGCCGGAGAGGATCCCCCGGTGCATGAGGTCGATGAGGACGGGATTCAGCCCCACCTTGATGACGTGGGCGCCCATGGCGAGGAGCACGGGGCGGCCGCCCCGCACGGCGGCGGCCACGGCCGCGGCGGCGGCGCGCAGGTCCTCGGCGGCCAGCTGGCGCGGAAGCGCGGCCAGGAGGTCGGCCACCCGCATCCCGGCCGAGAGCGGGCGGGCGAAGTCGCCGAGGCCCACCTTGCTGGGCCGGTCGTGGAGGGAGTAGGTCCGGAGCGCCCCCAGGTCGAAGGGTTCGGGATACTTCATGACGGCCTCGTATGAAAAGTCCTCAGGCTCCTCGACGTTTCGTGCAGATTTGGCCTTCCATCGTCAGAATCCACACGAAGCAGGGTATGGATAGGCGAGAATCGCCAAGGACAAGGCGCGCCCACCGCGAGGAACGAGGCGTCGCCGGGGACCGCGAGGGACCGAGGGGCTTGAAGCACCACCGCCAAGCGTCCCGCTTGGTGATTCTCGCGACGCCATCCTTCATGGCGCCGCAAAGAGGATCCGCTCCACCAGGTCGCACAGGAGATGGCCCAGGAAGATCTGGACCTCCTGGATCCGCGGCGTGTCGTCGGAGGCGGCCCGGAGGACCAGGTCGGCGGTCTCGGCCATGCGCCCCCCGCCGCGGCCCGTGAGGGCCACCGTCCTGAGGCCCGCCTCCCGGGCGGCGGCCAGGGCCTTGACCACGTTGGGGGAGTGGCCGCTGGTGCTGATCCCCACCGCCATGTCACCGGGCCGGCCCAGGGCCTGGACCTGCTTCGCGAAGACGTCGTCGAAGGAGTAGTCGTTCCCCACGGCGGTGAGGATGGAGGTGTCGGTGGTCAGCGCGATGCCCGGGAGGGGGCGCCGTTCCATGCGGAAGCGGTTGACGAACTCGGCGGCCAGGTGCTGCGCGTCGGCGGCGCTCCCCCCGTTGCCGAAGAAGAAGACCCGCCCGCCGCCGCGGAACACCTCGGCCATCTCTCGGGCCAAGGCGACGAGGCGCCCGCCCTCCGAGGCGAGGGTGGCGCGCTTGGCCGCCAGCGAGGCCTCCAGGGCCTCTTCGAGCAGGGGGACAAAGGGGTCGGTCTGCCGGGACATGGGGCGTCAGCTAAATACGTGCCCGGCGCCTTGTCAACGGGCGCCGGGAACCGCCGGGGCGGCGTCCGGGGCCCGGCGGGTCTCAGACGGTCCCCACCCGGTTCCGTCCCCCCTCCTTGGCCGCGTAGAGGCCCGCATCGGCCTGCTGGATGAGGTCCTCCGGCCCGCCGCCCTTCCCCGGCGCCGCCGCCGCCGCCCCGAGGCTCACGGTGACGTGGTCCGCCACGGGGGAGGCCTCGTGGGGGATCCCCAGGGCCTCCACCGCCGCCCGGATGGCCTCGGCCCGCTTCCGGGCGCCATCGATCCCGGTCTCGGGGAGGATCGCCGCGAACTCCTCGCCGCCGTAGCGGGCGGCGAGGTCCCCCGGCCGCCGCATGGCCTTCTCCACGGCCGCGGCCACCTGCTTGAGGCAGTCGTCGCCCTCGAGGTGGCCGTAGGTGTCGTTGTAGGCCTTGAAGTGATCGATGTCGAGGAGGACGAGGCCCAGCTCGTGCCCGTCCCGGGCGGCCCGGCGCCATTCCCGCGCGAGGGCCTCGTCGAAACGCCGGCGGTTGGCGATGCCGGTGAGCCCGTCCAGGGTGGAGAGCCGCTCCAGGGCGGCGTTGCTCTCTTCCAGCCTCCGCTCGCTCTCCTTCAGGGCGAGGAAGGCCTGGTCGCGCTGGACGTGGTAGAGGTAGGCCCGGGAGTGGTAGCGGATCCGGGCGATGAGCTCGATGCTGTCGGGGAGCTTCACCAGGTAGTCGTTGGCGCCCACGGCGAAGGCCTCGCTCTTCACCACCGGGTCCTCCTTGACGGAGAGGACGATGATGGGGATGCGGCGGGTCTTCGGGTTGGCCCGGTAGTAGCGGACCAGGGTGAGCCCGTCGATGTCGGGCATGACGAGGTCCTGGAGGATCACCGTGGGATGCCACTCCACCGCGGTCTTCACCGCCTGGCCGGGGTCCTGGCAGTAGAGGAACTCGATCTCGGGATCCTTCTCGAGGGCCCGGCGGACCGCCTCCGCGATCATGGGCTGGTCGTCCACCAGGAGCACGGAGGGATGGAGGTCGAGCTCGTCGTGGAGGATGTCGGGGAAGGTCACATCCGGTCCGGTCATGACGGCCGCCTCCCCTTTCGAAAGTAGTCCAGGACCGCCCGCCCCGCCTCGTCCGGGGGCAGGACGTCCACGGCGGCCCCCAGCTCGGCCGCCGCCTTGGGCATGCCGTAGACGGCACAGCTCGCCTTGTCCTGCGCCACGGTATACCATCCCGCCGCCCGGAGCGCGAGGAGTCCCTCGGCGCCGTCGCGCCCCATGCCCGTGAGCAGCACCGCCGCCCCGGCCCCGGGCCTGTTCCGCGCCAGGCAGTGGAAGGCCACGTCCACGCTGGGCCGGTAGGGGTGCTCCCGGGGCTCCTCGGTATAGGCCACGCGGCCGTCCCTCCGGAAGACCAGGTGGTCGTTGGTCTCGGCCACCAGGACCTCCCCCGGCCGGGGCCGGTCACCGGGACGCGCCACCCGCACCCGGAGCGGGGTCTGGGTGTCGAGCCAGTCCGCCATCCCCCGGGCGAACCTCGCGTCCACGTGCTGGATCACCACCACCGGCGCGGGGAACTCCTTCGGCAAGACCGCGAGCAGGCGGGCCAGGGCCTGCGGGCCGCCCGTGGATGCCCCGATCACCAGGAGGTCGGGGCGGCGCGGCGCCTCGAGGGGGCGTTCCCGGAAGGCGGGGCGGCTCCGGGCCGCCCCCCGGGAGGCCTGGATCAACTTCTCGAGGGTGGCGATCTTTCGGAGGAGGGGCGCCGATGCCTCGGCGTCGGCGCAGGTCGGGGTCGGGACCGCGTCCAGGGCCCCGGCCCCCAGGGCCTCGAAGACGCGGCCGGCATTGCCCTGGACCGAGGCCGTGACCACCAGGATGGCGCAGGGGGAACGCTCCATGATCCGCCGGGTGGCCTCGACGCCGTCCATCACGGGCATGATGAGGTCCATGAGGATGAGGTCCGGGGTGTCCATGGCGGCGAAATCCACGGCCTCGGAGCCGTTTCTCGCCACCCAGGCCACCTCGTGCTCCGGCGCGGCCTTGAGGGTCCGGCGGAGGCATGCCACCGCCGTCTCCGAGTCGTTGACGATCCCCAGCCTCATACCATGTTCCCGTCCGTTCCGGTCCCGGGGCATCACGACCCCGGCCGCCGCTCCCTACCCTTCCACGGGCCCGCCGATGAGTTCTTCCACCGCCCGGACGAAGGTCTCGTCGTGGAAGCTCCCCTTTGTGAGATAGTAGTCCGCCCCGGCCTCGAGCCCCCGCCGCCGGTCGTCCTCCCGGTCCTTGTACGAGACGATCACCACGGGGAGACGCGCCAGGCGGGGGTCGCTGCGGATGTGGCGCACCAGCTCGACCCCGTCCATCCTCGGCATGTCGACGTCGGTGATCACCAGGTCGTAGGCCCCGGTCCGGACGGCGTTCCAGCCGTCCATGCCGTCCACCCCGACGTCCACGCGGTAGCCGCGGGCGGTGAGCATCTTCCGTTCCACCTCGCGCACGGTGATGGAATCGTCCACCACGAGGATCCGCTTGGCGGAGGTGCGATCCCGCGGGCTCCGCCAGGAGATGCCCCGGACCCGGCTCCGGGATACCAGGGCGTCCATGGACCGGACCATGTCCTCCACGTCCACGATGAGGGTCGGACTGCCGTCCTCGAGCGTGGCGGCGGCGGCGATGTCCTGCACCTTGCCGAGCCGCGGGTCCAGTGCCCGGACCACCAGCTCCTGGGCCCCGGCCAGCCGGTCCACGAGGAGCCCGTAGCGGCTCTGGCGATCGCTCAGGATCAGCGCATAGAGCGTCTCCCCCGGCGTCCCCTCGGAGAGCCCGAAGAGCTGCCGCGCCGAGACGATGCCGATCCGTTCCTCCTTCCAGGTCAGATACTGCCGGCCCTCGATCTCGGCGATATCCTCCGGCGTCATCTCCACCACGTGGTCCACGGCGAAGAGGGGGAAGGCGTAGGTCTCCCCGTCGACCTCGGCCAAGAGGACCCGCACCACCGAGAGCGTGATGGGGAGCTGGAGTTCGAACCGGGTCCCCTCGCCCGGCACCGAGGAGGCCCGGACCACGCCCCGGACCTCCTGGACGGCGCTCCGGACCACGTCCAGCCCCACGCCCCGGCCCGAGAGCTCGCTCACCGTCCCCCGGGTGGTGAACCCCGGCAGGAAGAGGAAATCCAGGAGCTCCGACTCGCTGAGATCCGCCGCCATGGACTTGGAGACGAGCTTCTTCCGGACCACCTCCCGGCGCAGGGCGTCGTAGTCGATGCCGGCGCCGTCGTCGGCCACCACGATGTTGAGCATGCCGGCCTTGTGGCGCGCCTCGAGGCGGATGACGCCCTCGCGCGGCTTCCCGGCGGCCTCCCGGCGATCGGGGGCCTCCAGGCCGTGGTCCAGGGCGTTTCGAACCAGGTGGTTGAGCGGCGCCTCCAGCTTCTCCATGATCTCCCGGTCCACCGGGGTGTCCAGGCCGGCCGTCTCGAGCCGGACCGCCTTGCCGAGCTGGCGGGCCAGGTCCCGGACCAGCCGGGGGAAGGGCCGGATCCCCTCGGCGAAGGGCCGCATGCGGGCGGAAAGGATCTCACGGTAGAGGGCGTTGGAGAGGGTGGCCACCTGGCCGGTCCGGAGATTGATCTCCTCCTGGAACTCGCCGAGCCGCTCCCGGGCCCCGTCGACCAGGTGCCGGATGCGGGCCGCCGCCTCCACCGCCCGCTCTCCACGTTCCCCGGCGGCCAGCGCCTCCAGGAGATCCCCCAGGGATCGAAAGGCCCGGTCCTGCTCCTTCTTGGCGGACAGGAGCCGGCGGCCGAGGTCCGGGATCCATCGCGAGGTGACCAGGTTTTCCCCCGCCAGCCCCATGAGCCGGTTGAGCCCCTCCGCCGAGACGCGGACGGCGGTATCCCTGGGCGGAGACCCGGCCGCGGCGCCGGCCGGCGGCGGATTCGGGGCGGCGGCCGTCCCGGCGCCGCCCTTGGAATCGCCGGCCGCTTCCCGTCCCGCCAGGGCCCGGATCGCCGCCGCCGTGTCCGACATCTCCCCGGCGCGGTCCCGGATCCAGGCGGCCATCTCGTCCTCCGGGCACTTCGTCAGGCGGGCGAGGAGGTCCACGCCGCGGAGGAGGACGTCCACCTCGTCGCCGCCGAGGGTCACCTCGCCCCGGAGGACCGCCGAGAAGACGTCCTCCAGGGCGTGGGCCACCGCCACCACGGCGTCCAGGCCCACGATCCGCGCCGCCCCCTTCACCGAGTGGGCCGCCCGCATGAGGCCCTCCAGTACCTCGCGGTCCCCGGGCCGCCGCTCCAGCTCCAGGAGCCCGTCGCCCAAGGCGCCGCAGTGGGTGGCGGCGTCCTGCCGGAAGAGCTCCAGCATGGAAAGGTCGCCGTATTCTCCCAGGGCCCCGGGCGGCACCGAGGAGTCCGGTTCCGCCGCCGGCTCGGCGTCCCCGGGAGAAAGGAGCGCCCGGACCGCCTCGGACAGCGCCGCCGCCTCCCGTCCCTTGGCCTCGCCGAGGGCGGAGAGATCCGCCTCGGACAGCGCCGCCACCCCGGAGAGGAAATCCACGCCGCGGAGGAGGACGTCCACCTCGTCGCCGCCGAGGGTCACCTCGCCCCGGAGGACCGCCGAGAAGACGTCCTCCAGGGCGTGGGCCACCGCCACCACGGCGTCCAGGCCCACGATCCGCGCCGCCCCCTTCACCGAGTGGGCCGCCCGCATGAGGCCCTCCAGTACCTCGCGGTCCCCGGGCCGCCGCTCCAGCTCCAGGAGCCCGTCGCCCAAGGCGCCGCAGTGGGTGCCCGCCTCCTGCCGGAAGAGCTCCAGCATGGAAAGGTCGCCGTATTCTCCCAGGGCCCCGGGCGGCACCGAGGAGTCCGGTTCCGCCGCCGGCTCGGCGTCCCCGGGAGAAAGGAGCGCCCGGACCGCCTCGGACAGCGCCGCCGCCTCCCGTCCCTTGGCCTCGCCGAGGGCGGAGAGATCCGCCTCGGACAGCGCCGCCACCCCGGAGAGGAAATCCACGCCGCGGAGGAGGACGTCCACCTCGTCGCCGCCGAGGGTCACCTCGCCCCGGAGGACCGCCGAGAAGACGTCCTCCAGGGCGTGGGCCACCGCCACCACGGCGTCCAGGCCCACGATCCGCGCCGCCCCCTTCACCGAGTGGGCCGCCCGCATGAGGCCCTCCAGTACCTCGCGGTCCCCGGGCCGCCGCTCCAGCTCCAGGAGCCCGTCGCCCAAGGCGCCGCAGTGGGTGCCCGCCTCCTGCCGGAAGAGCTCCAGCATGGAAAGGTCGCCGTATTCCGTCCCGCCGCTCACGCCAGGTGGCCTCGCGAAAAAACCTCCGAGTGGATGGCCAAGCAAGAATCGCCCCATGCAAGGCGCGAAGATGTCGCGGAATGCAGCGTGCTCAAGTACGCCGCAATGACGGGAGCATCCGAGGCAACGCAGCAGCCCGCGATTTTTTGCGACACCATCACGTCAGACTCTTTCGAAAACCCCTGAAGACCAGTTCCCAGTCGAGGAGGGCCACGTCCCCGCCCTCGGCGGGGATCAGGCCCCGGGTGTAGACTTCCCTGGAATGCCCCACCGTGTCGGGAACCCGCCGGAGGTCGGACTCCCAGTACCGGAGGATCCCCCGCACCTGGGAGACGGGAAAGACGAAGGATTCCCCGTTCCAGGTGGCCACCACCAGGCGGTCCACCTCCCGGTCCTCCTCCTTCTGCCGTTCCACGCCGAGGAGGCCGCCCAGGGAGACGCAGACCTCGAGCCGCCCCCGGACGTTCACGATCCCCCGAAAGACCCGGTTCCGGCGCCGGGGGACGGAGTGGATCGGGGCCATGGCCGTCACCTCGCTCACGAAGGCGGCCGGGATGCCGATCCACTCGGGCCCGACCCGGAAGACCAGGGCAGAGCGGTCGCCACGGGCGATCTCCCGGGCCTCCTCGGCGAGATCCCGGGTGACCTCCGCGACCCGGTCCGGGTCCAGGGGCCGGTCCAGCAGGATCCGGGCCGCGCGGGCGAAGGCCTCGCAGTTGCGGCAGTGGATCGCCTCGGCCAGCTCGGGGCAGGTGGGCCCGCCGGGCGCCCACGTTCCGACCCGCTGCCAGCAGGGGTCCACGGGTATGCGTCCCGCCTCTTCCATCCCTGTGTTCATCTCCGTCCACCGCGTCCGGCGGCGCGATCAGGCCCGGCGGCGTCACCGGACGCCTGGGCCACCCGCGCCGCCCGGCGCCGGTAGCCCTCCGCCGCCCGGACATCCCCCGCCCGCTCCGCGAGCAGCGCCAGGAAGACCAGGGCGTCGTAGTGGCCGGGCTCGAGGTAGAGGGCCCGCCGCAAGGCCGCCTCCGCCTCCTCGGGCCGTCCCGCCGCGTCGAGGAGCACGCCCTCGAGGTAGCAGGCCGCGGCGGAGGGGCCTTCCCGTTCCACGCACGCCCGGACCGCGGCCAGAGCCTCGTCGCCCCGGCCCTCGTCGGCCAGGCGGTAGGCGTGATCCAGGCCCGGGGCGTCCGGGGCCGGGCGGGGCTCCCGGGCGGGGCGGGGCGGGGCGGCGGGGGCCGCCGCCCGGTTCCGACCGGCCGGCGGGGCGACGGGCCGGCGGAGCGGGGGCCTCTTCGGTCGCGCCGCCGGCGGCCGGGGCGCGGTACCGATCTGGAAGGCGAAGGCCCGCGGGTAGGGCGCCGGCCGGAAGCCCGCCTCCGGAAAGCGCGCCGTCTCGGCGTGTCCCACGAAGAGCAGCCCCTGGTCCGAGACGAGTCTCCGGAGGGTCGCCATGGCCTGCTCCTGGGCGGCCTCGTCCAGGTAGATGAGGAGGTTCCGGCAGAAGACCACGTCGTAGACCCCGAACTGCTGGTAGAAGTCCGGGTCGAGGAGGTTCGCCCGGTGGAAGCGGACGCAGGCCCGGACCCGGCCGTCGATGACATAGCGCCGGCCATCCGGCCGGAAGTAGCGGGCCCGGAAGCCGAGGTCCCGCCCGCGGAAGGAGTGGGCCGTGTATTCACCCCGCCGGGCCTTCTCCAGGGCCCGGCTGCTCACGTCCACGGCGTCCACGTGGACGGCCTCGTCCGGAAGACCGGCGTCCAGGAGGGCCATCACCATGGAATAGGGCTCCTCCCCGGAAGAGCAGGGGACGCTGAGACACCGGAGACGCCCCGCCGGGTGGGCGGGCCGCCACTTGCGGACGGCGTACTCCGCCAGGGCCCGGAACGGGGCCCCGTCCCGGAAGAACCAGGTCTCCGGGACGACGACCTCCTCCACCAATGCATCGAGTTCCCCGGGCGAGCGGTAGAGGATTCGGGTGTATTCCCGGGGGTCGTCCAGGCCCACGACGTCCATGCGCCGCCGGACGGCGCGCACCAGCGCCTGGTGGCCGATGGAATCCACATGGAGGCCGATGGCCCGGTTCAAGAGGACCTCGATCCGTTCCGTGTTCATTCCGCCGCGGCCTCCGCCGCCTCGCGGAAGAGGATGCGCCGCAATTCGTCCGGCAGGAGCCCGTCGACCTCGATCACCTGGACCATGGATTCCCCGGCGGCCACCTTGCCGAGGTACGGCGCCCCGTCGAGGTGGACCCCGGGCTCCACGAACCGCGCCTCGTCCGCCTGGAGGGTCCCGGTGACCCCCTCGGCGAGGAGGCCCGCGAGGCGCTCACCGCCCCCGGGATCCGGGAGGCGGACCACCAGGATCCGGGTGCTCGCCAGGGGGCGGCAGGGTCGGCCCGCGAGCACCGCGCAGAGGTCCAGGACGGGGATCACCCTGCCGCGGTAGTTCGCAAGCCCCGCCACCTCGCGGGGGGCGCCGGGGAGGCGCCGGAGGTGCACCATGGGGACGACCTCCACCACCCGGTCCACGGGCAGGGCGTAGGCGTCGCCGTCCTGGTGGAAGAGGATGTGAAGCACCCCGGCCTCCTCATCCCTCCACGCGGAACCGGGAGACGCTCTCCCGGAGCCCCACGGCCACGTCCCGGAGCTGGTTCACCGTCTCCCCCGTCTGGACCAGCGACGCCGCCATCTGCTGCACGCTCTCGTTGAGCTGCATGATGGCGTCGCTGATCTGCTGCGCCCCCTGAGACTGCGACACCATCCCCTCGTTCACCTCCTCGATGTGCGGCGTCAAGGCCTGCACCCGCTGGATCACCTCCGACAAGGTCGCCCCGATCCGGCGGATCTCCTTCACGCTTCCCCGAACGTCCTCCGCGAACTTGTCCATCCCCATCACCCCGGACGAAACCGCCGACTGCACCTCCTGCACCATCTGCTCGATGTCGTAGGTCGCCACCGCCGTCTGGTCCGCCAGCCGCCGAATCTCCGTGGCCACCACCGCGAACCCCGCCCCGTACTCCCCAGCCTTCTCCGCCTCGATGGCCGCGTTGAGCGACAAGAGATTCGTCTGGTCCGCCACCTTGTTGATGGTCTTCACCACGCCGGCGATGTTGCCCGCCTTCTCGCTCAACACCCCCAGCTTCGAGACGATGGACCCCGTGGCCGACTCCATCCGGCTGATGGTCTCGTCGATCCGCGAGAGCCCCTCGTGCCCCTCGCCTGCCGCCTCCGCCGTCTCCGACGCCAGCTCCGCCACCCCCTTCATGGTCTCCAGGAGCCGCGCCGACGTCGCCGCGATCTCCGTGGACGAGGCCGCGATCTCCGAGCACGTCGCCGCCAGCTCCGACGCCGACGACTCCTGCTCCCGGCTCGTCGCCGACAACTCCGTCACCGAGCTGTTCACGCTGATGCCCGACTTCTGGATCTCCGTGAGGAGCTCGGCGAGGTACTCGAGGGTGGCGTTGTAGCCGTCCACGAGCTCGCGGAACTCGTCGTTCCGCTCGTACGGGAGCGTGGTGGAGAAGTCCCCTTCCCGGAGCCCCCGCATGGCGTTCACCAGGAGGGCGAGCGGCCGCTTGATGTCGGCGATGAGGATCCCCGCCGCCACGACACCGGCCGCCACCCCGAGAAGGGCGAGCAGGGCGAACCCGGCCCGGATGCGCCGGTAGAGCGCCTCGCTCTCCCGGTGCCGGTCCTTGGCGGCCGCCTCGCGGCGGGAAAAGCGGGCCTCGAACCCGGCCTGGACCTCGGGAAGGAGCTCAAGGTACGCCGCCTCGAGCCGCTGGATACGCCGCTGGTCGCCGGCCCGGAGGGCCGCCCCGAGGTCCCGGAGGACCTCCGCGGCCCGGTCGAGGCCCCCCGCTTCGCCGGCCGCCGCGAGGGCCTTCACCCCGGAAAGCCCCCGGTCGATCTCGCCGGCGGCCGCCGGCGGGGCCAGGCGCCCCTCCCGGACCTCCCGGGGCAGCCGCGGGGCCCGGACCAGAAAGAACAGCTCCGACCGGCGGAGGGCCTCCAGGTCGCGGATCTCGGCCTCGTGGATCCCGGTGAGGACCCGGTCCACGGTCCGGACCCCGAGGACCCCGGCGATGCCGCCCACCACCAAGAGCAGGATCATGAACGCCGAAAACCCCGTCAGCCGCACGTGAACGGGCAGGTCTCTCATCCGGTCGAACAGTTTCATGTGCCTCCGCCTCCCTCTGGCCGGAGCGGCTCGCCTGGCGGGGCGCCGGGGCCAACCGGCGTCCCCCTTCCCTTCTTATCGGTGCCTCCGGACCGGCCCTTCACGGCCCGGGGCCGATCCCTCATCCCTCCACGCGGAACCGGGAGACGCTCTCCCGGAGCCCTACGGCCACGTCCCGGAGCTGGTTCACCGTCTCCCCCGTCTGGACCAGCGACGCCGCCATCTGCTGCACGCTCTCGTTGAGCTGCATGATGGCGTCGCTGATCTGCTGCGCCCCCTGAGACTGCGACACCATCCCCTCGTTCACCTCCTCGATGTGCGGCGTCAAGGCCTGCACCCGCTGGATCACCTCCGACAAGGTCGCCCCGATCCGGCGGATCTCCTTCACGCTTCCCCGAACGTCCTCCGCGAACTTGTCCATCCCCATCACCCCGGACGAAACCGCCGACTGCACCTCCTGCACCATCTGCTCGATGTCGTAGGTCGCCACCGCCGTCTGGTCCGCCAGCCGCCGAATCTCCGTGGCCACCACCGCGAACCCCGCCCCGTACTCCCCAGCCTTCTCCGCCTCGATGGCCGCGTTGAGCGACAGGAGATTCGTCTGGTCCGCCACCTTGTTGATGGTCTTCACCACGCCGGCGATGTTGCCCGCCTTCTCGCTCAACACCCCCAGCTTCGAGACGATGGACCCCGTGGCCGACTCCATCCGGCTGATGGTCTCGTCGATCCGCGAGAGCCCCTCGTGCCCCTCGCCTGCCGCCTCCGCCGTCTCCGACGCCAGCTCCGCCACCCCCTTCATGGTCTCCAGGAGCCGCGCCGACGTCGCCGCGATCTCCGTGGACGAGGCCGCGATCTCCGAGCACGTCGCCGCCAGCTCCGACGCCGACGACTCCTGCTCCCGGCTCGTCGCCGACAGCTCCGTCACCGAGCTGTTCACGCTGATGCCCGACTTCTGGATCTCCCCCACCAGCTCGTGGAGGGCCTCGGCCATCTCGTTGAACCCCTGCGCCAGGGGCCGGAACTCGTCCCTCTGCCCGTAGTCGACCCGGCCCGCCAGGTCCCCCCGCCGCAACCGGTCCATGGCCCCGCGCAGCAGCCCGAAGGAACGATCCAGCCGGCGGACCAGGAAGACGACCGAGAGCACGGCGGTCAGGATGCCGGCCCCGAGAAGGGCCACCGTCAGGACGAGGGCCATCCCGTAGCGGCGCTCGGCGGCCCGGCGCTCGAGCCGGATGTTGGCGAACTCCGCCTCGAGGATGTTGCCGGCCCGCTCGTGGAGTTCGCGGCTGATGGCCGGGAGCCGGCGCCGCTGGAAGCGTTCGAGGCCGGCCCGGTCGCCGGCGGCCAAGAGGCCCTGGAGCTGCGCCTCGAGCCCCCGGATCCCTTCCTCCATCTGGGCGACCTCGGCGCCCATGGCCTGGACCAGGTGCCGGTTGGACGTGCCGCCCAAGGCGGCCATACGGCCGTCGAGGCCCTCGAGGTAACCCTCCGCGTCGGCCAAGGCCGCCTCGAGCCGGCGGCGTCCTTCCTTCCACGCGACCTCGCCGGCGAGCACGCGCTGGACGGTGCCCGAGACGTCCACCATGAGGACGTCCAGGAGTTCGTTCACGTCCCTGAGGACGGCCATGTGGTCCTCGGCGATCTCCGCGAGGGCGATGTTGGCGCGCCGCATCCCGTCGATCCCCGCCGCGCCGGCCAGTGCCAGAAGGCAGAGGAGCAGGGTGGAAAGGGCCGTGAGCTGGAAGCGAAAGGTCCGGTCGCCGAGGATTCTCGGGAGGAATTTCATGGAGGCCTCTCCTTGTGGGCGGTGTGGAGCGCCGGCTCCCTGTTCCCTCTTTATCGGGCGAAGGGCGGCATCACTTGATGGGGCGACGGAAGGGGCCGGACCGAGAGATCGTTGCCGACGGCCCGGAAAATGCTTCATGGATGATGCAACGAGGCGTGTCCCACAAGCACAATTTTTCCAATCGAGAACGAAGGCGCGGGTCAAGCGCCGGGATGGCGCTTGCGGGCCAGCAGCCGGCGCCACTTCTCGAGCCGCTCCCGGATGGTGCGCTCGTGGCCCCGGTTGGTGGGGTGGTAGTAGACCCGCCCCCGGAGCTGCGGGGGGAAGTACTCCTGCGGGACGAGGGCGTCCGGGTCGTCGTGGGCGTAGCGGTAGCCCTCCCCGTAGCCGAGTTCCTTCATGAGCCGAGTGGGGGCGTTCCGGATGTGGAGGGGCACGGGGAGGCTCCCGTGCTTTCTGGCGTCGGCCTGGGCCGCGCCCAGCGCGGTGTAGGCCGCGTTGCTCTTGGGGGCGGTGGCCAGGTAGAGGGCCGCCTGGGCCAGGGCGAGTTCCCCCTCCGGAGAGCCCAGCACGGTGTAGGCCTCGTGGGCGTCCAGAGCCACGCGAAGGGCTGCAGGATCGGCGTTCCCCACGTCCTCCGAGGCGAAGCGGATCATGCGTCGAGCGATATAACGGGGGTCCTCCCCGGCGGCGAGCATCCGGGCCATCCAGTAGAGGGCCGCGTCGGGATCGCTCCCCCGGAGGCTCTTGTGGAAGGCGGAGATGAGGTTGAAGTGCTCCTCCCCGGCCTTGTCGTAGCGAAGGGCCTTGTGCTGGACGGCCTCCTCGACGACCTCCAGGGTGATCCGGGCGCCCCGGCCCTCGGCCCGGCGGCCTACGGCCAACTCCGCCGCGGTCTCGAGGCAGTTGAGGAGGGCCCGGGCGTCACCGTCGGCCTGGCGGACGAGGACCCGCCGGGCCTCCGGCGTCAGCTCCAGCTCCAGGCGCCCGAGGCCCCGTTCGGGGTCCGAGAGGGCCTGGTCGAGGATCCGCTCCAGCACCTCCTCGGGCAGGGGCTTGAGCACCAGGACCCGGCATCTGGACAGCAGCGGCGCGATGATCTCGAAGGACGGGTTCTCCGTGGTGGCCCCCACCAGGGTGACGAGCCCGCTCTCCACGTGGGGGAGGAAGGCGTCCTGCTGGGCCTTGTTGAACCGGTGGATCTCGTCCACGAAGAGGACGGTGGGCCCCTCGCCCGCATCGAGGCGGCCTCTCGCCTCGTCGATGACCTGGCGAAGGTCCTTGACGCCCGAGAGCACCGCGGACAGGGTCACGAAGTGGGCGTTCACGGCCCGGGCGAGGAGCCGGGCCAGGGTGGTCTTCCCGCAACCCGGGGGGCCCCAGAGGATGAGGGAAGGCAGCCGCCCCCGGGCGAGCAGCCCGGAGAGCACCCGTCCGGGCCCCAGGAGGTGGTCCTGGCCCGCGAAGTCCTCGAGGCGCCGCGGGCGCATCCTTTCGGCGAGGGGAACCCGTTTCACGGCGCCTGCGTCCTCCCCCGGCGGGGGCCGCCCGCCCTTACCGCCCGTCCCCCCGTCCCTTCCGGAGGTCCGCCTCCTGGTGCCAAGGCCTCATGGCCAGGATGAAGGAGGCAAGCAAGGTGACGAGCACCCAGTTCCAGCCGATGGCGATGAGGCTGGCCCAGCTGTAGCCGCCGTAGGGGCGGCTCAGCTCCTCCACCAGCTGCTGCACAAGTATAACGCCGAGGATCCCGGGGAGCACCAGCTTGATGACCCAGTTCCACCACGGTCCGAGGGGGATCCGGGAGACCCGGTTGAGGTGCCGGCGGATGGTCTCGATCCGGAAGAACCAGCCCACGGCCACGCATTCGAGGAGTCCCACCACCACGAGCCCGTAGGCGTTCAGGAAGTGGTCCACGATGTCGATCCAGTAGAGCCCTCCCTGGGTGGTGAAGATGAGCCCCCCGACGAAGCCGATCACGCACAGCACGCCGGCCAGGGTGCGCCGGTCCGTGCCGAACTTGTCCACCACCGCCGCGGTGAAGGCCTCGACGATGGAGACGGAAGAGGACAGCCCCGCCACCACCAGGCTCAGGAAGAAGAGCACGCCGAAGACCTTCCCCGCGGGCCCCATGAGGGAGATGGCCTTCGGGTAGGCCACGAAGGCGAGCCCGATACTGTGCGTGACCACCTGCTCCACGCCGACCCCCTGGCTGTGCGCCATGAAACCCAGCACCGAGAAGACCCCGAAGCCCGCCAGGAGGGAGAACCCGCTGTTGGCCAGGGCGGTGACCACGGCGCTGCCGGTGATGTCCGACTTGTGCGGCAGGTAGCTGGCGTAGGCGATCATGATCCCGAAGCCGAGGCTCAGGGTGAAGAAGATCTGCCCGTAGGCGCTGATCCAGACCTTGGGCTCGGCAAGGCGCGAGAAGTCGGGACGGAGGTAGGCCCGGATGCCCTCCCGGGCGCCCTCAAGGCCGAGCGACCAGCCGACCAGGATCAGGGTGAGCACGAGGAGCAGCGGCATGAAGATCCGGTTGGCCAGCTCGATCCCCCGGCTCACCCCGCGGACGATGATGGCCCAGGTGAGGCACCACACCCCCACCAGGGCGGCCAGGACGGGGGTCTGGACGGCGCCGATCCGGGACGGGGCGCCGCTCGCCCCGAGAAAGGTGTGGAAGAAGAACGCGTCCGGGTCGGCGCCCCAGGAAAGCCGGACGGCGTAGAAGACGTAGTCCACGCACCAGGCGATGATCACGGAGTAGTAGAGCACGATCCCGAACATCACGAAGATCACGGGCCACCAGCCCAGCCATTCCCACCGGGGGTGGACCTTGGCGAGGGCCAGGGGGGCGCTGCCGATCCGCTCGTGCCCGATCCCGAACTCGAGGATGAGCAGCGGGATCCCCGCCGTGAAGAGGGCCACGAGGTAGGGAATCAGGAAGGCTCCGCCCCCGTTGTCGTAGGCCAGGTAGGAGAAACGCCAGATGTTGCCGAGGCCGATGGCGGAACCGATGGCGGCGAGGACGAACCCCCACGGGCTCTTCCATTGTCCCCGCTTGCGGACTGCGGCTGTCATGAGAACTACCTCCTCGAAGGGTGCGTTGGCACGGGCGTGGGCGCGGCCCCGCCCAGTAAAGCATCCTTGAAACTCATCGTGCAACCGGCGCCCGGAGTTCAACGCCCCCGCCTTGACGCATCCCGCCGACGTATCTAGTCTTTGCTTCCGGGCGGAAGGAAGCCCGGCCCCGGGGCCGGCCCGATCCGCCGCCGATCTCGTCCGCCGGAGGCTTCATGGAAACGACGAAGAAACGTGTCCTCCTCTTGCTGGCACAGGGCTTCGAGGAACTCGAGGCCGTGACGGTGATCGACATCCTCCGCCGGGCCGGCGTCGAGGTGGTGGCGGCCGGCCTCGAGCCCGGGCCCGTGACCTCGGCCAGGGGCGTTGTCCTGGTGCCGGACGCCGCGCTGGACGAGGTCCTGGACCGGGACTTCGACCTGGTGGTCCTCCCGGGCGGCCTGGAAGGGACCGACCGGCTCGCCGCGGACCCCAGGGTGGCGGAACTCCTGCGCCGGCGCATCCACGAGAACCGGCCCGTGGGGGCCATCTGCGCGGCCCCCACCGTCCTCGAGCGCCACGGGCTCGCCGGGGGCCGGCGTCTGACCTGCCACCCCGTCTCCCGGTCCGGGATCCGGACCGGCCGGCTGGTGGACGAGCGGGTGGTCCAGGACGGGACGGTCATCACCAGCCAGGGGCCCGGCACGGCTATGGAATTCGCCATGAAGCTGGTAGAGTATCTGTGCGGGCGGGAAAAGGTGGAGGAAGTCAACCGGGGCGTCCTCGCCCGCCTGTGAAACCGGTCACCACGCAGGTCACCCGGCCCGGCGCGGAGGAGCCCGACCCATGAAGAAGCCGAACGCCGCGGAGACGCTCCCGGCCGCCGATCCGGCGGCACCACACGCCCCGGCCGAGACGGCCCCCCGTCAAACGCCGGCCGACATCCTCCAGCACTACCTGGCCGAGATCAGCCGCTTCCCACTGCTGACGCGGGAGGAGGAGGAACGCCTCACCCGGGCCTACCACGAGACCCGGGACCCGGAGATCGCCCGCCGCATCGTCACGGCCAACCTCCGCCTGGTGGTGAAGATCGCCCTGGACTTCCAGAAGTTCTGGATGCAGAACTTCCTGGACCTCGTCCAGGAGGGCAACCTCGGCCTCATGCAGGCGGTCAAGAAGTTCGATCCCTACAAGGGGGTGAAGTTCTCCTATTACGCCTCTTTTTGGATCAAGGCCTACATCCTGAAGTTTCTCATGGACAACTGGCGCCTCGTGAAGATCGGCACCACCCAGGCCCAGCGAAAGCTCTTCTACAATCTCCACAAGGAGAAGGACCGGCTCCAGGCCCTCGGCTTCGAACCCGTCCCGAAGCTCATCTCCCAGCGGCTCAACGTGAGCGAGCAGGACGTCATCGAGATGGACCAGCGCATGGGGGCCTGGGAGGTCTCCCTGGACGCCCCGGTCCGCCAGGAATCCGACGACCGTCACCTGGACTTCCTGGAAAGCGGCGAGGTCCCCCTCGAGTCCCGGGTGGCCCGGGCCGAGATAGACGCCCGGCTCAAGGCGGAGATGCAGGCCTTCCGGGACATCCTCGAGGACAAGGAGCAGGTCATCTTCGAGGAACGGATGCTCACCGAGGAGCCGAAGACCCTCCAGGAGCTGGGGGAGCGGTTCGGGGTCTCGCGGGAAAGGGTCCGGCAGATCGAGACCCGGATCAAGAAGAAGCTCAAGGCCTTTCTCGAGGACCGGATCCCGGACATCGAGGCCTACCGGGCAGGGCCGGACGCGGAGTGATGCGGCGGCGCCTCCTCGCCCGGCTCCTCGGCTGCGCCCTTGCGCTCTGGGTCCTCCAGCCCGGGCCCGCCGCCTCCGGGGCCTACCGTCCCTCCCTCAGCCAGGCCTACGCCGCCTACCTGAAGGCGCTCACCCAGCAATTCGAGGGCGACGAGGAAGGCGCCATCGCCTCCATGCGGGAGGCCGTCGCCGCGGACCCCGAGTCGGTGGCGCTCCTCGAGGACCTGGCGCTCATGCTCCTTAGGGGCAACCATCCCGAAGAAGCCCTCGACTACGCCCGCCAGGCCCTGGCCCTGCGGCCGGACGACACCGATCTCCTCTTCCTGGAGGCCCGCATCCACGCCGCGGCGGGGGCCTTCGACCAAGCCGCCGCCGTCCTCGAGGGGCTCCTCCGGCGCGACGGGGACAACGCCGATGCGGCCCTCCTCCTGGGGGAGGTCTACGCCCAGCAGCGCCGTTACAAGGAGGCCGCCAAGGTCCTGGAGAGCGCCGCGGCCGGGACGGGCCGGACCGCCTTCGTGGCCAATTACTTCATGGGTCGGCTCCTGCGCGAATCCGGCGACCTGGCGGAGGCGGCGCAGCACTTCCGCCGCGCCCTCGAGCTCAACGCCGCCGTCCCCAAGCTCTACCAGGAGCTGGCCGACACCCTCTCGGCGGCCGGGCGGACGGACGAGGCCGAGGCCACCTGGCGCCGCTGGCTGGAACGCGAGCCGGACAACGGCTGGGCCTGGGAAGGCCTGGTCCGGTTCCTCATCGCCGCCGGGCGCACGAAGGCGGCCGTCGCGGAGATCGACGGCTACCGGGAGCACCTCCCCGACACGCCGCCCGTCCGCTTCAAGGTCGCCCTCCTCTACCTGGAGGCCGAGCGGTTCCGCCGCGCGGTCTCCCTCCTCGAGGGGCTCGACAAGATCCCGGAGGCCCGTCACGGCGTCGTGCGCCTCTACCTGGCCGTGGCCTACGAGGGTCTGGGCGAGCTGGCCAAGGCCGAGACCGTCCTGGCCGGCATCCCGGAGGACGACCCGGCGGCGGTGGAGGCCCGGATCCGCCGGGCCGACCTCCTGGCCCGCCGGGGAAAGCCCCGGGAAGCCGTCCGCCTCCTGGAGGAAGGCCTCGCGCGCCGTCCCGGCGAGGTCCGCTGGATGACCGCCCTGGCCTTCCTCTACCAGGACCAGGGAGAGCCGGCCAAGGCCGAGGCGCTCCTCCGCAAGGCCCTGGCCAAGGAGCCGAAATCCCCGGACATCCTGGTCGACCTCGCCATGGTCCTCGACCTCCAGGAAAGACGCCCCGAGGCCCTGGAGCTGGCCCGCAAGGCCCTCGAGCTCGACCCGGACCACGTGGGCGCCCTCAACTACCTGGGCTACACCTACGCCGAGGAAGGCATCCGGCTCGACGAGGCGGAGGACCTCGTGAAGCGGGCCCTGGAGCTGGCCCCCGACCGCGGCTACATCGTGGACAGCCTCGGCTGGGTCTACTTCAAGAAGAAGGAATGGCAGAAGGCGGTGGAGACCCTCGAGCGGGCCCACGCCCTCGCCCCCTCGGACCCCACCATCGCGGAACACCTCGGCGACGCCTACCGGGCGGCGGGACGCAGGGAAAAGGCCCTGGAGGCCTACCGGGCCGCCCGGAAGGCCGCCGACGAGACCGAGCAGCAAAGACGCCTCGACGGAAAGATCGCGGACCTCGAGAAGGCCCACCGCCCCCTCCTGGGCGACTGACGCGGCCCCCGGGGGGTCGCCTCACCCGTCGCTTTCCCCGCCCGCGGGCCCGGGCCTTCTCCGGTCCAGGACCCCGAGGTGGGTAGGGACCCGGAGGCGGAAGCGGCCTTCCCCATCCGGCGTCACCAGGACGGCGAGGCTGCCCCGGTGTTCCTCGACCACCTGGCGCACGAAGGCCATCCGGTAGCCGGTCTCCCCCCCCGGCTCCTCCGCCCCGCCCGGGAAGGCACCCGGGCGGAGGGGCGCCGCGGCCACCTCCAGGTAGAGCCCGCCTCCCTCGTCCATCCCGGTGCTCGCCCGGAGCCGGCCCCCCGGGCCGAGGGCGTCGAGGGCCTGCCGGAACAAGAAGTTCACCGCGGTCCGCAGGAGATGGCGGTCGCCTCGAAAGGACAGGCGCGAGGGGCTTCGCTCGAGGAAGATCGACACGCCCCGATCCCGGGCCTCCTCCTCGACGGCCAGCACCACTTCCGCGGCCACCTCGCCGAGGTCCAGGACCACGAGGCGCCGGCGCCGGGCCTCGAGGATCCCCTCGAGCCGCCGAAGCAACGCCTCCAGGTGTTCCGCCTGTTCCAGGACCCGGTCGATCCGCTCCCGGAGGCCGTCCCGGTCGGGGAGGTCCTCCCGGCTCCGCCGGAGGAGTCCCCCCATGATGGAGACCGGGTTCCGGACCTCGTGGGCGAGGCGCAGCGCCATCTCGGCCTGGGTGCGTTCGGCGACCATGTCCTCCACCTCCCGGTTGACTCGGAGGAGCTCCCGGGAGATCCGCCGCAGGCGGTCCCGCCCCTGCTCCATCTCACGGACGATCCGCTGGATCCGGTCGAAGAAGAGCGTCACGGAGGCGATGACCACGAAGACCAGGGTGTTCACGGCGCCGGTGACCGGAGCGATCCGGGCCCACCACTCCGGCCGGCCGGAAAAGAGGAGGAGGTACTTCACCACGTGGGCCAGGGAACGCGAGAGGGCGAAGGCGAGGAGCGCCAGGCACAGCCAGGTGAGATAGTGCCCGAGGGGATCCTCCCGGGAGGTCCGGCGGCCGATCCGGTGTGCCTTCCCGAGGGACATTGCGGCAAGGCCCAGCAGCAGGAGGGCCCCCGCGAGGTCGACGATCACGATGGGCCAGGTGGACCAGGTCATGGGGCGCCGGCCTCGGGATCGCCCGCCCGGGAGGACGTACCGGCCCCGTCCGCCCGGGCCAGGTCCCGGAGCCCCAGGTAGATCCAGGCCATGGCGGGCACCGCGAGGATGTGGTCGTTTTTCAGCACGTAACGGGCGAAATCCGATAAGGACTCCAGGAGCACCCGGTCCCACGGGGCCCCGGGCGGCCGCGGCAACGGGCCCGCGGCGGCGTCCAGGACGTGGGAGGCGAAGGCCCAGGCGTTCCAGGCCACGAAGAAGAGGGCCCCGGCCCGCACGTGCCGCCAGGCGGAGGCCGTGTCGAGGCCGAGGGCGCGGATCCTCAGGGCGAAGACCAACATGGCGGCGGCGAAGAAGACATGGGCCAGGAGGTGGGCCACCAGCCCCTCCGGGGCCCCGTGGACCTGGACGGCCCAGGCGGGCCCGGCCGTGGAGAGCACCAGGAAGGGGACGGCGGCCGCCGCGGCCCGGAGGCGTGATGGTAACGATCCGTTTTCAAAGGAGAATATGCGCATCTTGCCCCCCGCCTGGTTGACGATTCGTCCGCTTCGGGGCATAATGGGATCTATGAAAGCCAGGTTCCGACATTTTCTGGCCCTCCACCGCCGGGCCGTAGTCCTGGCCCTGGCCGGGGTCACGGTGGTGATCGCTCTCCTCCTCTGGCCAGGTTATCAGGACGGCGTCGTCAAGGGCAACTACCACAATCCCTACACCCCGCAGGAGGTGCGGCGGATGATGGCCTACCACGGGGCCCTGGTGGCCCGTTTCGACGGCCGCCAGTGGTGGTTCCTGTCCGGCGGGCGCTGGGTCCGGCTCGAAAACTACGGCGCCCAGGAATACGCCCAACTCACCGCCAGCCGCTAGCGCGTGCGGCTCCTCCTCTTCTTCGCCCGGGAATTCCACTTCACCCCCTTCCAGAAGACCCTCGATTCCGCCCCGGACGCGGCCGGCGGAGAGACCTGGACCGACGCGGTGGTGGTCTTCTACCACTGCGAGGCCCGGGACCCGGGACGGGAGCGCTCCCTGGTGACCAAGGCGGTCAAAAACATCAAGTGGCTGGCGGGCAAGTTCGGCAGCCGGCGGGCGGTCCTGCACTCCTTTGCGCACCTCGCCTCCGACAAGGCGGAGCCGGATTTCTCCCGGGCCCTGGCGGCGAAGATCCGGGAGCGGCTGGAAGGAGCGGGGTTCGAGGTGGCCGAGACCCCCTTCGGATACCTCAACGAGTGGCGCCTCCACGTAGCGGGAGAGTCCCTGGCCAAGGTCTTCAAGGAGCTGTGACGGCGCCGCGCGTCGTTGCGTTCCTTGGCCCATGTGTTTAATTAACGGTGAACGGTGCCGGCCCCGCCCCACGGCGGGTGTCCCGGCCGGCGCCGCCGAGACCAGGGAGGAACCGGGCCTGCCAGTGGACCTCACCGAGCTCCGCGATCGCCTCAACCTCCGGGAGGCCGAGATCCTCTCCCCCCGGGCCACCTTCAGCCGCGACGCCATCCGGGAGCGCCCGGAGGACCACCTGGATTCGGACCACCGTCAACCCTTCGCCATCGACGCCGACCGGATCCTCCATTCCCTCGCCTACACCCGCTACATCGACAAGACCCAGGTCTTCTCCCTCATCCCCAACGACCACCTGACCCACCGGGTCCTCCACGTCCAGCTGGTCTCCAAGATCTCCCGGACGGTTGGCCGGTTCCTCGGGCTCAACGAGGATCTCCTCGAGGCCATCGCCCTCGGCCACGACATCGGCCACCCGCCCTTCGGCCACGACGGCGAGCGGATCCTCTCCGAACTCTGCCTCGAGGCGGGGCTCCCCCGCTTCATGCACAACGTCCAGGGAGTCCACTTCCTCCGGCGGGTGGAACGCAAGGGCCGCGGCTGCAACCTCACCCTCCAGACCCTGGACGGGATCCTGTGCCACGACGGAGAGGCCGACATCACGGCGTTGGCCCCCAGCCCGGGAAAGACCTTCGAACGCCTCGACCGGGAGATCGACCGGCTCCTCAAGTGGCCGGAGACCCCGCTCCGTCCCACGACCCTCGAGGGCTGCGTGGTGCGGCTGGCGGACACCGTGGCCTACGTGGGGCGCGACATCGAGGACGCGGTCCGCCTCCGCCTCATCCGCCGGGACGACCTGCCGCCGGAATGCGTGGAGGTGCTGGGGCGGACCAACGGCACCATCGTCTACCGCCTGGTGACGGACCTCATCACCCACAGCCTGGACCGGGACGAGGTGGGGTTCAGCCCCCGGGTGGCCGAGGCCCTGACCCGACTCAAGGCCTTCAACATGGCCCGGATCTACTCAGCCCCCCAGATCAAGACGGAGGCGCCCAAGATCCGGAGCGTGTACCGCGCCCTCTTTGAGAAATTTTATGAAGACTTAGAAAAAAGTAATGAAGATTCCGTTATTTTTACGGACTTCCTCGACGGCATGGACCCGGCCTACCGGGAGTCGCCCCCCGCCGCCGTGGTGCGGGACTTCATCGCCGGTATGACCGATGCCTACTTCCTGCGCCTGGCGCGGGATCTGCTGCTCCCGCGCCGGCTCCCGCCCCGTTTCTAGCCCGCGCCCCCCCCGGCGGCGCCCCACCGGAGGGCCAATCGACGGAAGGCCACCGGGACGAGCGAGGCCGTGACCAGCGCCAGGGTCAAGATGGCGGGTTCCATCCGGGGAGAGAGCAGGCCCTTTTCCACCCCGATGGCGGCGGCGGCCACGATCAAGCTGAGCCGGGCGGAAAGGAGCAGCCCGGCCAGGAGACAATGCCGCCACCCGAGCCCGCGGAGCCGGAGCAGGAGGGCGGGGATCAGCTTCACCAGCAAGGCCGCGACCAGAAGCTTTCCGGTGAAGACCAGGAACCCGGTCTCGGCGAAGGCCGAGAGGGGAAACTCGAGCCCCACGTGGATGAAGAAGATGGGGATCAGGAACCCGTAGGCGAAGCCGGCGAGCTTTTCCTCGAGAAGGCCGCGGTCCTCGAAGACCACGGAGAGCACGCACCCGCCGAGGAAGGCCCCGAGGATGGGCTCAAGCCCCACGAGCTCCGAGATCCCCACGAAGACGAAGAGCAGCGCGAACGCCGCCCGCACGCCCAACTCCTGGGGGTCGGATCCCTCGAGAAAGCGGACGGCCCGGTGGGGATGCCACCAGGCCGCCAGCCGGACTCCCCAGAGCACCACCCCGAAGAGGACGAAGACCGGGATGGGCCCCACCAGCCGCCAGCCGAAGCCGTGGGCCCCGTAGAGCACCATCCCGGTCAGGCCGAGCAGGGTGCAGAAATCCGCCAGGGTGGCCGATATCAAGACGCTCTGGCCCAGGGGCGTCTTCGAGATGCCCAGCTCCCGGAGGGCGGGCAGCATGAGCCCCAGGGACGTGGTGGAGAGGACGAGGGCCAGGAAGAGCCCGTGGCCCAGGAGCCGGGCGGCCCCGTAGGCCAGGCCCAGGGTCAGGCCGAAGGCCAGGGCGTAGACGGCCAGCCGGCCGGCCGGCTCCCGGCGAAGCGCCGCGAAGTCGATCTCGAGCCCCGCGTGGAACATCAGCATGAGGAAACCGAACTGGGCGAGGAACGGAAGCCACGCCCCGGAGAAGGCCCGGTTGAAACCGGCCTGCGCCAGCAGGATGCCGAAGAGCATCTCCGCCACCATGGGCGGCACCCGGAGGGGGCGGGCCAGGAGCGGGAGCGTGGCACCCGCCACGGCGATGATCAGCAGCGCGAGCCCTTCACCGTTCTCCATGTCCCTCCTCCGCCGGGGCGCCGGCACGCCCCCGGCCGGGCCTCAGGTGACCACCAGCACCGAGCACGGGGCGTCCTGGACCAGGTGCTCTCCGATGTGGGGCCGCAGCAGCGAGGCGCTCTGGGAGGTGCTGCCCACCACCAGGAGGTCGTGGTCGGCGGCCTCGGCGAGGATCTCCTTGATGGGATTACCGTCCCGGATCACCTCCAGGATGGAGAACTGCTGGAGCTTGCCGATCTGCCGCGCCTGCGTCAGGGCCTCCTCGGCCCACTCCGGGGAGCCCGTCCCCGAGGCGGCCAGGGGATCGGTCACCGTGACGGCCGTCACCTCGGCCCCGAGCTGCTTGGCGAGATCCACGGCGGTCTCCAGGGCGAGCCCCGTGGACTTCGTCCCGGAGCACGGCACCAGGATCCGCCGGTACGGGAGACTCCGGCGCCCCACCAGGAGGGGGCAGGCCAGCCGGTGCGCCAGGGCCACCACCGTGGGGATCCCCAGGATCCGGGCCACCGGGCCCAGGGGCCTCGGCGCCGAGACCACGCAGCCGACGCTCTCCCCCTTCGAAGTCTGGACCAGCACCTCCTCCAGGGACCCGGTGACGACGCGCACCTGGAGCCGGCCCAGCTCCTCGAACCGCCCCTTCGCGGCCTCCAGCTCCGGCGGCACCTCCCCGGCGCAGAGGACGGTGAGTCCGTTGGCCCGGGTGTTGTGGAGGAGATAGGCCACCTCGTCCAGGAGGCCCTCGGGGAGATCGTCCACCCCGCCCAGGGGCAGCAGGACGTGCTGCCCGTATTCCAAGGGGAAGCTCGGCTCCGCCAGGGAGAAGAAGTGGGCGATGGACCGGTAGAGATCCGCCCGGCCCACGATGGTGAGCCGGTCCCCCGCCCGGATCACGGTGTCCCCGTGGGGGATGATGAGCTGCCCCGCCCGGTGGACCGCGGCGATGAGCCAGTCACGGGAAGCGAAGTCCTTGATGGCGCGACCCGCGGCCTGGGCCCGGCGCACCACCTCCACCTCCATCACCTCCCCCGCCCCCTCGGCGATGGTGCTCACGAAGAGCCGGGGGCTCTCCAGGAAGAGTTCGATGTCCCGGGCCACGAGGTGCCCGGGGCAGATGGCCCGTACGCCGAGTTCCTGGAACTGGGGGAGGTTCAGACTGTCGTTCACCAGGGCGATGACGTTCTGGACGCCCACCTTCCGGGCATAGCGGCAGACCTCGAGGTTCACCTCGTCCCGGTTGGTGACGGCGGCCACGAAGTCGTGCCCGGCGATCCCGGCCTCGTCGAGGATCACCCGGCTCGAGGCGTCCCCGAGGACGAGCCGCCGGACCTGCTCGCGGTGGCGGTGCTCGCCGAGGTGGCCCTCGTCCTGGTCCAGGAGGGTGACGTCCCAGGACTGTCCGAGGCGCCGGAGCAGTTCCCGCGCGGTCTTGCCGGCGCCGGCGATCAGGAGTTTCACGCCGTCAGCCTCCCTTCCCGGGCCCGCGGCCCCGGGGCGGCGGCGCCCCCCGGCCTCCGCTTCGCGGGGACCCGGACCGCGACACGCGGCGGGGCTCAGTGACCGCCGCGGCCGCCCTCCTCTGCCCGGGCCACCGCCTTGTAGACCCGGTCGAAGACCTCCTCGAAGGAGGCGGGGGTCACCCGCCCCATCTCGATGAACTTGACGACGATCTCCTTTGTGACCTTGAGGCGAAGCTCGACGCGCCGGAGGTCGGGATCGGGAGGGAGCTTGGCGCTCTTCATGACGGGAAGCGGACCCGGCGGCCCGAAGGAGAAAGGCCCCCGCCCGGAAGAAGGCCAATTCTTTCGAAGGCGGGGGCGACGCGACAGGAAAAACCCGAAGAGGCCCTCCCTGTGGATTCCGTGTCGGGTGGTGGAGCTGAGCGGGATCGAACCGCTGACCTCTTGAATGCCATTCAAGCGCTCTCCCAGCTGAGCTACAGCCCCACGGCGGGGATCATTTAACACACTCCCCACCGGGCGTCAACAGCGGGCCGGACCTTGCGGATCCGGGTTCCAGCCGGTATAACCCGCCTGTCCGGGCCGCCGCCCCCGTAGCTCAGGGGATAGAGCACAGGATTCCTAATCCTGGTGTCGCAGGTTCGAATCCTGCCGGGGGCACCAACCCGTCCCCTATGACGCCGCACGAAGGCCCCGGATCCCCTCCCCGCTCCGATGCGCCCCCCTGCCCCACCGCATTCCTCCACCTGAAGCCGCCGGGGCGTGCGGCGCACGGCAGCGCCGCCGGATGATGCCCGCTGGGCCGGTTGCCAGGCGACCGCTGTTCCCGCGCGCCCGGCCGCCGGAGCCACCTCACGGCCCCGGCCTCGCGGCCTCCGGAAGGGGCGGACGCCCCGCCATGGGCGCCGCAGATGCCTCTCAGGTCAATGGATCTATTCACGCTGGAACTCCCATCTCCCGGAAGA